>NZ_PHHC01000140.1 GCF_002930195.1 Holospora curviuscula | reverse complement strand
TCTGGGACATTACTTCTATCCAATAAGTCAATACCTCTACAGAACCCGTAAGCAATGCAATGGCCCCTAAAGTAGAGCCCATTAAAGCGCCGATGTCATTTGTTCTACTTTTTGCACCCCAATCCTGTTTGCCGTAACAACGCTTCTCTTTTACAGAATATTCGTGCGTTCTTGACATATCATGGCCAACTCCACGTTCATCAACTTTTTTGTTTAATTCATCACGCTTTTACTACAATACAGATCTTTTTTCTGGATCCACCTTTGGATGATTTAAGGTTTTTTATAGTAAACCCCAAGACATCTTAGCGCTTTCAAAATACTAACAGCGCTAACCCAAAAGCGCTCTGGCTGATCGGCATCAGGATCCATTGTGATATCGTGTTATAAACAGTCCATGTCCATTGTTCTAGATAGCTTATAGTGAACGAATATGGGTTTTAAACGCGTACTCCTTCTATCGTCTGCTGACCCATTCCAAAACGTCTACCCGATTTCTCATGGCTCAATCTTTCTTTCTTCTTAATTCTTAAACCCTTATGATCATGAATACGACAATTTTAAATAGTTTCTCTTTTCTTTTATTATCGTTATTTTGATATATTTTTTTAATATGTATTTATTCACACGCCTCCCCAGAGATAAAAAGCATTTTTATCGCTAAAGCCTAACTTTTTAAGCCTTTTATAGACAAAAGTAATGCTTGTGTTAAATCCCTCTGCTCATAGTTTATCTTCGTTATTTTCAACATAAATTTTCAGCGGATTTGGATCTATGGTTTCTTTGCTGCTTCATTGTGCTTTAGGCTTAATAACGCCTTCTTTTTCCTAGCATATCCACCCTATAGTTACGCTACTCTTACTCACCATCACTATTGTTGCGCTTTGATTTTGATTATTACCCAATTTTATATATTTTAGTACGTATTTTTTAAGTCTAGACGCTATAGTCTTTTTATCATGTGCTGACAAGGATAATACATCTAACCTCATTTTCAAGCTAAATTACTATAGTGAATAAGGAGTACAAATATTATTTTTCAGCCAACAAATGGAATGCGTCTTTTGTGATTGATGGAATGAAGCATGATCTGTAATTAGGCCAAGCTTTAAGACTTTGATTCAACACTATTTTATCCAATAATTAAAAAGATCCACAGTCAAGACCCGTTAAAACGCATGAGTGCTATGGATTGATTACTGACTAAGCCAGCGCTGCTCTGGGTTCTTTTTTATAGTAATTTAGTTTGAAAATAGGATTATATTTATTATAATGATGAGAAAATCAAAAAAAATAACAGAGATGGTA
>NZ_PHHC01000139.1 GCF_002930195.1 Holospora curviuscula | reverse complement strand
ACGAACAAACTTAACGAACAATTTTGACTTTAAAACGCTATTGACGGATAAAATGTTACGATGCCGATGACCTTGTTCATTATGCTGGCCGCAACAAAGCCGTTATCCCCCACAATCCATGGAAAAAAAATCTCAGAGAATTTGACGCAGATCTTTATAAAGAACGCACTCTAGTCGAGCCAATGTTCAACAAGTTAATTCATTTCAGGCCCGTTGCACCCAGATATGACAAATTTACACACGCTTTTCTTTCCTTCGTTCATTTTTAATGTATCACTTAATAATTTTAAAGTAAACTTAAATGTCGACATGTCTTAGTGCTTTTTTAAAATCGTTAATTTTATAGGCTGGTGAACGTTTCTTTTTTTATGCTAACATGCTTGTGCAGTTTATGCAAAGTAATAGTATAACAACATAAAAAAATTTCCAACTAAGAAATACTTATTTTTTTTAATTTGATCTTATTTAATAATTTAAAACATCTATTGTACTATATTATTTTTTTAAGCAGTTTTTTTAAAACATTCAAAATGAGACTTACTGTTCTTTGGTCAACAGCTCTAGACATTATCAAAAAAAATGCTACAATATTCAGGGTTTCAACTTGCGGATATGGTGAAATTGGTAGACACGCCAGATTTAGGTTCTGGTGGCGTGAGCCTTGGGGGTTCAAGTCCCTTTATCCGCACCAACTAAGTAAAAGGAAAAAAATTTCATGCTACAACAAAAGATACAGGAAGTACATTCTATCACTCTAAGTGGGGTTTCTATTCAAGAAGCGCTTGATCGAGAAGTTCGTAAGCGTGCGGCAAAGCAGAAGGTTCCTGGGTTTAGATTAGGTATGGTTCCTTTGAATATTGTCTTTGATATGCATGAAAACGAGATTGTTTCTTCAGTTTTAAACCAAGTATTGATAGAAAAAGTTCGTGAAATTCCAGAACATAAAGGATCATCCAAGTATTTTGTACAGTTTCCTGACCCTATTCATGTAAAATTAGGAGTTACGTCAGATCTTCCTGTGGAGATTACTTTTGTATATCCATCTCAATTTCCAGATACCGAATGGTCTGATGTTTTATTGCCTGTCTTGGATGAAGATATCTCAGAAGATGAGCTGCGTACTTTCGTAGAACGATATCTTCAGCAATTTATGCGGTGTGAGCCTCTTGAAACTCCTCGCGCTTCCCAATGGGGGGATATGTTGTTTGTGCGCATGAATTTTAAAGATAATCAAGAAGAACGAAGTGTTGTTTCGAAAATACCTTTAGTAGAAGGAGAGCACCCTGAGTACGCAATTGAAGAATTTATTGGCATCGAGCCGGGGTATATGATATCACAACGCGTTAAAATTCCTCATTTTCTTTCTACAGTACCCTCTTCAAAGGCCCTTGCAGGAAAAAGAGTAAATTTTTCCTTATTGGTGGAAGATGTGCAACGTACAGTTGCGTGTGCTCTGGATGATAAGAGTGCCCAATATACAGCGAACTGTGATCTCAAAGAATTACTCGAAAGAGCAAAGCTATTTTTGAAAAAACGTATTCAAGCGCTTTCCTACCAAATTCAAAAAGAATATTTAGAAGTAAAGATTTTTCAGATGCACGAGATCCCTGTTTCGGACATACTGATCAAAGATTATGCACGTGATTTACAAAGGCAATACGAAGCTAATGAAGCATTTAATAGCTTAATTCCGGAAGATCATCGCCAAGATTGGTATCAGGAAATAGCTCGGTGTGTTCTTTTGAAAAAAATGTTTATCAAAGATTATGCGCTCAAAAATCCTGAAAGCTGTACTCCGACTTCTGGAGAGATTTTAGAAATTTTAGACGCTTATAGGCGTAAAGTTAACGCTTCTAATGAAAGTGTACTGCGTCAATATCTAGAAGATAGTTCGTTTAATGAGTTGATTCAGGACATAATCATTTCGGATAAAGTGATGGAGAATATTGTTAAAAAATGTGGTCGCCAGCCCCCTGTAAAAATTCTTCCTTCTGTATGGAAAGATTCATCTTTTGTACAACAAAAATATGCAGAGCTTTCGGAAAAACTTACGCAAGATCTCTCAGTATCGGCTTACATTCAAGAAATTCCTTTGAGTAATGTTCAATTCCTACCCCATCCAAACCATCAGAATTCGGATCTAGAGATAGGAATAGACCGTCCTTTAGAGGAAACCGAGGGGATGCTTTCCGTACAAGGCAATTCTTGTACGGAGGTTATTTTAGAACAGAAAATTTCTTTCCAGGAAGAGGGTGATCCTTCTATTAAAATTACAGAAAGTGAGAAAAAGGAGGGAAATGTGATTGTATAGCATGTATTTAAGAAAACCCAGAAAAGTCTAAAAAGGAGTTTAGTATGACGGAGTTTGAAAAAAGCTATTTAATTCCCATGGTGGTGGAGCAAACTGGAAGAGGGGAAAGGGCCTACGATATTTATTCACGCTTACTTAAAGAACGTATTGTCTTTCTGACGGGTCCTATAGAAGATCATAGTGCTTCTCTTGTGTGTGCTCAGCTGTTATTTCTAGAGTCAGAATCTCCAGGAAAAGATATTTTTTTGTATATTAATTCTCCAGGGGGTGTTGTAACCTCAGCTTTCAGCATTCATGATACCATGCAATATATTCGTTCTGACGTGGTAACAGTATGTTTGGGACAAGCGTGTTCAGCGGGATCTTTTTTATTGGCGGCGGGAAAAAAAGGAAAGCGGTATATTCTTCCTCATGCACGGGTTATGATTCACCAGCCTTCTGGAGGAGCGCATGGACAAGCTACAGATATTGAAATTCATGTGAAAGAAATTCTTTACCTGAAAAGACTTTTGAATCAATTGTATGCAGAATACACCGGAAAAAGTTTGGAAGAAGTGACCCTAGCCATGGAGCGAGATAATTTTATGTCTGCTCAGGGAGCTGTTGATTTTGGCATTGTAGATCATGTTATGGAGCCTGGAATGCGACCAGATAATCAGTGAATTTGGTTATCGTTCTAATTTGATTTTTGGGGGATGTTTTTTTTAGGCCTTTATGGCATAATGAAGTTAATATGTAACAGAAGGGAGCACTAAATGGATAAAAAAAATGGCATAGAAACAGAAACCATTTTGCGTTGTTCTTTTTGTGGAAAAAGTCAATATGAAGTACAAAAATTAATCGCTGGGCCTACAGTGTTTATTTGTAATGAGTGCATTGAGTTATGTAACGATATTTTGAAAGAAGAAAATCGAAGAAATCGATTTTCAGGTTCTGGGGATAGTAAAAATAGAATTCCGGTACCTTGGGAGATTAAGGCAGTGTTAGATGAGCACGTTATTGGTCAGTCTAGGGCAAAGCGTGTTCTCTCCGTGGCGATGTACAATCATTATAAACGCATTGAGCACGATAATCTTGCAGGAAGCGATGTAAAAATTTCAAAGTCTAATATTTTAATGATTGGCTCTACAGGATGTGGAAAGACCCTACTTGCAGAGACGCTTGCAAAGACCCTGGATGTTCCTTTTGTTGTAGCGGATGCTACTGCGTTGACAGAGGCAGGATATGTAGGGGAAGATGTAGAAAATATTGTACAAAAATTACTCCAAAATGCGGATTATGATATTGAGAAAGCTCAAAAAGGAATTATTTATATTGATGAAATTGACAAAATTGCTCGAAAAGGAGATAATCCTTCTATTAGTCGAGATGTTTCTGGAGAAGGGGTTCAACAAGCATTATTGAAGCTTATTGAAGGGACTAAAGCATTAGTGCCACCTTTAGGGGGGAGAAAGCATCCTCAGCAGGAGTTTGTTCAAGTAGATACTTCGGAAATTTTGTTTATTTGTGGGGGAGCTTTTTCTGGATTGGATCAGCTTATTGGAAAACGTCTCAAGGGTCAAGCAATCGGATTTTTGTCTCATCCCGCTCAGGATAAATTTAACTCCGAAAATGTGTTGAATTATATCCAAACAAGAGATTTAGTAGATTATGGTATGATTCCTGAATTTGTTGGACGTCTTCCAGTAATTGTTTCTTTGGAAGACTTAAATGAGGAGGCACTCATTAAAGTTCTAACCGAACCTAAGAATGCACTGATTAAACAATATAAAAAATTATTTGCTATGGAGGGTGTAGAACTAACCGTGACTAGTGGTGCACTTCGGTCTGTGGCTCGAGAAAGTTTACGATTAAAAAGTGGTGCTCGGGGTTTGCGCGCTATTTTAGAAAAAGTGCTACAAGATACGATGTACGATCTTCCTTCCTTACAGGGACTGAAAGAAGTAGTGGTTGATGAAAAAGTGGTTTTGGAAGATGTTGCTCCATTAATGACTTACAAGATTGAAAAAAATCAAAAAGCATATTGATAAAAAACTTTTGGGGCTATCTTAAAAAGCCCTTTTCAGTATGAAAAAGTTAAACATTTGGTTTAGAACTTTTATTTAAAAATCTGTCACTCATTGTCTTCTCTTGAATAGGATTTTATCTAAAGCATTTTTTTGTTTTTTATTTCTATCTTTAAATTGTTTAATCGATCTAGTGCGTGTTGTAAAATAACAGTTGCAGCTTGAGCATCAATTTTTTTTGTTTTAACTAATGTAAGATGTTGAACGGATACGGTGCTTAAACGCTCATCCCAAAGACATACAGGGTAGGGCTCAAGATGCTGGGCAAACTCTACAACTAAACTGCAACCTTTGCTCCAAGATCCATTAAGATTTAAAGGGAGACCTAATACTATCCAGGATGCAGAATATTCATTCAGAATGCTTATGATGTTTTTTGCTAAACGATTATAGGAAGAAGTAGGTAAAACCTTTAACGGAACTGCTATAATATTTTCAGGATTCGAAATAGAAATTCCTGTAAATTTTCTTCCAAGATCAATTCCTAAGCATGATTCTGAGAACGTCAGTGATGCTCGATCCTCTAAAAAGATTCTGTGGTGCACGAATCTACATCGGAAATATAACGAATGGCTTTAATCAAAAATCTTTTTTCTTTTTGCACAATAAAAAGTGTTACCTCATCTCCAATTTCTTTTCCAATCAATGCTTTTGCTAACGGAGCTTCAATAGAAATTTTCCCTTGTTTAATATCCGCTTCATCTGTTCCCACAATTTGATACTCTATCTCTCGCTCCTCATCTTCCAAAAGAACATAAGCACCAAAAAACACTTTATTTCCAGACAATGTGCGCAAATCTACAATTTGAGCTCGGGAGATACGCTCTTCAATATAGCGAATCCGCCGTTCCACTAAATGCTGCTTTTCTTTGGCTGCAGCGTATTCTGCGTTTTCTGAAAGATCTCCATAAGCGCGAGCTTTGGCAATTTCTGCAATAACTTGAGGTCTTTCTATAAACATTAATGTTTTTAATTCATCTTGAAGCTGGCGCAATCCGCGCTCCGTCATAGGAATAGAGTTAGACACAAATATCAAATAAAAGAAGAATGTACACTATTGTAGTTTAAATTTTTTAAAAAAGCAACGCCTTAATGTGTCGGGGTGAAAGGATTTGAACCTCCGACATTCTGCTCCCAAAGCAGACGCGCTACCAGGCTGCGCTACACCCCGAATCAGAATAAATTCTATCATAGAAAATTACTGGTTTCAAGCAGCAGTTTCTCTTTACTAAGCAAACAGTCCGGTAAACCATTATTCTAACTTATTGAGGATTATTTTAGTGAAGGATAATGGAATAAACACTTTAGCTGATGCAGTAGAGCGCTCATAAATCTTTGAATATCTAAAATGATCTAACCAAGGAAATGAATACTCTACAAGCCCGCCATTCCTGGACCTTAACCCCCTTAGAGCTTGTCCGCAAATGAGAGATATGTTAGTGTATCTGGATGATGTTGGATGCAATTGAGGAATATAAATGAATAGAAGAGCGTATGAGACAGATTTAAAAGACAAAGAATGGGAATTAATATCGGAATATTTTATACCAAATATTAAGAAGGCTGGCAGGCCTGTGAAACACAGCAGAAGAGAGATATTAGAT
>NZ_PHHC01000010.1 GCF_002930195.1 Holospora curviuscula | reverse complement strand
GCCCCTATCAAAAAGAAAAAGCATGGTCGTTTGGAAAAAAGCGTGTTACGCGTTGGCTTGGATCTGCTGCGGGAATTATTTTTTAAAATTGATCGTTCGGTTAACAATTTCGTGAATGATATTGCGTCAATTTTTAATCAAAAAACTGTAATTGAGCGGGTATTTACAGGGAGATAAACTTTTGTCCTGTACAGAGAAAAATTTCATAACCTTTAGAGCGTCTTAAAAAGTAATTTAACCACGCCAAGGGACTTCTTTGTACCTTTTTTTACGAATACAGCCCATCCATACATGATGCGTTCAAAGATTTTCATGAGTTTCTTTAGAAATTTTTCTAAAAACATTTTCATAATTTTGCGCTATCTGGCACTGTATCATGTGCCCTGGAATCACACACGGTTCTATGGAAACGGTAGCTTTGGGTGTCGATAAGATAAGATGCTCACGACCTTTTAGCTTTTTTACCCATCAATGCCTTACTTCTTAGAGAGATCAGTTGTATTAACACACTCTGTCAATCAAACTCTAGTTTAACGCTAAATTTCAACCGACTTTAAGACAGCTCTTTTCTACAAGATCGTACATCATTTTTTTCCAAATTTCCCTATCCTTAGCACGTTTATAAACGCTGTAAACAGTTTATAAGATGAAAATTTTTGGATAAAATTCTATTGATAGTCTATCTTAAATTCTATGGATCCTCTCTCTTGATCACATAAAAAACAAAGGTAGAGTGATGGAGTAAAAAACTAAACAGCGTGTAGGTAAGAAGCGTGGTAACGATTCCAAAAAAATCTATAGTGTAGACGGCTTAGTAAACACTCCATCTACAGCACCCATGGTTTTTAATGATTCTTATAATGCGGATCTTTTTAATCATTGGGCAGAACAGTGTTGAACCAAAGCGCTACAACCCTGACAAGGAGTGACGTTGGATCGTGCCTCAGTCCATAACTCTGATAAGACAAAAGAAGTGATTGAATCGCTTTGCTTCAGACTAATTTTCTTACTGCCAATTTTTCTGACTTGAACTCCATAGAGAAATTCTGGAACAATATGAAACGATGTACTAAGAATAGAATTACAGAATTTGCTCACAGAATTTTCTCAATAATATGTGGCTATAACCCGCTTCTTTTCCTTACCTAATACAATATGATTTACTATAAGTATTAAAAATAAAGCGGTACTTCATAAATTTTGTTTTAGAAACAGGGTTAATGCTATGGATTATCCGTTCTAGAGGTGCCTTAATGTTGGGATTTTAACCATTTTACTCTAGATAGATAGATAGAAAAATTTTAAAAAAATTATTTTTTTTGCTTGGTTTATCTAAGGATTTTTTGGCATTACAGAACCTCTAAAGAAAAAATTTATTGTAAAAAAATAAAGTCTTGTAGCCCACATAACGCAGCCAGTATCTTCAAAAAACGATTTTTATGCATTTTAGAACCTGGATTTATGGATGAGCGATCCCCCTTAACAAGCGCATAAAAGAGCGATCCTCACCCTATTTTCGAAAGCTGCTACAGCCATTTCCTACGCTTTAGACAATCTTGGATAATGATTGAGCCAAGCCAAGGTTCGTTCAACGACCCATCTTTTGGCGAACACCGCCCATTCTGGGGTTCTGAAATTTCAATTGTCTTGTTAAGAAGATTTTCCATAA
>NZ_PHHC01000138.1 GCF_002930195.1 Holospora curviuscula | reverse complement strand
CAACTGTAAACAATTTCCATTATGCATCTCATGATGAGCTGAAACAGCATCTGCATGCCTATCTAATGGCTTATACCTTCACTAAACGACTTAAAGCCATCAAAGGCAAAACTCCTTGGCAATTTATTCTAAATCAGTGGATAATTCATCCAGAATATTTTACAATTAATCCTAACCATTTCTTGGCGGGACTAAACACCTATGTTAGGATGGGATGATTCATGGTACTGTGTATTTGTCTGAAAACACTTCCTAACAAAACCACTGGTCGCTATGATATTTTGCATTATGTTTAGCGTTATGGAACCCCATCTTCTAGTTAAAAAGAGAGTTTGTGGTGTTCTAGCCACGCTAAGGACACCCGAAAATAGATCAATACTATTTTTTGAATTTTTAGAACGGATGCTCTGGACCACTCTTTTCCGCCGAATTACGGAGAGTAGAACAATATGGATCGCCAATTTATTCTCGGATAGACAATATAATCGGGTAACAATTGCTGCAAAAACTTATTGTGCTTATTGTCCATTCCGATTGTGACTGGCTTATGATAGATGCCAACCCCATCAAAGTCCCCCTCCTCACGGAGCAAAAGCACGAGGTGCAAACCAAAAAGCAAACCGTTTAAAAAGAAGCGTAACACCACCATACACATGGCCGTGGGTGCGTTTAGTATACATGTCCGAATCGAGTCTTACAGATGCTACCTTAGCCGATTGCACACACTTCAAACCTCATCCCAGGCATAGGATAAATTAAGCGACTGAACATGGTATGATTGCGATAATTTCAGTAGAAAAACGCAGAATTAAAGAAAATTATAAACAAAATTTCTAAGCACTATATCATTTGATTGAAAATGCCTTTCTTTATCTCAAACAATGGCACGGAATTACCAAACGCTATGCCAAATGCGGGTGCTATTCATCTTTAATGTCGCGTCCTCTGGATTAAAATCTCGTGCCTAAACTGGCTAAAATAATTTAAACCTCTTTTTCCGAGTATGCCTATTAGAACCCATTATTCTTGTGACTGGATAATAGACAATTAAATCTATATTTATAAAGATTGAAACAATGCGTCACGCCAAAACATATCTTCTCATTAAAAATTTAGAAAGAAGCGTGTCGTTTATCCTGTTCCTGAAAAATTAGACGTACCCGTACATTGCCGCCCAAACTAGGTATAAAAACAATTTGTTCCTCTCGAGATAAAGGGACATAAACATTGTGAACTAAAAATTGTTTTACTATAATGGAACGTTTAGATGAATCGAAAATAGTGTTTATTGTAGGCCTTAATTTTACAAATTCTCGATGGTTAGCCAAATTTTTAAATATCTCTTTCTCTAGTCTTGTCTGTAAATACGGCTCAGTATACCGCTCCATAAGCTTTAGTGTCATATCAATAAAATTTTTTTTTGAACTTTTTTCTGAAAATATTGTATTAAAATCCTCCTCAATATCAAAAAAATATGATGGCTTAAGAAATTTTCCAAGCTTTGAGCGAACCTCTTTTCCGATGGCCGTCAATAGATTATAGGAAGGGGGTTGTAACAAAGACTCTTTTGTGACACGATCTATACACTCCACAAGCGCATCATAAAAACAGGCCCGGTTTTGTGGAAAAATATATGGCACCATCTCTGAGATTCGTTTGCGTAATTTAAAATGTCCTACATCAGAAAGCTTCCCACTTTTTTTTAACGCTTTATAACAAGGGGAGATATGAAATTCCATCATTTCTCGAATTCCTCCTGAAACTCCCAAAGACACAATTCCCATGGAAACAACCATAAATTTTACAAAAAAAGCTATCATTGATAATACCTATATAACTCACAACTATAAAAATTGTAAAATATTTGGGTAGTTTATCAAGGTTTTTACTATTTAAGAAAAATTATTTAAATTGCGTCATTTACGGGGATATCTTTAAGAGTACGCGACATAACCTAGTTCGAGCTTCTACAACAGAAGTAATCATCGGATACTGAGGTTCACGAGTTATAAAAAAACTCTCTTCTAAACTACCAAGCAATACTAGCCTGCTTCAATATTTCATCGAAAAGGAAAACATCTTTCTTCAGCGGGGGAGGGTAAACGCACCCGAAAATTACCTCCTAGCTTGGTTATAAAAATTATTTTTTCCTCTTGAGACAAAGGAATTTGAACTCCGTCTATCGTAAGCTTTTTCGTAATAATGCATCGCTTAGAACAATTAAATATCTTGTTTATTGAAAGTTTTAATCTTGAAAAATTTTGGTGTTCTGCTAAATTTTTAAATATTTTTTGTTCTAATTTTTCCTGTAAATCTGGATCAGTGTATCGACTCATAAGAACCTTGGTCATTTCAATAAAACTTTCTGTTGAAGAATTTTTTGAAAGTAACGCTTCAAAATTTGTGCTCAGATTAAAAAAATATCCTTGCTCTAGAGAACATTCTAACAATGGACGCGCTTTCTTTTCAATGGTATTCAATAACTCGTAAGAAGTATCCTGTTTCGAACTTTCTTTTTTTACATTTTCTATACATTCAACAAGCTCATTATAAAAAGAAAACCTTTTATTTGACAGAATATAAGGTACCATCTCTGCTATCCAGGCGCATAATGTATCGCAATCTATCTGAGAAATTTTTCCACTTTTTTTTAATTCTTTATAACAGGATGAAGTATCAAATTGCATTAACTTTTGAACCCCTCCTGAAACTCCCAAAGACGGAATGAGCATGGAAAAAAATATATATTTTAAGCAAAAAATCTTCACTTTTTTTAAAAACAAAAATAATTAAAAAATCTTAGAATATTTTCGTACTTGTTACACTCTTTTTGTAAAGTAAAAAAAAATATTTAGACTGTGTTGTAAAACGCACACTATAATTTGAAAAAATATATTAAACTTTGTTAAAATTCTTCGCAAACATTTGATAAGTTTTTCACTAGAATCTTACATAGTAAATTTAGCTTGAAAATGAAATTGTCAAAAAGATCATAGAGATGGTAAAAGTATCATACAGGCTAAAATTAAATAAAAGCGTAATAGAATACATAAACTTAGGGAATAATTAAAATAAAAGCGTTAAGTAGAAAGTAGGTAAGCTACCAAACAGAAGAAGTCATTAAGCTTAAAAGTACGATTAGGAAGAAAAGGAAGCATAGACAAATCAGCTAAAAATTTATATTGAAAATAACGAAGATAAAGCATGACAAAAGATCACTAGGCTATTGGATGCAAGAGGTATTGCCCCTGTCTATAAAAGGTTTAAAATATTAGGCTTTAGTGATCACAACACTTTACCTCTGGGGAGGCGCGTGAAAAAATACATATTTAGAATCTGTATTCATGAATAAAAGGAGGGAGTATAGGGAAGCTTGGAGGCAATAAGAACACGTAATCCAAGGGGTTTAACAGATCATGAATAAGCGCTCATTAAGGGTCATTTTGAATGGGACAAGTAGGTAATAGAATTAATCGAGTATTTTACATAATAAAGAGCGGCTGCCCATGGCGAATGCTTCCTAAAGATTTTCCGCCATACTCTACGGTACAGTCGTTTTATCGAAGCTTCAGGATAAAAAGAATATGGAAAAAAGTACTAGTAACGCTTGTCAAGATAATTCGGATAAAAGCTGGTGAAAGTAAAAACCCGAGCTACCGCAGCATTGATTCACACGGTGTCAAAACTACCAAAGCTTGTGAACAACGAAGAATTAACGGAGGAAAAAAAAATAAAGGAACCTAAATACCATAGTGTTGTGGATAAAAAAAGCAATCTAGTACACGGTCACGGCCACCTCATAAAAAATTTTGTTGCAAAATACAGAAAAGTATGTCGTCACTCCAGCCCCCTCATTTTTCTGAACCTCTTGATTGATTGTCCTGGCACATGAGCTTGTTCAGAGCTATATTCCTGCTTATTGCCTACCGTGGCGAGCGTTTTCCTTCCGTATTCTCCTTTGATCCTCACCAAATGACCTCTGTACTAGCCAATGTAAGGCCCAATGACCTCTAATATATGAGAGCATTGTTTCAAGAGTGGCTTCTAAAGAAGATATACCGCACTGCACTAGAACACTTGCCGTTTATCTCAGGAATCGATTCTATTCGCGCCATGCTTTTAATGGAAAGCCCATTAGGAGTATTTAAGATGAGCCATTGACTATCCTGACTTACCGAGCATTTTCTAACTTCAACCTTAGCGTGCCCCTTATCATAATTTGAGCAATATTTAATCTTTTCTAATGGTGCTTTTTCAAAATATCGCGTCACATCATCTAAAAGATTTCCCTCATTACCTTTGAGAGAGAATATATAATTTTCTCCTTTACCCATGATTTTTAGTGACAATAGATCTTCTACGATTCAGCCAATCCAATACCTTAGGGAGTACTGTGATCTCCTTGCTTTTATCTATTCCCTTGGCCTAGCCTCTTTAGCAAAAGCGCGTATCTTATGTAACATCTCAACTGCGCCTTGATACCTTTCCATCGATTGCTATAATATTGCCGGGCTATTTTTACTTATGACCCAGGGAGAAAACAGATCTTGAAACTCAACATTTTGCCATCCCTCAGCCCCGCATAGCGCTGCGCACAAAGCCTCTAAGAATACCTCATACATCCCATGCACCCTATTC
>NZ_PHHC01000137.1 GCF_002930195.1 Holospora curviuscula | reverse complement strand
TCCAGAAACCATTGTACTCAAGCTCATGAATGAATAGCGGATATAGACGCTAAGCATTGGATAATAGATAAGGCTTATGATACAAATGCTATAATGGATCATGTTACAGTATGGGGCATTAATCCTGTGATTCCACACAAAAGCAATAGAATCATTTAGAGCAAGATTGATACTGATCTTTACAAGCTCAGATATAGTATTGAAAATACGGTTCAGAAATTTAAAGAATGGCGGGGTATAGCAACCAGACACATCAAAAATACAAAATCATACTGTTCCAGCTTATGCGTAAAGGCACTTTTGATGTGGGCTACAATCTCGTAATGACATACTCTAGTAGATTTATGAAATGATAGGTTGCTCTATAATTAATTTTGTTACTTTTGGCTTTAGTCCAATAGCGTTCTTCGTAAATAATGACCTTTATTTTTATACCTAGCATGCCAATTTAAAACTCTTTCTCGATTTAATTTAAATACTATCGCTGTCTTTTTTTGTTATCTCCGCTCTCTAATAAGCTTCTTACTTTTGATCTTAAATCTTCGCTGTATGGGGCTATTTTTATTCGTACTTCAGTATAATACAACTACTACAACTATTACATTTCTCAAAATTTCTTTTTCAAAATATGAAAGCGTTTATAATTTTTATGTTGAACAGGGTCTTTTATGACTGTACCCTAACATTATTTTGATCCCAAGTTTATGAGACCGAACGTATTAATCTATCAATAAAAAAAAGAATTAATTTGTAAAAATTAATAAATTTTTATATTTTTTATGTGTTGACAAAATTTATTAATTTTTTATCATAAATAACTAAACAATAACTTCTACAGAAAATGGTTCATACACTGTCTACGGTTGCTTTTCAAGGGATTCAAGCATTGTTAATTGAAGTACAAGTTCAATTTGTTTCCGGAAGCCTTCCGGGGTTAAGTATTGTAGGTCTTCCCGATCGCGCAGTAAATGAAGCAAAAGAACGCGTACGTTCTGCGCTGCAATCTATTGGTATTGGATTTCCGTGTAAGCGCATTACAATTAATTTATCCCCCGCAAATATTCTTAAAGAGGGCAGTCATTATGATTTACCCCTCGTACTAGGATTAATGATGGGACTAGAAATTTTACCTCCCGAGCTTAAATACACTATTAGTTTAGGAGAACTTAGTCTGGATGGCAGTATCAAACCTGTATCTGGTGTATTAAGCAGTGCCCTCTTAGCCGCCTCGTTAGGACGTACATTGATTTGTCCGGGAGCCTGTGGACCTGAGGCTCGTTGGGGAGGAGAGCTATCTATTTTAGCACCCCACCATCTCTTAGAACTGGTAAATCATTTTAAAGGAAGTCAGGTGCTCAGTGTACCGGAGCCTATTTTAGATTCAATAGAGCCTTCCACGGAGCATTTTGGGTTAATTCACGGACAAATTCATGCAAAATGGGGACTAATTATTAGTATTTCTGGTGGTCATAACGCGTTAATGGTAGGGCCTCCGGGAACAGGAAAATCATTATTGGCTAAAAGTACAATGAGTTTATTGAATCCTCTCACCCCAAGAGAAGCGTTAGAAGTGACCATGATTCATAGTTTGTCTGGTGTTTTGAAAGAGGGACGGGGATTAATGCGTCAGCGTCCTTTTCGTGCTCCTCATCACTCTGCATCCATGGCGTCCATGGTAGGTGGCGGGCTGAAGGGAACGCCAGGAGAAATTTCTATGGCCCATCAAGGAATTTTGTTTTTAGATGAACTGCCCGAATTTTCAAGAAGTGTACTTGACGCCTTGCGTCAATCTATGGAAACTCGACAGGCAGTGGTTTCGCGTGCAAATTATCACGTCACATATCCTGCAAATTTTCAACTTATTTCCGCTATGAATCCGTGCAAATGTGGGTATTTAGGAAAAACTTCCAGAGAATGCCGTCAGGCCCCGGAGTGTGGTACCCGATACCAAAACAATCTTTCTGGTCCTCTTTTAGATCGTATTGATTTATTTATGAACGTATCGGATATCGATTTTAAAGCTTTTCCAGATCCTACTCCTTTTGATGAATTAGAGTATACCCGCGCTCTAATTCGCCAAGCACAGGATCGACAGAAATTACGCTATCAAGATCAAAATTTTTACTGCAATGCCCAATGTCCCTCAACACTTCTGGATCATGCACTAGATATGGATTTGGATTCTAAAAACATATTGTTAAAAGCAGCCAATCGGTTTGACTTTTCTATGCGGGGGTACTATCGCGTTGCGCGGGTAGCACAAACCATTTCAGATCTAGAGCAAGCAGAAAAAATTTTACCTAGCCACATAACTCAGGCACTAAGTTATCGCGTTGCACACCATCTTCGATAGTGCTAGTTGAGCTTTTTGAATAAATATGGAATAATGAAAAAAATGAAGTAAGTGAGAAAATGCTAAGCAATGGTATACGTATCTAGATTTAAAATAATATGGATAACACTTCTAGTATGTGTTAGTATCATGGTAGTATTACCAAGCTTAATTCCTGCAAATATTCTTCCGCAATGGATGCCCTATAAAAAAATTGTTTTGGGTCTTGACCTCCAAGGAGGTGTTCATTTGGTTTTAGAAGCCCGAACAGGAGATTTATTTAAAGATCAGAGCAATCAATATGCTTCAAGATTAAAAAAGGCATTTTTAAAGGAAAAAATAGGCTATCGCGCATTAAAGTTTGATGGGAACGGAATTTCTTTTGAACTTCAATCTTTGCAACAAAGTAAACAAATGGAGGAAGTTGCCCGTCATATTTTGAGTAAGGATATGGACTGTAAGATTATGGGGAAAAATGTTTTTTTTTCCTACAGCAATCGCTTAAAAAAAGAACTTCAACGTCAGGCATTAGCACAAAGTGTAGAAGTGATTCGACGACGTGTCGATGAAACGGGTACGGTGGAACCTTTGATTCAAGTCCAAGGAGATCGTAATATTGTGCTGCAAATTCCAGGATCTCAAGACCCGGAAAAAGTAAAAAGTCGGTTAAATAAAACGGGAAAGTTAAACTTTTATTGGGTAGCAGAGAAAACATCGACTAATCTAGATGTCTGGGAGTGTAAAGATCGTGAAGGACGTATCTATCGTTTAGACAAAGAAATTGTTTTGACAGGAAAAGATGTAGCCAGTGCAAAAGCGGATTACCATGTAGCAGAGGATGGGCAGAATCGCCCCTGTATTTCGTTGATGTTGACGTCTGAAGGTAGTTATCAATTTTCTGAGCTTACTCGAGAAACAGGTCGAGTACTGGCCATTGTTTTGGATAACGTGATACTTAGCGCTCCAAAAATTCAGAGCCATATTCCTAACGGTCAGGCAGTAATCACGGGAAATCAAACTTTAGAAGAATGTCAGGGATTGGCGACCATGATTCGTTCGGGATCTCTTCCTGTTGCATTAACTATTTTAGAAGAAAAAGTTGTAGGACCAGGGATGGGTGCAGATTCTATCCAAAGTGGTATCGTTGCAACTATTGTAGCCATTGGGGCGGTAGCCTCATTAATGTGGTTTTGTTATGGATGGTTTGGAACGTTTGCAGTGATTGCTGTCGGCTTTAACCTCTTGTTTTTAATAACAGTGTTAATTTATATGGGTGCGACGCTTACTTTGCCGGGTATCGCAGGGATGGCAGTGACCGTGGGAATGGCAGTAGATGCAAATGTACTCGTGAATGAACGTATAAAAGAAGAATTACTCTTAGGTCGAAAACTTTTACCCGCTATTGACTCTGGCTATCGAAGAGCAATGAACTCGGTTATAGACTCTAATTTAACTACTTTAATCGCCGTAGGGTTATTGTTTGGTTTTGGAAGTGGTCCAGTTCGGGGATTTGCAGTAACTATGGCGATAGGAATTATGACCTCTATGTTCACAGCGATTTCTATGACCCGTACTATGGTAAGCTTTTGGCTACAAAGATTTCCGTCTACATCTATACTGATTTAAGGGAGGTACTATGGCGCTTTTCTCTTTTTCTCGTTTATCGTTACCGTTTTCTTTAACGCGACATATATGGTTTTCCATGACCCTGTTAATAGGGGTTTTCTGTTTTACCGCAGGGACACTGTGGTACAAAGGACTTAATTGGGGGATTGATTTTAAGGGAGGTATTCTCTTGGAGGTGCGTTTTTTTCGTCCTCCTCATTTGGCACAGTTACGCCGTATCGTGCAGCACCCAGATAATTTTGGCAAAGAATCCACTGTTCAGCAGTATGGAGATACGAAAAAGCATATGGTTTTAATTCGTGCTGCGGATAAAAAAGTAGATCTTACTCGTATTCAAAAACGCTTCCAGGAAGAGTTGAAAGATTCCGTCGTATTTGAAAAATATGATCGCATAGGGGCAAAATTAGGAAAAGAATTAATGCAAGCGAGCTTATGGGCTCTAATATTTGCTTTACTTGGAATCGGTCTTTATGTATGGATTCGTTTTGATTGGATGTTTTCTCTTGCTACCTGGATTTCCCTGGCCTACGATTGTTCTGCATTATTATTGTTTTTGTCACTTTTTCAACAGGAGATTGGCGAAGGAGCTATGGTAGCATTTTTGATTACTGCAGGGTACTCTGTGAATGATACCGTGATTATTTGTGATCGAATCCGAGAGAACCGAGGATATAAAAAAACTTTAAACTGCGGAGAGTTGGTAGACTTAAGTATTAATGAAACGCTTTCTCGAACTATTCTAACTTCTTTAACCACCCTAACAGCGTTATTAGTACTCTATGGTTTAGGAGGAACTGTTATTGGAAGCTACAGCTTACCCATGATTGTGGGTATTGCTTCTGGCACTATATCTTCAATCTTCATCGCTGCGCCTGTGTTTTATGTACTTTCTTGGTTCAATACAAGAAAAAAAGTATTACAAAAATGAGATCGTTTTATTAACAATATAGCACATAGAAAAAATAAAATTTATTGCTAACAATGTGTTTCAGAAGTTAAAACTTTTATGAAATCCAGAAAGATGATTTCTAAAAACGGTATTTATACTTGAAACAATTTGAGTTAGTCCTTAAAAGATTACTCCCCACTACAAAACAAGGATGAGATTTTATGAAGAGCACTAGACTTGTCACAGAAATAAGGGGGGGGGGTAGAAGATCAGTTTAAAAGAAAAAAGTTTAAAGAAAAGATGTGGATTTATTAATAAGTTGTAGAGATTTTAGTCACGAGATAAAATGCGCTCACTGAAGGGGTAATTTTTTTTAGAACGTATATTTTTATGAAAAAATCTTCCAACAAAGCCCACCGTTACCACGATATTTTGTATTACGTTTAGGATTTGTGAAATCCATCTTCCAGGCTGAGAGGTTTTGGGGTGTGGTCTAGCCAAAAAGATACCAGAAATATATGAATTCGGTTGTTTGGATTTTGAGAAAAAACACTCCATTGTGCCATTTTTTCCCGTATGACGGTAGGGAGATCAAACAAATCGCCGATTGATTTTCGGAAGAGATAAGAAAGTCTGGAAAAAATTCAGCATCCATCCTATTATGAGTCGCTTATAATTAATAAAAACTTTATCAAAATACACCCTCACGCAGTAATAATTAAAAAATAAACTGTTCAAAAGAGAGCTCAACACCAAGGATACAGCTGGCTGTGAATGCATCTTGATTTCTTGTGCGAATAGGTCTCACAAATAATATACCCCAAAAATTGTACGCGAATCTCCAAAACGCATCGAAGACCGAGCTTTAGGGGATTTTTTGGTTGACAAAGCTTCTGCTGGCGATGATATGGTGAATCAAGCGTCTAAAAATTGTATAGTTTTCATGATTTTGTTAAGAACAAGTGAAAAATTCAGAGAAATTAAGACAAAAACTGCTATATACTACCTTTTTTGGGTAAAAACACCATTGTTTATCTTAAACAATGGTGCAAAATTGCCCTACACTATGCTAAAGTGGTATTCTTATTCTTGGCTTCTATTAATATTAGATACCGCATTCTCTGACGTACACTCATATTTATTTTAGCTATAGATAAATTCTAGAAAGAAAAGTAAATGCAAAAATATGAAATATCAAGCATGCCATCCCTGGTCATTAGAAGCCTAAAATGATTTAATCTTTTCAGGACCTCTTGGAGTATCAGAGTAATCCTATATTACATTTTTACTTTCTGCACGTCCTTTTCAATGTGCCTTAGTTCTAAGGAAACTTGATCTACGATTTTTTTGATTTTCATTATTTTTTGTAAAGATTGTGCAATATCATACTGATAGCTTTCTAATTCGGGCTTACTGTGCTTCTGAAAGAGCTCCTTATTTTTTACCCACTCCGATAAAGCTTCAAGGAGTGCTTGCGTCGTTGAAAAATTGTCCATAAAAATTTTTATAAGGCGCCTTGTATTATCTACCACTTTTTTTGTAGCTTCGCGCGGCCCCATACTCTCAATTTCTCTAAAAGTATCCATCTCTTCAGAAGTAAACTTTTCTTTGTTTTTAAAGAGTTGAGTAATTTTCTTCTTTAAAGGAGTATTTTTGGAAATAAAATTAAAACTTAACGTCTGATACAGTTGTTTTATAAAAATCATATCCCTCTTACTAGAATAAAGGTAAATGTGTATTAATTTTTTGTAAAAAAATGCTAGTAAACAAGCAATATATGGACGAGGGTTTTTATGATCAAATTTCTTAAATAGTGTACTCCAAAGTTTATCTTTGAAATCATTGTTTGGTTTTAAGACTTCAGACAAAATTTCTACATCAAATTCTAAGCTTTCGTTGAGCTTTTGTATTGCTTGATTGAACTCTTCAGAAGAAATCTCTGGTCCGATTATTAGTTCGCGCTCTTCAAAGAGATTTTTCGCATCGTCAAGAACTGGTATGAGTTCCCTCCAAGAAGCAGAACTTTCAGTATTTTTTTGGGATGTGGAGATCTTCTCTATTTCCTGAAAGTCGTTTTTCGAAGAAATATTTATATGGGGGCGCGTCTTTATATCTTCAGGCAATGCTCCAGCAGTATTCCACAAAAAAGTCGAGGTCGTTAATATAAAAAATCTCTTATTCGTTAAGTTCATCATTATACACAAGATGTTAGATATTCTTTTTTATTATAATAAAAAAAAGAATATTTTTAATTAAAGAAATAATATATCGTTGTTCTCTAAAACTTTCTAAAAGGCAACAAGCAGTGCATTTGCGTTGCAAAAAGCCTACTGTTAAAGCTAAAAATGTTGATTTTAGATGAACTTACTTACGCATAGAATGTGGAAGTTCAAAAAAATTTACAACTTTTAGGGGTATTACGAAATGTAAAAGATATCGTCCCATCACGTCACTATGCTATGGAATGATGGTAAAACCGAATTGCGGAATGTACGTATTAATTTTATCCAACCGTCCTAAATTTGATGTTTGGCATAGAGCGTTGTGCTCACTGCTACTTTTGCATTCTCTCTTCTCGTTTAGTCAGAATGTTCTGGACTCCACTAACAACACGTGAGATCAGCCCATAACATTACTTCAATATAAAATCAATACTTTAAAACTTTGCGCCAGGCTCCTCACTTCATGAATACCAGAGGTGCGTTTTGATTGTGAGTTTTCTCCTTTATAAAAATAATTTTTAAAACTTCTTTATTCTACCAAGGATTATTTTATAAAGGGTGCCCCAGTTTTCAGTAAAGTAATCCTTTCAGTACTTTGAGCACTTATTTGAATTTTAGTATACCTTGATTCAAGGGCTTTATCTTGTCCATCCCACCCTAATAAAACAGGACGACTCTCGGGACTAAGCAGTTCTACGCTCAGAGTTTGATGCGCTAGAAGTAACGCTCCTTTCCATGGTGTGGCGGCTGAAGTGTTAAGTGCGCAAAGACCCAAAATGTAGGGAAGATCAAAAAACTTCCCTCCGGCAGAGTGATAATATGCAGACCTTCCCAGCAAAGAACTGCATACGATGCCATCACCTAAAAGCAACGGACATATTATGGTCTCATCAATATATATTTTAAGTTTCAATGCTTGATAGCGTTGACGATATAAGCACATATCGTTAAATACAAGAAACGATAGCACATTAGAACCACTACCTAGTGCTGTGACAGAAAAAGGAAAATACGTATACGCTAATGCATTCTCAATAGCAGACTGTAATCCATCTCTGGTTATTCCTGCGTTCATGAGATGGCCAACACTGCCAAACTTTAACCCATAAAAAGGTTTTTCTAAGAAAGCATACCGGCTAAGGCTTTTTAACATCCAGCCGTCTCCGCCTAAAACTACAATGATCTTACAGCGTTCTATAGGGCATTGTCCCCATCGTTCTATATAATGATGAAGGGGAATAGTTAAATCATTACGTGCTAAAAAATGTATAGCATCCATATCATGTCTGTTCATAGTTTATTTATTTAAATCCCCATTCCTCTAAAGCGTCCAATAGTGAAGGTCTTTCCAAAAAAAAGAACGCCAAATTCCTTTGATATCAAATACGTATCCCTGAGGTCTTAGTAACGATTCTATTTGAGCAACCTGCATTGCTGTGTACACAGTATGAGGCACTAAAAGCAGAATAGCATCATAGGGAGGCTGAAACTGAGTGTTAAGAGGAATACTTAATATACGGAATACTTCTTCCGCTTGTGCGTACGGATCAAACACATCAAGTGAGTACGTTTGCTTAAGAGCTTGGACTACTTCTATCGCTTTACTATTACGTACATCGGGGACACCTTCTTTAAAGGTAAGTCCTAAAACTGCAATACGGCTTCCAGAGGGAAGCTGCTGAACAGTTCTGACCATCATTTGGGTCATCTCTTCATTGATATGTCGTCCTGCTAAAATAACGTGAGAGGATACGTGGTGCTGTTTAGCGCAAAATGCAAGATAGTAAGGATCAACACCGATGCAATGCCCTCCCACAAGACCAGGACGAAAAGGTAAAAAATTCCATTTTGTCTCCGCTGCATCTAAGACATCATAGACAGAAATACCTAATGCCTGACAAATTTGAGCCATTTCATTGATACAAGAAATGTTGATATCTCTTTGAGTATTTTCTAAAACTTTGGCTGCTTCTGCAACTTTAATACTTTTTGCCACAAAAATATTATGTTCATTAATACTGCCATAGAGGTGCTTCAAAATATTGGTCACTTCAGGAGTTTGGCCTGATACAACTTTCGTAACAGAAGCAAGGCTATGCTGACGGTCTCCCGGATTAATGCGTTCAGGAGAATACCCTAGGAAAAAATCGATACCCGGCTGGAATGTATTATTTTCTGTCAACCAACGTCCACACAAATCTTCACTCACGCCAGGATATACGGTGCTTTCAAATACCACAATATTTCCTGGCCGTATTAGTGGACTCAGTGTTTTACATGCACGGGTTAACAGACTGAGATCTGGTTCGAACGTCAGGGTAATAGGTGTAGGTACCGCCACAATGTAAAGGGATTGAGGTGCCAGAAGTGCTGGATCATCTGTGAAGCGCACCGCACATTGCTGTAATCGCTGAGAAGAGACTTCCTGTGTCCTATCTTTTCCTTGGATTAATTCTTCAATACGAGATGAAGAAATATCAAACCCCACCACATCGAAATGAAAAGAAAGCTCCACCGCCAAGGGAAGCCCTACGTATCCAAGACCAATGATACCAATAGAAGGATGTTGATGAAACAGCATAATTAGGCTCCTAAATAAAATTGCTTATACCACGTGACAAATCGTTCTAATCCCACTGCTAATGGAGTTTTTGATTCGAATATTAAGTCCTGATGATCTAGTCCGGCCTGAGTTTTTGGCACATCCATAATATGGGCAGGCTCTCGTTGAATGGAAGCTTTTCTTTGGGTGAGGTGCTCTAAGATTTCCAGTACTTCTTTGATGCTGTGCATATTATTGCTGCCTAAATTGAGCAATTGATAGAGGGGAGCTGTGAAAGGCGGTGCCCTTAATAGATGGATTACGCTGTCCACAATATCGTCAATAAAAGTGAAGCTACGCCACATATTTCCCTCATTAAACAAGGTCAAGGGCTGATCTTCAAAAAGCGCTTTTGTAAATAAAAAAATAGCCATGTCCGGTCTTCCCCAAGGGCCATATACCGTAAAAAAACGTAACGCTGTACAGGAAAGATGGAAAGCGTGATGGTAGGCATAGGCAATAAGTTCATTACTTTGTTTCGTTGCGGCATACAAAGATAATGGGTGACGCACAGGGTCTTGAACAGAAAAAGGATACTTTGTGTTGCCACCATAAACGGAAGAGCTACTGGCATAAAGAAGGTGTTCTAACTTTTTCCAATGACGACATGCTTCTATTATATGAACAAACCCCAAAAGATTGGTGTGTGCATAGGACAAAGGATGCGTTAACCCATGTCTGACACCTGCTTGCGCGGCCAAATGAAGAACATGAGTAGTGTCAGGATGACGGGAAGTTAAGCACTTCATATCTTCAAGGGAAGAGATATCGTATGCATAAAATATAAAATTGGGATAGTCTGTCAGCTGGGCCAAGCGACTTCGTTTAAGTTCTACATCGTAATAAGGGTTCATATTGTCTATACCTACAACGACACTGTCTTTTTCTTGTTTTAACAATGCTAATGTTGCGTGAAATCCAATAAATCCCGCAGCTCCGGTAATGACAAACTGGCGCATGAGCTTTTCTTATTCTTTAAAAATTACTCTCTGAAGAATACCATAAAATCATTTTAAAATGCACGGGAACATTCTTGTAATTTTCTGTATTAACATGGACATATTCTACTACATGAAGTTGTCAATAGATTAAATATTTTAAGATAAATACTTATTTTCGATGATTTTAAATAATAAAATTAATATAATTTTATATTTTTTATTTTATAATTTTTTTTGTGATATATAGAACAATTTTAAAAAATGGATAAAAAAATATTTTTATTCTATCTTTTGATAGGATACGCCTTACCAGGATTTTCTAAAAATAGATGGGAAGACGTAGAGGAAGACTTAGAACAAGATGAAAAGAGCACTAAAAAAAGGAAAGAGGCGCTCTCATCGTCCCGAAATAAAAAGATAAAAGCGTCTAGGGAGGATAACGGGGAGAATAATAAAAATCAAAAGGAAGCATCTTCAAGAAAAAGAAAAAATGATATATTTGATATATCTAAAAGTACACCTCAACTGTTAGGAGCGTCCTCACAATCTTCTCAATCAACTCAAGTGCGGCGAAGTGTTGAGGATCAGTTTGAGAAAGCACTGAATAATGATAAAACCAAAGAAATATTATTGGATTTTGTAGAGCCTAAAACTGAGAAAACCGCAAGTAAGCTTAAGGAAAGTATCAGAGATTTTTCCTCGGGCACTAAATCTTTAAACTCTACTATTGATCCTCAGGATTCTAAAATTAGTACCCAAAACTCTGAAAAAGGGTCTGAAAAAGGGTCTGAAATTGTTTCTTCGCCTACGTCTGAAATTGTTTTTCCGCCTAACAAAGAGGCTGATAAAGTCGCTGACTCAGAAGGCGTGGGAAAATCTGATCTAGCATCCAATACAGAAGATAAAGCATTGTCTGAAAAAAGCCTTAAAAATAAAGCTAAAAATAACTTTATCAAAGCTAAAAATGCCTTGCTTGGTTGGGGTAGAAGGTTCAGGAAAGGAGCTTCAGCAATGAAAAACGCCTTCAAAAAGAAGCCCGAGGCCGAAAATGAAGAGTGGGAGGACGATAGGGACTCCCTAGAACCGGAAGCTAAAAAACCCCATGAAAACATTCAAGCCTTACAAGTTCTGAGCGGACCAGAAGAGGAGACCATAACCCAGAAATCAAAAAGCAAAGAGAGTGAGCCGCTCAAGCCGAGTAACGAAGTCGTCGATAAAAAAGACCGTACATCGAAAAAGAGGAATAATAAGCCTAAAGCCCCAATAATAGACTCAATTGGTTCAAGAGTAAGGAAAAATCATGATGATTTAAAGAGTAAGGAAAAATAATGAGGATTTAAAGGCGACAAAAAAAAAGAAATAATAAATAATTAATCAAGAATTTAATTTAGTATTGTGGAGTTAGGCGGGACCGAACCGCTGACTTCTGCAATATACTAAAGAGTACGGTTCATAACTTTTTGAGAATATAAAAATGTCATGGCGGAAAGTGCGGAAAAAAGCATTCCTAATGCTAAAAAAGTTAAAAAGTGCGTACGTCCATACACCAAACTGGCGCACCATGTCACGCATAATCGATCCAGCGTAAACCAAGCACTTATAATACTATAACGCATCATAGTGTGAGAAGAGCGACAATAATCAGAAATATACACCCATATCAAAAGATTGCCTACACCAGAGAGCATTTGATGAAGAAAAGAATTAAAGAAAAGGAGCCCCATATGTTTTCCAAGATACCATTGAAATAGGCAGGTTGAATCTGCAATCGTTTGTGCAATACCCCAGGCTAACAAAGCCCATTTTAATGGGATGCGTTGAAGCGCTTTATGGGCAACAAACCCTCCCAGTAGGACACTTCCCCACCCTAAACCTTTGTCCGCATACATCAGCTCTATATTGGAATATCCTTGGCCGTACAAAAATAAAGGTAACATCCATCGAATAAATGCATCAATCATTTTGTAGGCAAAAAGATGTATCAAAAGCACTAAGGGAAAACGATTCCAGGAAAAAAAATCTTTTAGCTCTTTTTTCAGAGAGGCCCAGTACGATGAAGATTCTTGTTCCTTTGTAAACAATTCTCTGGGAAATGGAGAATTCACTCCAATTAACAGCATAGCAATACTTATTGCTCCTATAATAACGTAACTGGCTAATTTCCATGACCCGTAATGGGAAATCCCCAAGGCACCACTGGATACAAAAAGTCCAGCTAAGCGAAATCCTGTTTGATTTCCAAGAAGGTTTTGCGTAGAGGAAATTTGGGGTTTGGACACATTAATGCGGTAGCCTTCTAAAATAATATCTTGGATTGCTCCAAAGCATGCGATGACACACCCCCATATCCAAAGAACTTCAAACTGTAAGGGAGACATACACTGGGAACTTTGATAAAAAGCGAATATAATAATAGTTTGCACAGCGAGCACGGTGTACTTAAAAAAATAACGATGAATAATGGATGTCGACAAATAATACAGTATGGAAGCGAAAAAAGGTTTCAAAACGTAGGGGAAAAATAGTAGACTCAACCCTTTAAAATACTCTGAATGTACTGTTTGGCTAGCAACACACAAAGGAAGCGTTATTGAAATCCAAAAATACGGAATACCGCTCACAAAACCTAATAGGAGAAATCGTCCAAACTTAAAAAAGTTTTTTTCGGACTTCAAAATTTTGAACTATTTTTGTTTAATGGTATTGTATTCTATATCATCTTTAAAAAAAAGCAAACCCTTTCTTTGAATAGAGCCTAATAAGAGGGAAAAAAGATTTCTAAAATCAAAAAAGATCATTAAAAAATTTTAAAATCTTTTTTAGAAAAGTTAAAAGCTAATGTTGTGGAGCCAAGCGGGATTGAACCGCTGACCTCTACAATGCCATTGTAGCGCTCTCCCAGCTGAGCTATGACCCCTTTAGGCTTTTAATTGTACACTATATAAATTTAAAAATCAATATATTCTTTCTACCAATGTGCTCTGCTTACTCTGGATCTCAGGATTTGTTTTCTGAAACCTAAGATAGAGAATTATTTTGGAAAGTATAGGGAAAGTTCTATGATATTAAAAGATCAAAACAGTCTTGATGGACCTTAGCTTATGTAAAAAGTGTTAATACATTTCCGAAATCGAGTGCGCTTTATTTATTTCTAAGAATAAAAAAATGTATTCTCGATTTTTATCCTTATTTTCTGACCTTAATCCACATCTACAACACAGAACCTTCAGCTAAATCCTTAACTTTTTTATACCGTTTAATCCACAAATCAGTAAGAACACATAAAAAGTTTAATCTTTATAGTGTATAAAAGAATAGGATCTCCTCAAAAATAATTTTTTATATTAAAAATTGTTCATGAAAAATATTCCAGAAGAAAGAAGTAAAAGTATTTATTCACCAGGTATCCTTTGAGGATAGCTTTTCCATGCTAATGCGGATTTTACAACAGGAATACTAAGATTAGCGCGATGCTTCAAGGTATAATAATGGATTTTTTCCACAACATCTCGAATATTGGAAAAAGATCTATCCATGCGTTTCATTAAAAAATATAAAATTTGAGAACACGCAATTAGTCCAACGTCGCGAAATGCTTTTTTCAAAACTTCTACCAATAAAGAATCTTCAGGTTCTTGAATTTCTACACACAAAAATGTCATAAGACGAGAACGCAGTGCAGGCTGTACATTCCCCAAGTGTACAGGGCGCAGACTCAACCACAGGCAGTGTGCGTTTAGTGTCTGTACTGCTTCTAAACAGCTCAATGTTTCTATTTCATCCAGAGAATTTATATTGACGTCTAACACATATCTTCCTTGAGAATTGATAAAAGAGGAATGAGGGCAAGGCAACCAAACTGCGTTACACTTTTTTGCCCAAAGTGTACCCAAATGCGTTTTTCCACTATCTTTTGGACCATAAATATTGACATGTTGACAAGGCCACTGTTCTTTATGAACCCACTGAAAGGCGTGAATATTACTTTTTCCAACACAAAAGGATGCGTCATCTAGAAGAGGACGCCAGGCTAAAGGCAAAATAGGGTGTGTATAACGCATCTCCATTAAGGTTCAGAGGAAGTAGAAAAAGTTTTTGGAAGAATAATAACGTTATTATTTACATGGGTAAGCTCTAAACTAATTTCTCTATGATTTTCATCATGAATAATCCAACCACAAAACTGAGGACCAGTGGTTTTATTTTCTTTAAACACAAGCATAACTTTTCCGTCTTCTGTATCTTCTTTTTTAACAAGAGTAATATATGTAAACACTTCTTGATTTTTTTTAGCAGAGAAAATACGCTGAACCTTTACATGTCGTAAATCTATTCCTTGGGTATTTAGAACGATTTGCAAGGGAGTTTCTGCTAAATCAACCGAACTGCTTTCCTCTAATTCTCCTTGAGAATCAAATAGGTATTCTGTAAGATAGGATCCGTCACAAAGAATTTCTCGTCGTTGTCCGGAAAGATTTGCATCATAAATAATACGTAATTTTCCAGGTTTTTGAAGATATAGTTTTCCTTTTATGCGTTGTTTTCCATTATCTTGAATAAAACGTGCTTCTACAGAATTAAATTTCTTTAAACACTCGTTGTACACTTCTAAAGCGAAGGGATTAAGCAAAGAATTTGGAGTGCTGTTTTGAACCTCGGATGTTCCGTGAAGATCAGAAATAAAACATAAGCTAATACTAAAAAAAACATAAAGCGCAATACTCATTATTAATTCAAAGTTCCAGATGTCATAGTTTTTATTATAAAACATTTTTTTAGCGTTGAACACACAGATAATCATTTTTCTCGAACATTTCACAGCGTTATAGCTCAACGCAAAGCATCCTCTAATGCTATTTGTGCATCCGTCCGCTCATCTCGATATTTTAAAATGATACCACATTGAAGAGCTAATTGGGTGTCAGGAAAAAAACTACTTATACTGCGTGTTCCAGGAACGACTACTGCTCCTTCAGGAACGTATCCATAATATACTTGGTGTTTAACCGTATCGTACACAGGAATAGCCCGAGATAAACATACTCCTGAACCCAAAACTGCACGTCTCTTTATGTGAAATCCAGAAGTGATCACACAGCCAGCACCAATAAAAGCATGGTCTTCAATAATTACTGGAAGGGCTTCAACAGGTTCTAACACACCACCAATACTAACACCTGCCGAAAGATGTACGTGCTCACCAATTTGAGCACAAGACCCCACTAAAACGTGACTATCCACCATACTGTGAGCACCTATGTACGCTCCGACATTAATATAAGAAGGCGGCATAATGACTACCCCTTTTGAAACACAGGCTCCAGAACGCACGGAAGATCCAAAGGGAACAAGACGTACTTGGTCATTAACTGTAAATTTTCTCGGCAGTAGCGGTGCTTTATCTATGTAATACGTATCTACAACCTGAACTTTACCGGAACGGAACAAAGTCAAAATCTTTTCTTTAACTCCTGAATTTGCTAACCAAATTCCATCCTCTCCTGGAAAAGCAGCACGCAAGCTTCCAGATTCTAATTCATAAAGAAAAGTTTTAACACAAAACTCAGACATCTTTTTTTCCTTACCTAAATCCTATATTCAAACAAAAAAATTTATCAAAGATTCATGTTATTCTTTAAACTCCAACGCACGCTCTAAAGCAGAACTAAAACTATTTTCTTTCTCCACATTTCCCGTATATTCAGATAGAATACGAGAACGTTCTTCAAGATCCAAAGCTTTGACAGATAAGAGAACCTGCTGAGTTTGGACGTTAATCTTTGTAACCTTTGCTTCTATAACATCGCCCACCTTATAAAAATGAGGATTTTGGTGAGTTGAATCTTCACCAAGCTCAGATCTATGAATAAAAGAAAGAACATCACCGCCTAAATCAACTTCCAAACCCGAGTCTGCAATACGAATAATACGTGCTTTTATGTTTTGACCTTTCTCTATGGCTTGCAGCCGGGCCATGCTTGCGTTATTAGACACTTGCTTTACACTCAGCCCAATAAACTCTTCCTCACAAGAAACCTTAGTCACTTTAAGCTGTATCCTTTGTCCAATATGATAACGAGATAACGCTTCATCTGGAGGTAAGGTCCAAGAAAGTTCTGATTTATGAACCGCAAACTCTATACCGTGCGGTAGAGTGACCAATAATCCAAATTCTGTAATACCCTTAATTTCAGTTTCTACCTGACTACCTACGGGATAATTTTTAGAAAAAATTTCAAACAAGTTTTCTGTACATTGCTTTAGCCCCAAAGAAATTCTGCGTTTTGCAGAATCAATCTCTAGAATCATGACTTGAACTTCATCTTTCTGAGCAACAACTTCACTGGGAATAACGTCTTTTTTATGCCACGTCATTTCTCTTGCATGAATGAGTCCTTCAATACCTTCACTTAGCTCTGCAAAGGCTCCGTACTCCGTAATATTGGTAATCGTTGCTGGTACAATACTTCCCACTTTATGTATCTCGTGAATAGTTTGCCACGGATCCTTTTCAAGCTGACGAAGTCCCAGAGAAATTCTTTCATTTTCCCGATTAAAGCGGATAACCATTACTTCAACCATTTGTCCTACTCTCAGAACGTCCTCTATGCTAACGCGTTTATTGTAAGAAAGATCCGATATATGCAGCAATCCATCAATACCCCCTAAATCAATAAACGCACCATAGGGAGCTAAATTCTTCACAACCCCCTTAACAATCATTCCCTGTTTAAGTTCTGACAGAAGACGGGCTTTATCTGAAGCGCGCTCCTCTTCTAATACTGCACGCCGGGAGACAACAATATTTCCGCGAGCCTCATCAATCTTAACGATAAGAAACATTTGGTCTGTTCCGATAAGCTCGCCTGAATCTCGAGAAGGGCGAATATCTACTTGACTTCCCGGAAGAAATGCCACAGTTCCCCCTAAATCAACACTTAATCCACCTTTGACCATACCTAAAATTTTTCCGGAAATAGGCTTTTTTTCTTCAAAGGCTTGTGCAAGTTTCATCCAAGTAACTTCTTGAATAGCTTTTTGATGACTTAATATCATTCCGCCATCTCTGCCCTCATATCTTTCGATGTACACATCCACTTGTGCACCTACTTTAAGGGTACTCCGTTCTGCGTCTCCAAACTCTTTTAAAGGAATACGACCTTCAGATTTAGATGACACATTAACAACAATGGCGTCATGATCAATGGCAACAATCCTGCCTTTTACAATTTTCCCTTCTAAACTTTTTTGATCTTTTAAGGTATCTTCTAAAAGTGCTTTAAATAGGTCCTCAAAATTTTTTGTTCTGGCATTTTCTGCTTCTGTTTCTTCGTGAGCGCTTTTTTTAAAATCTTTGCCTGGCATAAGAATCTCTAATACATTACCTCGGCACTATTACCGATTCATACACATAATATATTTTTTTTTCTTCAGTTACAAGTTCCCCATACTACGAAACGTTGACAAAAAATGGAACTTATAATTTTTAACTTGTATCACACAAGAAGCACTACGCTTAAACATTGTAATTCCAGACACAATAGGCAAGATACCTAATGCTGGATAGCTTCCTGACTTGTGTATTTTTTTCTAAAAAAATGTCGTAAGAATCATGCTTAGAAAGAATTTTTTATTTAAAATTATCTTTTAGTGAGAAAAAATTTACTATGATTGCGTCTTCTTTAAAATCTGCGTAGCCGTGCATCTTAATTTTTCTTAGAAAAGGCGATCCCGTATACATACGTCTATTTATTTCATAGGCACAACAGTGGCGCCAACAAGCTTTAGCACAACTATCTGAACATTTGAGCAAGCCCAAACAATCCTATCAGCAATAATGAACATTCTTTTTTTACACTCTACTTTAAATTAGTAGAAATAAATGAAGAATCCGTTAGAATAAACCGCCCTACAATTTCTAAAAGGCTTATCCGCCATTTCAAACCAAATTTCATTCTGCGCTACGCTGTATGGTTTTTTGTATTCTCAGGCATAAACACTAGTCTGCGCAGTGAACGCAAAACGACAGATGAACTTGAACATAGATCAGCGTCTTAGAACCAGTCACATGAAAAATTGAAATAGCAGGAATAAAGTATAGGATTGGCATCAAAGAGAGGTGAGATAGGTCAAAAAGCTATACAAGAGATCTAAAAAATAAACTGTTGAAAGTTATAGAAGAAAAAATTAACAAGCGCAAGAAAAAGCAAGGAAAGCCGCTGACTAAGGTTGCTAGGTGGGTATGGAACGGCAGAATTTATATCGCAAAAAACGGCTGGTTTTGGAGGGATATCCTTAAAAATTTTGCGCTATGGAAGAATGGATGGATAACCCCAGAGATACCCTCAAAATGAAGAGGGGAAAAAGAGCAAAGTCCTAGCATAGGAATCATCGATATCCAGAGTGTGAACCCACGCGCTTTTAAACACTGAAGAGATGGAAGCAAAAAAGGGTCGAATATAAAAAAACATTTAGGAGTCAACACCTTGAGCTTGCCGCTCAATAGTGATGTGCACAGCGCCAGGACTCATGATAGCACGTGTGCCAAAAGAGTCTTATTTGGCTTAAAGAAACAATTTCTAAGGCTGGTGAGCATTTTAGCGCATCAAGGATATCTACACCAGTGGGTTTGTTTTCATACGCAAGGAGTTTTTCTTAGCATGGTACACATGGAGAATATATTAAGGGGGTTAAAGTCCAGAAATGGCGGGCTTGTAGAGCGTTCATTTCCGTGGTTAGATCATTTTAGAAGGCTATCCAAAAATTATGAGCGGTCTACTGCATCAGCAAAAACGTTTATTCCACTATCCTTCACTAAAATAATCCTCAATAAGTTAGAACAATGGTTTACGTGACTGTTTCTTGTTACTAGTACAACCCAACGAAAACAATTTATCAGATTTTCGGGGAAATTTTTTTAATGCGCCTCAAAAATAGACCTACATTTTAGATAAAAGGGGGAACGTAAGGTATACAAAGGCTGAAAAACATCCAAGAATTTTTTTGAAATTAATTTTGCGTGACATCGCAATAGGCACAACAAACAAGCCAAGGAGACGATCCTTTGTGAGAAAAGCAAATTCTATATCTACTACAAAATCTCGGCATAACTTCAAATGAACCTTTTGCAGCAATACGTTGTTGCTTTACCCAAGCTCGACAACACCAAGTTCTATGTCTTAAGTGCAGAGTATCCTAAGTGCAAAGTATATTGAGTGCGTCTTTTAACGGAAACGGAGCATCCCATTACTCCCTGAGTGCAAACAAAACTTTTATTCCTAAAAACAAAAAAACGGTATCCACTCAAAAAAAATCTCAACACTTTTGGCTGGCGGAAGTTTCTGTGTGTCTATAACACTACGAGTATCCGTTCATGATTTTAACCTCTACAAAGAAGTTGAGCTATTTCCCTAGGGATATAAAGGATTTTGGGACAGTATGTATGAAGTATCACAAAATACAACTCCAACCATAGTAATACCCTCTAAGAAAAGAAAAAGAAACAATATTAAATTAAAAATTATCTCTTACATTATTAATCTCAAAAACTCACACTATTCTATCTTCGAATGCCTCAAAATTCTTTTTGTTTTAGGCTACGCAGTAGCTATATAAAGAGCACAATTTAATTGAGCACCTGTTCAATATCAATAGATTAAAACATTTTAGGCGCTTAGCAGCCAGGTACGACATGTGTGATATTTTTTATCTAGCTTTTGATTTTGTTCCGGGAAATTTATTTCTGGCTAAAATAAATGTCGACATTATACCGAGAAAATAAAAACATAGGAAAAGGGAAAAAACAAAATTACACTCGTTCATTACAGACAGCATAGTTTATTTTTTTGTTGATTGTCAGTGATGGTTTTTACATTAGGGTAGAGGGCTTGAAGGGCTCCTTATTGGAGATTTAAACAGGAAAATAATAAAGAATTTAAAATCACCGCTGTTGATGCCGATGTAGAGTTTGTTATAGTCAATAATATACTTGTTCCAGTTCATACATGTTCAGTCGAGTATAGAAAAAATGAGAATGAGAAAAAAATATTAACTAAAGTAATAGTGGACTTACAACAGACATAGATAATCTTAGGTCAAAAACAGTATTATTCCAAAGAAACTTTTTATGCAAGATTTTAGAAATTCTATGCTCATGCCAGAAAAAAAGTAGTATAATATAGCCAAATAACTATAAAATAATTATAGAGAATCACACATCTAGAACGTCTTATCTGTGTAGCGTGAGCCCATTATTTCTCAATGGGATTAAGGTCAAGAGAATAAGGAGCCAAAGGGCAAGACTGCGTATTTGGGCGGCTGCAAGAAAGGAGGAGCTGTTTTTGGCGTATCGCGTGGCGATGCCTCTCCATCGCTTAAGATGCAAGAAGGCATTTTCAACACGATGTCTGATCTTGTACAAGTCTTGGTCATAGAAGCACTGTTCTTTTCGATTCCTTTTTGCAGGAATCACCGCTTGAATGGTTTGACCGTTTGCCATGTCTAACACAGCATCTGCATCATAGCCTTTGTCGGCTAAAAGACATTGGGCGTTTATGCCCTCAATAAAAGCCTCAGCCTGTGTACAATCAGCTGTGCTATCTTCTGTAACAAAGATTCGCACTGGCATATCAGTCGCATCTACGGCTATATGTATTTTGGAATTGAGCCCCCTTTTGTTCGTCCTATGGCTTGGTTTCCACCACGTGCTCCTGCTGCATGAGGGGGTACTTTGATAGGGCTTGCATCAAATCTATGAGCCACTCAAAATCAGGCTCCGTCACAAGCGATTCTAACACCCCTTGCCAAACGCCTTTGTCCCACCATCTGCAAAAGCGCCGATGCGTGTTTTTCCAGTTGCCATAAGTCAGGAGGCAAATTTCTCCAGGGTGCGACAGTGCGCAATATCCAAAAGGCGGCGTTGATAAAAAGCCTATTATTATGGGCGATACCTCCCCAGGAACCTTTTCGCCCAGGCAATCGCGGCTCTAAAAGACTCCATATGCGATCTGGCATATCATGGCGTCGGTGAGCGCCTATCATAAAAACCTTTCATTGATTCATTCTATATCTCATGCCAGTATAGATTTACTCTCGTGACGACACTATCTAGGTGTTTAGTCCCGCCAAGAAATGGTTAGGATTAATTGTAAAATATTCTGGATGAATTATCCACTGATTTAGAATAAATTGCCAAGGAGTTTTGCCTTTGATGGCTTTAAGTCGTTTAGCGAAGGTATAAGCCATTAGATAGGCATGCAGATGCTGTTTCAGCTCATCATGAGATGCATAATGGAAATTGTTTACA
>NZ_PHHC01000136.1 GCF_002930195.1 Holospora curviuscula | reverse complement strand
CCAAACTTGAAGCGGCCATTACGGAGATTGCAAAGCCGGTACTTTCTGCTGAAACCATGGCCAAGCTGCTTGTTAAAGACGATAAATACGACAAGAAAGGCATGCTGTTCGCCCTCTTTAAAGCCGATCCTGAGTTACTCAAGCATGTGTACCATTTTGATAAGGTGCAAAAGAAAGGGTTTGGCTCCTTTGTGCTGAAAAATCCTCCGCGTCAGCCTGCTTCTTCTTTCAAAGAATTTGCGACGGAAGATAGTGTACGAGCTACTCTTAAAGCCCATGATGAAGAGCAAAATGACAGCTTTGAGACTCATCTTCAGGGTTTGTTTTATCCTGAAGATCGTCTGTATCTTTTTATTAGAAGGGCCAGTGATGAAGATTTACTGTTAAGTTCTAACCGCATTGTCCATGGCCATAAGCCGGATTAGATCATCCTGGATTTTGCTGCCAACGCTAATCAAGTAAATCTTTTTGCCCAATGTTCCAACCAAGAATTGAAAATTTCTGATGGTTTGGTAAGTAGTTATTTCGAGAAGGATTGCTCCTTCATCAACATGCAGGATTACAACTTTACTGCTCAAGTGAAGACTTTCCTTCGGTCGTGCGCCAGTGAAATCGATAAAGAAATCAAACTCTTTGAACTCAAATTCAGATCGGCTCATCTTAAAAACAACACTCATTTGATTTTAACAACGCACCCGACTTGACCCTATTTCTGAAGAGCTTGAAGCGCTGCACCAGGCCGTCGGTGATGTGCTGGAAGATATTGCCATGATTGATTCGGTAAGATTGGTGTTTCAGGGTGGACGCGGCTGATCCGGGTCATGTGATGATTTACTATTCAGAATATGTGTTGGATAAAAAAGAACGTACGGCTTTAAAAACATGGATGAAGGATTGCTATGGCCTTACGATCTTGCCTAAAGCAAAATGCTGCGCATGAAGATGCATTGCAGGCTTTGCTTGAGTCCAGTAATTCATGGATTAATCCGAATCAGGGTTATCTAGAGGCGGCCCATCATCTTGGACAGCTTGGCTTTATCCAGCTTAAAGAGCATTATTTTATCAAGTGCGCCAATCCTTTAGATGCGTTGGATTTTGACAATCTGATTAATCCGGATTGCGAGAACAAAATTCCCATCCCCGATGATTTTGACGAATCCTGCGATGATCTCATGTGCGAGGAATGTGGACGTTACATCTTACCCATCACCCAGCAAAAACAACGGTTTCATGTTGTTTCTTTATCCTTACGAAAACATGCTATAGTGCAATGGCTTGAAGCGGAGCTCAAAGAATTTACGTTTAAAAATCCAAGTCCGAGTGTTTATCATCTTTTCAAGAGAATCCAAAATCGTTCATTTGATACGCTCCAAGTACGCATCTATAATCGCTTCAAAGATTAAAAACATCACCATACCACCCCAGTTTGGAGTTGGTTAGGTTGTGGTAAACTGATCTCCGCCATTATTTATAAGATATCGGCTCTCTCTCGTTTTTCTAAAATTTTTAAGAGCTTTGCAAAGCCCCTATTTTATAGGGTTTTTAGGGTATAGATGTTCCTTAGGTGCGAATCTGTTTAAGAGCATTCTGTTAAGTTTTCTTTTAAAACACCCCTTTTTTTCATTTTGTGCTCTTATAGTGCGAACACAAAAAATCTACTTCGCACCTCTGGGATACCTTATTTCCCTTGGGTTTTTAAAAATGCTTAACTATTTGGGTTCGAAGATCAAAAGTGAGGAGCAGTGGTAGTGCTGAAAAAAGTCCTCTAATTTTAAGATTATGTTTTAGAATCAGAATACTTTTAATAAAAATCTGCCCTTATTTTTGTGGGCTCTTCGAGTATATTTAATATTTTCGTAGCACAGTAAACTTTATCTCGTTTATTTTCATTTGTTTTTTTAATAATACCTGAAGCTTCAAGTTTTTGCACTCCTCTTTGGGCGGTACTATAAACAACACCTAAGTCTTGAGCAATTCTATTAGTCGTGAAATAAGGATTAATAGCTAAATGCTGTATCATATCGACAGGAACGTGCGAACCACTACTGGCTACATCAATTTTCCATTGATTTAATAATTCATTGATGCGCTCAGCTCGTGATAAAACATCCTCAGATTGAATAGCCACACCATTGAGAAAATAAATAAGCCACTCGTGCCAGGTGCCTTTAGAACTGACATTATAAAGCTGTTTATAATACTCATCGCGTGTTGCTTCAAAAAATGCAGATAAATATAATAAGGGTGAAGGCAGTATTCTTTGCTCAACCAACAGAAGCATAATCAACAACCGTCCTACGCGTCCATTTCCATCTAAAAAAGGATGAATGACTTCAAATTGATAATGACAAAGGGCTGTATGGATTAATGGGGGCAATGATCTATCATGTAAAAAATTTTCGAATGCTCCCAAGGAATCCATCAAATTTTCAGGGGGAGGAGGAACAAATTTTGCAGTATTTAAGGTGCATCCTGGAGATCCAATCCAATTTTGACTGACCCTAAAATCCCCAGGTGTTGCATGAGCCCCTCTCACACCTTGCATTAAATGCTCATGGATTTCTTTTATAAGACGTAGTGACAATGGAAGCTCCGCTAATCTCGATAGTCCATAATCAAGGGCTTTGATGTAGTTTTGTACTTCCTGAAGATCATCTGGGTTTTGCTTTACGTAGGCGCCGGCACTTGCGGCCAAAATTTCCCCAAGAGTTGCTTGCGTCCCCTCAATCTTACTGGAAAGTACCGCTTCTCGTGTAATAAAAGGGCGTATCAGTAGATGAGGATTAGGCAACTTGCTTCCTTCCCGTGCTAACTTACCAAGCAAGAAATCAGCACGTGATAAACTATTGACTACCGCAGTGTCCCACTCAATTTTAGGTGGTAAATTATGAGGTACAAAAGCACGATACCCTTTGGGTGATTTAACGATTTGTCCTGCTGGTGACTGTTGTATATCCACTTCACTGACCCTTAATTGATTTTTTCTCCAGTATGATTGTTGTTATCGAAAAAGTCAATATTCGATAATAACGGCGTTTTTTATCACCACCCATGCGAATAAGGATACGCACTATTATCGAAAAGTTTAAAAATCGATAATAACAGAAAAATTCAGCTTGCTGTTTAAAGGGTATCTTTTCTTACACACGCGTCGCTAAAAAAGGATAATGATCTAACTTTTCTTAAGAAATTCTGAAAAGAAAAGATAGATACTCAAGCATCATCCAAAAAATCCACAATATCAACGATGCGATAAAAGTAAGGGCTTATGGAAACAGCGTCCGCTACTCCACTTAAATAGAACAGTACGGGGATGCTTGAAAAACCTCTCGGCACCTTTAATCGTGATATCTTATCTCGTATTTCAGAAATAATTTCGGCACTTATTTCAGACCTTTTGAATTTGAATTCACAAATAAACAAGCTTTTGGCTTTTGTTTGCATGAGATAATCAATTTTTCAGCCTTGTTGAGTTGTGGTTTTGGTTTGTATATAAGGGCTGCTACGCACAATATCAATAAGTAAAATGCCTAATTTTTGCAGTAATAGATGGCGATTTTGCATAAGTAAGCTTTCGAGGTGCAATCCCATATGTGTTTTAACCCCAGGCATCGTAGATAGCGGTACTTGATCGAATCCCCCATCTTCAGTAGCGCCCAAATTTGGTTTAATAACTTTGAGATAAAACCGCATATAAAGATCTGAGATCCTATACCAGCTTTGCTTTAGAGGTTCCGCCGTTTTGAATGACCATAAGTATTGCTTAACCACAAAACCAGCAACAATGAAATGATCTATCATTTTGCTTAGTGTACCGCTGTGAGCAAATTTTATGCTCTGCTTTATTTTTGATAAAGTTCTGGCTCCATCTTTAAGGCTCTCTAGGATTTTCTTATATGTGGCGCCTTTAGCGTTAAAGAGGTCATGAAAAATGCGATCAAATTCCGTTACGAGTAAGCTGTTTTTTTCAAAAGCAAGCTGCTTGATATTATCATCAGCCGCAACACCAGGATTAAATTGCTCTAAGTACCACGGTACATCGCCAACAATACTGAGCAAGTTATACGTATCATAATGAGAAAGCTGCATGCCGCGCGCCCTTAAAAATTCAGCGCTTTCAGGAATAGAGAGTGGCTCTAAGCTCCGTACTTCTTAGGATATTTCCCTCAAGCCAGGTTGAAACTGATCCGAAAAACATAAGCACCATATGAATTGTTTGCTTATCCCACCAAGCTTTGAGTTTGAGAATGAAGCGAGAGTCTTTGGATCCCATCCACGAAATCTGATCAAACAGGATGATATCTCCTGTCTTAATATGAAGGCTTAAATGCTCAAAGGCGTCACTCCAATCCAGGCAAGTCATGGGCGAGATTTTTAGCATTAGTGCGAGTTGCCGCGCAAAATTGTCCCTTTGTTCCTGGGCCGCTATATTTGGCAGAAAAAGTCTTTCGGCTGGAAGAGCGCATTATTTCCCTTCACGAAGAAAGCAATGAATTGGAGGCAAGACTCAACCATGTCAAATAAACCTAAAAACTTTACAGATGAACGCTTTGAGCATGCCGTTAGCTTTTATTAGCCCATGAAGATCGCTACAGCAACCACATCGATGGATGCTGGCGGCGAGACCAAATTCGGGATTTCCAAACATAGCTACCTCCATATTGACGTCATTGATTAAGCTAAAGGTATTTACAAGCGCGATTTTTGGGATCCTCAGCTTTACAAAGACATCAAGGATCTCAATCTTGCCACAAAGGGTTTTGATTGAATGGTAACCATAAGATCGTCTTGGGCACACAAACTGGTTCAACAGGCTTTAAAATCCACCGGACAAAATATCGCTGAAAATGGTGTGTTAGGTCCAATCACCTTAACTGCCCTTAACAAAGCTGATCTAAAAGATTTGCGTGCTGCTTTAAAATCAGAAGCCGCAGAATATTACCGAACACTCGACGCCACTCAACCACGACGGGCCAAGTTTCTCAAAAGATGGCTGAAACGAGCTTATGCATAAACTTTAGCATAGGAGAAAATCTATGAAACAAGGCATTAAATCTACTGAATTTTGGGCAACCTTAATCGGCAGCATCGCTGTTGCAGGTGCATCAGAACTTGGACTTAACCTCAACGAAGCCTCAGTCGCCAGCATTGCAGCGGTGGTGAGTACGTACGTCGTTGGGAGAGTTATGAACAAAAACACCCAAGCCAAAATTGATCAGAAGTTTTGAAACGTGATGCCTCTTTGGTTATCAGCGCTACTGCAACCGTTTTTAGCTTATATGCTTGGCAAAGAGCAGCTAAGACGCAAGCAAGCAGAAGAAAATTTAGAGCTTCAAGAGTCTTATGAAAAACTGGATGAACAAAATAAATCTTATCGTGATCGGGGTAAGTCTGGTCTTCTTGAGCGGCTGCGCAAATCTCGGGAGAGTGCCGACCAGTAATTGCCCAGAAGCGCCCCATTATACCCAAGAAGAATGGCAGTAGATCGCGTAGTCCGTGACTGAGTTGCCGGAACAAAGCCCCCCTTATTCCAGTGCTACAGGAGTATATGGATTTACTCGATAAGCTAAAATTTTGCCATGGAGATTAGATAATCTATCCTTTTACCTCACGAATGAGCTGATCTCATCTATGAAAAATAAGGTCGGGATGAAAACGCTCAGCGACGGTTTTTGCTTTCTCACCAAGACGCTTTCGGGTGTTTGGGTCACAGACCAACGCTTCCATCAGCACCGCTAATTTAAGAACATCTCCCACGGGAAAAATTCGTCCATCAACACCGTTTTTTACAATATCAATATTTCCAGAGCAATTTGATGCGATAATGGGAAGGCCTACCGACATGGCCTCAACTAACGCATTGGGAAAGTCATCGTATAATGGGGGGAACCCAAATAAATCGGCCTCTAAAAGCTTTTGATGAATCTCCTGAATCGCACCCGGTAATGAGATGCTCTTTTGAAGATTATCCCGCTCAGCACCTCCCCCATAAATCGTAAGACCCAGATGTGGGTAGGTTGGATAAAGTCTTGAAAAGGCGTGGATAAGGATATCATGATCTTTTTGCTTATCTAAACGCCCAACAGTAATTATACATCGGGCCGTGGATGAAAAAAATTTGTGATTCTTAGGTAACTTCACAGGGTTAGGAATAATTTGGATAATTCTTTGGAGATTTTTTCCAAAGTAGGAAGCAGCACTATTGGTTTGAACAATAATTTTTTTGGCAAAGCGATACAAAAAAGACCTGATTTTTTTATACAATAAAGGGATATAATGAAAATGTGGATCAATACGCTCTGAGGCAATCACAGGTGCTTTAAGACCAATACTCGCTAGAAGGATGGTGAAGTTCATCACAGCCATAAAGGAAAGCAACCACATTGAGCTTTATGGTTTTTAGAGCCGTTCTTACACAAAAAACGCGCCTTAGGATATTTCCTAGGCGCGTTAAAAAAAGGGTTCATTTTGGGTTTGGTTAAGTTGGATTAAGTATATTTTTGAATCTAAAGGATAAAAAAGGCTTTGCATCCGGTGACGCCAAGGTAACAAGCGTTACTTGATGTCCCTTTGATATCCAATAATTGGCAAGCTCTGATAAAACTCGCTCCGCCCCACCAGAGTGGAGGGACGATATAATAAGGGCGAAATGCATAATATTTTCACAAGACTTTCAATAGGGCATCAAGTCTATTCTTGTGAGTATGATGTGTAATGACGTGATTGTAAGCAGCTTCGGTTATATTTTTTACAATCCTCAAATCTAATAACAACTCTTTAAGATCCTCGACATTAGAATGATCTAGTTTTAATTCAAAATAATGCTCTCCTGGAATTAAAATATCATTGTAACGACCAGGATACATAACATGGAGAGTTTTTGTGCCAATAGCATCAAAATGCCTTGATGATATCGCTTTGGTATAAACAGGTGATTTCGCGGCAAGCCTGAAGAACTTTTCATAAAGTTCATCGAAATCACATTCTTGATCAATGTTATCAATTTCAACGAGCCGATCTTTCAGAAGAAATACTATGATTTTACGAACAAAACTCGGCACAATTTTTCTATAGGCTTTTCTTGCAAATGTTTCATGAGGCAAAACAATTTTAACCGATCTTTTTTTAAGAAAATCTTGGATTTTATTGACAATAATATCATCTTTCTCCAAATAAAAAGAACCAGCTTCAGTTGATAATGTTGCTTTACAAGAAGAAAGAAAATCAGACCATTCTTGGCGATTAAATCTTTTTTGTGAATTGCTATCTAATCCTAAATCGAGATTTAAGTTTAACGAATGAGCATTATGGTAAAAATATTGTATAATAGAATTGCGGTCATTATCGCCAACATACACACCATAGCGTGCCGAGCGTGTTCCAATATCAATTTTCCTATCTTTGAATGCATGTTTTGAAAAAAATGCTTCAGGGTTAAGAGCGTGTGGCAAAGAAATTACTTTAGCCTTGTTACAGTCTTCATAGAGCCATTGCCCTGCTTCTTCTAAAAGCTGTGTAGCAATAAAGTCAGCTTCTATTTCTTGTAGATTTTTAATCTTAGGAGCCATTCCTATTGTTGGTAAATTGACCTCATTTCCAACGAAAGAAACTAATTTTCCTCGCCGATTTTTTAGAGCCTTTACAAATGGATTTAAATACTTTAACGTATCCCCGTTCATTGAATGATGTAATACAATGAGTTCATAATTTTCTATTTTACTTTTTACATCTGATATTAAATCCTTGGAGGCATTAAAAACATTTATGCATAAGGTACTAAAATCTGAATGACTTTTAAAAGCATCAATCCAATCATCAAAATATGACATTTGTTCAGTATACGTGGAGTGCAATAAAAGTGTTTTCATAAAAATTCTTCAAGTAATAGGTTAATAATTTCCTCAGCACAATCACCATCACCGTAATCGGTAATATCTTTGCGAAGCTTATAATTTTCAACAGTCCATAGGCGATTCCAGCCACATTCTATCGTTTCAACCCACTCTGTCTCTTGGCGTAGGGTTATACAAGGCACGCGATAAAAATAGGCTTCTTTTTGCAATCCACCAGAGTCTGTTAAAACAAAATGCGCTTTGCTCAAACAGTACTGAGTTTCAAAATAGCGCAAGGGTTCTACGGTTATAAAAGTGTCATCTAATTGCGCTTTTTGAACCAAGGCTTTTGTGCGCGGATGAACGGAGAAAATGATTCGTAAATTATGGTTTTTTGCAAAGCGTAACGCGTAATCCATCATAGATTGAAATTCTTCCATACTTTCCGTAGATTCAGCACGGTGCATGGTCATGAATGCAAATTTTTCTGGTAAACCCATAAACTTTTTGAAAACTGAAAAGTTTGTTTTTATGTAATCCATAGCATAAAGGGTGGCGTCATACATAATATCCCCCACATGATAGACGCCATTTTTGATGGCTTCATTGTGTAGATTATCTACTGCAGTTTGTGTAGGGCAAAAAAGATAATCGCTTACATGATCTGTTAAAATACGATTAATCTCTTCTGGCATTTTGCGATTAAAAGAGCGCAAACCTGCTTCAATATGAATGACAGGAATATGAAGTTTCGAAGCGCTCAAAGCGCCCGAAAGGGTTGAGTTCGTATCTCCATACACAAGAACTGCATCAGGTTTATCTTCTTTTAAAATAGCTTCAATTCCCTCAAGCATTCGACCGGTCATTTGACCATGAGAGCCACTGTTAATATTCATAGAATATTGGGGCTTTGGAATATCCAGCTCTTTAAAAAAAACATCCGACATATTGGTATCAAAGTGCTGCCCCGTATGGACAATAGTTTCGATAATGCCTGGATATTTTTTTAATGTGCGAGAAAGAGCCCCAGCTTTAATAAACTGAGGCCTCGCGCCAATAATAGTATGGATACGAAGGGTCATAGATATTTTGAAAGCTCAGGCATAAAATAGAGATGCTTAGATATATTGGCCAAAATGAAGGAACGATTTTCTTTTGTCCATTTAATGGTTTTTTTAAGTCCATTCTCAAGAGAGGTTTTTACTAAAAAACCAAGGTCTTTTTGGGCTTTTTCGGTTGATCCAAATCGTTTTCCAGAGCGATCCCAAGGCCTTGGATTTGCATACAAAATAGGGGTAGGATTGTTTGTTAAACGATTGATCGCTTCTGCTAACTCTTTAATGGTGGTCTCATGACCTGAAGCTAAATTGTAGACTTCACCCGCTTTTCCATTGACAGCACACGCTATGAGCCCTTCAACAATATCATCCACATAAACAAAGTCACGTGATGCTTTGCCCTCATTTTCAAGTGGTAACTCTTCCTGATGCAACGCTTTCCAAATAAAAGTTGGCGTTACATTGCGCCATACAGTAGCAGGGATGCCACGCCAACTGCCAGCACCCAAAACCTCTCTTGGGCCATAAACATTTTGGAAACGTGCTTTGACAAACGGAAGTTGGTATTTCATCCAGTAATAATTTCCATAAAATTCCCCAATAATCTTGGATATTTGATAAGGACTATCATGATATAAAGATACTTCAGCGTCTTCATTGGTTGCCCCCACATCATCATAAGTTTTTTTAGCAACTGTGCACCCGGCAGAGGCATAAACCATTTTTTTCAGATGAGGAGCACCCTTAAAGTGCTCACACACTTTAAGGGTTGTAATTGTATTATGTTCATGATCAGCGACGGGGTCATGAATGCTCGATTGATTTCCATGATATGTTGCTAGATGAAAGACATAGTCATAATCCTTAATAAGACTCATCAGAATTCTATCATCTGAAATTGATCCAAAAATAAAGTCTACCCTCTCGTCTTGAGGAAGATTCTCAGCTTGAGCCGATAATAAATTATCCACAACTGTAAGATGGTGAGCTCCTTCTTGAAGGAGTTGGTAGCATAAATTACTCCCAACAAACCCAGAGCCTCCAATAACCAGGATTTTTTGACCTTGAAACCGCATATTGATTACTTCACTTCTTTAAGGTGAGTAAAGGTTTCTTCAATACCCTGCTCGTTGTAATACTGAATTGTTTTGGAAACACCTTCGACAAGTGGTATATGCGCTTTCCATCCAAATTCATTCTTTGTTCTGGACGGATCAAGGAGAATTGAGAACACATCATCAGGTTGACGTGGTTTTACTTCCACAACGAAATGCATATTTAATGCCTTTGTTGTTGCATCAAATAACTCTTTAATAGAAATATCAGACCCTGATGAAAGATGGTACGTGCCATTTCCTTTGCCATCTACAGCATGCATAATGCAATCAATCATATCATCGATGTAAACAAAATCACGACGCGTATCCATCACAAAACATTTTTGATTGGTGGTAAGGCGCTTAAAGAATGTGGGAAGTGGACCACTAATATTACGAGGGCCATAAGCATTGGCCAAACGGAATGTCACAAAATCTAAACCAGAAAGCTGCACATAATCTTCCGCTGCTGTTTTACTAATCGCATAGCTTGAACCACGGGGAAGAATGGGGTGATTCAAGGTCACTGGTTGTTCAACAGGCTTTAATCCATAACACAGTGCTGTTTGGAAATAAATAATCCTTTTAATGTCAGCCTTTGCCATAGCCTGACAAACAATTGCTGTCCCCATCACGTTTGTTAAGGCATCTTCTACCCAATTATTGGGATCTTTATAGGAAGCTGCAGCATGGACCACAAGATCAGGCTTAAACTCCTGCATCAGTTGATTCATAAGCTTTTCATTACAGATAGAATCTTCAACAATTTTAAGCTTCGGGTGGGCTTTTAAGTTGTCCCTTCTGCAGGTTGCAAAATTGTCTATGACGAGTACCTCATCGCCCCGTGCAAGCAAGCGATCGGCTAAATGTGATCCGATAAAACCAGAACCACCTGTGATAAAAACTTTCATATTTTTTTCTCCTATGATTAATGACGATATTCATGACTTTTATCGTGAAATTCACGATGCCACAACTCTAAGCAAAGCAATCCCCAAATTTTTCTTGAGAATTGCGATGATCCTTCTAAACCTTTCAAAACTTTTTTTGCATCATAAAAACCACGCGTTTGGGCTTGCTGAGATGAAAAAATGTCATGCAAAAAGTCTTTTAAGTCCCCAGAAAACCATTCGTTTAAAGGAACAGGAAAACCCATTTTATCCCGTCTATTTAAAACCTTTTCAGGAATTTTATGTTTGAAGACCTCCTTTAAGAGAGACTTCATACGCCCCCCTGGAAATTTAATGTCTGCAGGAATGGTTGCTGCAAATTCCACAAGGGGATGATCTAAAAAGGGTACCCGTGATTCCAGTCCATGGGCCATACTCATACGATCCTCCACATGAAGAAGTGCTGGTAATAAGCACTTAAAATCAAAATGGGTCATTTTATCAAAATAGGCTTCTTTTTGAACATTTTCTTGATTGTTGAAAATGACCTTAAACTTTTCCATCACGTTTCTTAAATCAAATAGTTCCCAATCAACTTCATCTTGAATATCGACAGACTTATTAATAAGCCTAAAGTATCTTGCATCAAGGGGCCCAAATAAACCGTCTTTCCAAAATTCTTTAATTAAGGGTTTGTATTCTTGAAGTAAGGTTAGGTTAGGAATAATGGATTCAGGCGTTACAACAAAATCCCCATTTTTATGGGTACCATCGATCGCAGCCTTAATGGATTGTTCAAAATAAGCAATTACATAGCGTGCATAGCCCCCAAACAGTTCATCCCCACCTTGCCCCCCTAAAACAACTTTTACATGCTGGGATGCTAACTTAGATACCATGTACTGAGGAAACGCTCCTGGTCCCGCAACCGGTGTATCTAAATGATAGATGATTTTTGAAATATTGTCTGTAAAATCTTGAGAGGTAATGTTGATTGTATGTAAGGATTTATTTAACGCTGACGTCGTATCAATGGCATATGCACTTTCATCATAACCAAGATGATCTGTGAATTTTCCATGAAATGATCCATAAAAATTTGAGTTTGACTCACACGCCAATGCTGTTATTAAGGATGAATCAATCCCGCCACTTAAATAACTTCCGATCGCTACATCACTTACTTGATGATAGCGCACAGAGTCAGTTAACAATGCCTCTAATTTTTCTTCAAAATATTTTTTCGAGTGACTAAAATCTATTTCATAAGACACATCCCAATACTTTTTAATATTAAGCTCACCATTTTTATAAATTAATAAATGCCTAGGCATTAGCTGGTAGATATTTTTAAATAGGCTTTCATCCCCAAGCGTATATTGAAAAGTTAAATACTCAGAAAGAGAATCTTTATTAGTTTCAATAGACGGGACTAAAGGAAGGAGGGCCTTCATCTCTGAAGCAAAAGCGAATTGATTTTGGTTTTTGGTATAATAAAATGGTTTGATTCCAAACCGGTCTCTGGCACAAAAAAGACGTTTCTCATTTTCATCCCAAATAGCAAACGCAAACATACCGCGCAGATAATGAACGCAATCCAGCCCATACTTTTCATAAAGAGCAAGAATAACTTCCGTATCAGAATTAGATTTAAAAGGATAATCCGAAAGCGCAGAGGTTTTTAAATCTTGGTAATTATAAATCTCCCCATTAAAGACAATAATCGTGCCATTTCGCCCTTGCATCGGTTGGTTGGATTGTGCATCCAGCCCTATAATGCTCAGACGATTATGAGCAAGATAAATATCTTTTGTTAAAAGAGAATCAAAATGATCTGGTCCCCGGTGAGAGAGAAGATTTTTGTATTCTGTTAATGAAGGTATTGTACCAAAAATACCACACATAGTTTTAATTGCCCTTAATAACGTAGTCAGCTATAAACTCCGCTGGATTTTCCACCGGATCTAATCTTTTTCTAAAACGCTCGTAATTAATAAGAAATTTAAATTTTTTAACAAAATTGTAAGAATTATGAGAAATGACAAAAGGAGAATAACTGTTTTTTCTAATATTTTCTATACATTGAATAATTTCAACGGGATGGTGGGCAAAATAAATATAATTCTTAAATTCTATACCTAAATCATTACTCTCAAATTCCTTATTAATGCCATTGCTTAAATATATAATCGGTTTTTTAGCTACAACGGCTTCCGCTAGAGCGGAAGTACCATCAGCAATTACAATATCAGACTCTATGATATCCTCTTCAAGAGGAGAGTTAATATGCTCTGAAAAACGAACATTGTTTAACTTCTTAAAAGATAAAATAATATATTCGACTTCTTCCTTTTTTAAGAATTTTTGATTTATAGCATTTTTAAATAGCAATACATGAGGTCTAATAATAAAATTTATATGTTTATTTTCTTTAGCATAATTTATGAAAAATAAATAATAACTTAAAAATGTGGAGCCACTCTCATGCTGATGTCTGTTATTAAAATGTAAAGTCCATCTTGGCATCCATAGAATGGTCTCTCTTTTTTTTTGTCGCTTATTCATTTTATCTCGAACATTTTTATAGCTCTGATATCCTGACACAACAACGTTGATATCTTTAAATCTCATTTGTTCAACAAAAACTTTTTTTGTACTAACAGAATCAACAAAAACAATATCTATTTTTTCTTTTAGCTGCATGTCATTACAAGTTGTTTGATGAAAAAGATGCGGTCCATAAACGATATATGCTAATTTATTTGTTTTTTTCTTGAGATTCTCTAGACTGAATGTGCTTTCCAAAATAGTACCCTTAAAACTATTATAAGGATTTTGAACAAAAATATAATCAAAATTTTCTTTTATTTTATCAACTATTTTATATGGAGGCGTTTTTCCACATGGAAAAATACAATCTTCTATCTGAAATTTTTTTGAAAAATTCACATCCAGATCGTATAAAATCTCATTACCTGAAAGTAAGGGAACAAATGCAACCGTAACTTTTGCATTTTTTTCTTTCATTTTTTTATATAACTCCACCACACCTTTTCCATTAATTGTTTCTGTATGCACAATAAATAAAACTTTTTTCTCATTGGTCTGAACAATAAAATACGTTAAAAAAAAATTAATTAGTGCTACTAAAAAAAAATTCATTTAAAAAATTCCTCTATTATCTTTAGGTAACTTTTATTGCTTGATTATACTGAAGAGACACCTTTAATCCTCTTATTTTTTTAGGGACGCCAAAATTATTATCTATTTCTATAACAACCTTTTTTTTCTTATTTTTTATAGAATCCACTATTCTTGGTGAGTTATGATTTGGAGAGATCATAATATAAACTGAAAAGTTCGTATTATTAATTTCGAATGGCAAATAATCACACTTTTCCTGAACAGCAGATATATATTGATTGACCTCTTGAACAAAAATATATTCTTCGCAAAAGTCTTTTCTAAAACTATAAAGATAAAAAATCCACGGGCTTCCATGATCAGAAATTAAATTTCTAAGTGTTCCTAATGATAGTGCGATTCTGCATTTATAGAGAACCAGGATATTTACGATCTTTTCTCCAAACGCTTTGTTCAAAAAGTTTTTCAGAATGCCCGTTATTAAAGGATAAATTGGTTGTTTTTCTGACGTAAATTTTGACTTTAACTCTACTGATACCATCATACCTTGTTTTTGAGTGGAAGGAAATATTTTAAAAAAATGCTCTAGATCTCTTTCAAATATTTCAATAAACCCTTTGTAATGATATTTTTGATTCATTGCAATCTCTTCAAAAGCGTACTGAGTAATACGTCTCCATTCTTCAGGAGAACTTATAGCACGTACTATTTCCTCCATATTAGAATGGTCCTTTTTTAATGGAATGTAATGACGCCACGGTTTTAAAATATTAGAATAATTACCTTCATATAAAACCATTAATGTTCCAAGTACTGCGCATTCAAAACATCTTGGGGATATTTGATTTAAATTAATCTGACCATCTAACCCTTTAAAAAACTTTTCTTCAATTTCTTCAAAGGTAGCATTCGGATGAGTTTTTTCATACGCTTCAACCTGATCTTGTATAGTTCCGGTAAAATCAAATACACTGGCTCCACTTTCACAACCAATAGCAGCCTTAGATTTTGTTAAAAAATCTATCCATTGATCTCCATAAATTCGGTCTTGCTCTTGATAAGCAATATCTATTGTCAAATTGTATCTTTTTACATCATGCTTAAATTTTTCTGCGATTATCCATTTTTCTTGTCCTAATCTTCCATACCAAGCTGATAATTTTCTGGCACGATAGACAACATCCAATTGTCTTTCTTCATAACTAGGGCGATATCTTGACAGAAGAATTTCTGGCACAAATCCTGTGAGTGTATTACGTTTAATAAGGCCGGGAATCTTTTCTGTAGGATAAACTTTTTCTATTTCTGATTCTGGAACGCATGTATAAAGCACATCGGCTTTAATAAAATTAAGATTTTCCACTACATCATTTACACGGCGGTACTCATCTTGGATAAAAACAACTTTTTTTGCCTTTGTATTCCGAAAAATTAATCTCAGCCAGGCAGGGCATCTTTCATCATTAAAAAGAGATAGTGTATAGTGGATTATTAGAACATCAAATGCCTCAATATTTTTAGAAGTTATTTGAGAGTTTACAATATCAACATAATGATAAGTGTATTGGCCATATACCTGAAATGACATTAAGTGATCATAGACTGTATTGGCTATTTTTTCTCCAATATAAAAAATAGCAGCTTTCATAAATCTTTTATTTTTTCAGCTATACACAGGATTTCCAATGGCTTCAGAAACAAAAAACAAAAAATCTTGTTGAAATAATTATCGTCCAGAATGAAATTATGGTGTGTTATTTTTGGGTATATTTTTGAATATAAAAAATTAAAAATTTTATTTTTGGTTACAAAATTTTTATACGAATACGTCCAATACCCGTCATATTCTAATCTTTTTATGGAAAAACCTGCGTTTTTCATAAAATCTTGTAGAAGTTCAGAGTTAAAGCTTCTTAAATGAACGAAATCGTATTTACACCCCATATACGGTGTGTATTGCATCAGATTTTCACGATCTGGAACTCTAAATATAAAGACTCCATTTTTTTTAAGTGCTTTATTCACACTAAATAAAAAAGATCCAATATTTATAACATGCTCCATAACATCCGTAGAAAAGATATAATCAAACTCTTCTATAAACGGAAGATTTTCAGCATCTGAAACTATAGCTTTAAAATCACGTTCCAAAAGCTTTAAGTATGGTATTGCAATATCAACAACAGTCACATCCATAAATCCCTGTTGCCTTATACTATTTGCCAACATCCCTTGACCAACTCCCAAATCGCAAATTTTTATGTCTTTAGAATTTGGTAGATACCTTATCAACTTTTGAGCTTGATGTCTTATGTAGGCTTTTGGCAAAATTGTTTCTTGCAAGTCATCAGTGCTTATTTTCTCATAACACTTAATGTAATTTTCAATCAAAGGACAGTTTTTACTCTTTAGATAAACTGGTAAATTTTCAATATATTTTAAAGACCAAGTACAATTTGAACATTTGGATAGCGCTATCGGAAACCGACAATCAGGACAAATTAGCATATAATACCTCTTAATAACATTGAAACATGCATAGAATCCCCGCCCACATACCCACTCATAGGTAGACTCAGCACTTGTTCAGATAATCCCTCACATACCGGCAAACTTCCTCCTGTAGCTGTGGGATAATGCTTATAAGCCGTTTGCAAATGCAGAGGTTTTACGTAATAAATCATTGTAGGAACACCCGCTTCTTTTAAGGAAGCTATCAGTTTGGAACGGTCCATGTGCTCAGGCAATAGCAATGTATACTGAGCCCAAGCGGAGGTGGCCCCATCAATTACATGAGGAACTTTTACAATATCTTTTAAAGCTGCATTATAAGCATCGGCGGCTTTTTGGCGGGCGATCAATTCATTAGGGAATATTTTGAGTTTCTCAATTAAAATTGCTGCTTGAATGGTATCTAGCCTTCCGTTCATCCCAATGCGCACATTATCGTATTTATCGGATCCTTGTCCATGAACCCGTAGAGATTTAATAATAGCTGAAAGTTCATCATCATTCGTAAAAATCGCACCACCATCACCATAACACCCAAGGGGTTTTGCCGGGAAAAAGCTTGTCGTTGCTATATTGCCGATATTTCCAACTTTACGGTCTTTGTAAGAGGCTCCAAAACTTTGGGCTCCATCGGCCATAATCCATAAATTATATTCATCAGCAATGGCTTGAATGGCATCGTAATCAGCGGGCTGTCCAAACAGATCAACGGGGATAATGCCGGCGTGTTTTAGCCCTAATTTTTGAGCCTGCTTAATTCCTTGCTCAAGGCTTTTGGGATCCATATTATATGTATCTTCCAGGGAATCAATGAATACAGGCGTTCCCCCAACCCAGGATACAACTTCAGCAGTAGCTGCAAAAGTAAAGGAAGGCACAAAAATAGCATCTCCAGGTCCTACATTTTTGGCCATAAGCCCTAAACCTAAGGCATCCGTCCCATTAGCGCAAGATATGGCATGTTTCACACCACAAAATTCAGCCAGCTGTTTTTCAAGGGCATGTACCTCTGGACCCATGATAAAATTTCCATGATCCAAAACACGCTTAATAGCTGCATCAATTTGTGGACGGATAAGTTCTAATTGGGATTTTAAATCAATAAATTGCATATGCTGAATCATCTCAGGCTGTTTTAGTTGCGTTGTCATTTTTTATGATCTCTTTTAAATTATTGTTGATAACTTGATATCTGTGTCCTTCACGCGGACACATCAAATCATCACCTAGTTTCTCTCCTGCATGGCTAACCCAGCCTATCTGCTTTGCGGGATTTCCAACCATAACTGCATGGGGTTTGACATCTTTTGTGATCACCGCACCGGCACCAATCAAGCTATAGGCTCCTAATTTATTACCGCAAACAATGGTGGCGTTGGCACCAATTGTCACTCCCCTTTCCACAAAGGTCGGACGATACTCATCTTTTCGGTCAATTTCTGCTCTTGGATTATGTACATTGGTAAACACACATGATGGCCCACAAAATACACCATCTTCTAAAGTAACTCCCTTATAAAGACTGACATTGTTTTGGATCTTGCATCGATTACCAATCACTACATCGGGTCCAATCATCACATTTTGGCCGATGACACAGTCGTCACCGATTTTTGTTCCTTTAATAATATGGGAAAAATGCCAAATTTTAGTGCCTGGACCGATGTCACATCCGCCGTCTACAATGGCTGTTTCATGAGCATAATATGGTTTAATTTGAGCATTCAAGGAAACAGTTTGATGAGTATGAAGAGAGTGTTGCGCTGCATCCAAAACTTGTAAAACCCGAAGACCTTCCGCTCCATCTGTGCGAGGATTTTTATTTTGAGCAATGCAGTCAATAAAATGCTGGCACTCGATTTTCAAAGGTTCTGATACTTCCAAAGGCAAATAGATCACATCAGCTTTTTCAGGCTGTGGTAAACCGTCTACCCAGGTTACTTGATGGGGATAAAGTTTGAGCTTTTCGCCCCATGGCAAACCATCGTCAAACACCGCCATGCCGCGATCGCCCACAACCACAAGTTTTTGCTCCTTATAAGGGTGGAGCCATGATACAAAAATATGGGCCTCAATTCCATTTTTAAAACTCATATGCGTTGTGGTCACATCATGAATCCGAGGGTTCAAATGACAAGCCCCTGTTGCATAAACTGATTCGGGTAAGTCACCAGCAAGTCCCAAAATCATGGAAATATCATGGGGCGCAAAGCTCCATAAGATATTTTCCTCATTGCGAAATTTTCCAAGGTTGAGGCGATTAGAGTAAATATATTGCAGACGGCCAAGGTTACCTTTTTGAATCAAGCGTTTAAGCTCTAAAAAGGCTGGATGATATTGAAGAAGATGCCCCACCATAAGCTTTTTACCCACTTGTATGGAAAGATCACAAAGCTTCTTCGCTTCTTCCCCTTTCAAGGACAGAGGTTTTTCTACAAACACATGTTTGCCGGCATGAAGCGACGCTTTTGTCAATTCAAAATGTTGTGCTGCGGGTGCTGCAATCACCACGCCATCACAATCACTTTTAAGAATTTCTTCAAGACTGAGATTTTGAACATCATAGGTTTGTGCCGCCTGATTTGCCAGTGCTAAATTGGCATCACACACAGAATGCAACGCATTAAGCTCTGCAAAATTACGCACCAGGTTTTTACCCCAGTAGCCACAACCAATTACGGAAATTTTAGAATTATTCATGTTGCACCACCTTATTTTGAAGAGCATTATAATCAGTCACTTGCTTGACGCAGCCCTTATCCATGACCACAATCCGATCGCAATCTTTCAATGTTGTAAGACGGTGAGCGATCATAATGACCGTTCGATCTTTGCTGACGGCATTGATGGTTTCCATCAAACGTGCTTCGGTATCAGTATCCAAAGCTGAGGTAGCTTCATCAAAGATGAGCACTTCAGGATTGCGATAAAGTGCCCGAGCGATGGCAATTCGTTGACGCTCTCCTCCAGAAAGACGAATACCACGCTCCCCCGCAATTGTTTTTGCGCCTTCTGGCAAGGCGTCAATAAATGTGCGAAGCTGAGCAGCATCTATGGCTGAATTCAATCTATTGAGATCAATCTGCTTTTCACCAAAAGCAATATTTTTTTCAATGGTATCATCGGTTAAATAAATGCTTTGGGGGACATAGCCAATTTTTTGATGCCATTGATAGGAGTATACAGGATACTGTCCGTCTACAAAAATTGAACCTTCATAAGGGGTTAAAAGTCCCAAAATAAGATCGACGAGTGTTGATTTTCCAGAACCTGTCTCACCTACAATCCCAATACATTCGCTTTTTTGAATCTGTAAAGAAATATGACTCAATGCATTTTTTTCTGTATTAAGATATTTGAAAGAAAGATCTTTTATCTCAACGCTTTGATTAAATTGAAGCGTTGGTACGTCCACATAATTTTCTTTGGCAGCTACCATTGTATACTCATGATGCACACGCTCAATGGAGGGAATGACAGACTTAAAGGCATTAAGCTGGTTTATAATGCGATTGAGTCCTGGCATAAGGCGGAACCCTGTATAAAGATATCCGCCTAAAATTCCCATCATCTGTACGGGGCTTTCCTTGTCTAAACACAAAATAGTAATGGTGGTAATGAATAGGGCAACAAACAAAATTTCAATAACTATGCGCGGAAGGGCATTGAGGGATGTTTGAATGGCTTGAATACTTGCTTTTTTACGTGCATAGACTTGATAGGCTTCAATAAACGATTCTCTTTTCCCTAAAAGCACAATTTCCTTAAAAGCATGAAAAAACTGGCCAAGATTCTGACCACTGTACAGATCCGCTTCTTGAAGCTTTTGCCCAAATCGGTAAAATCGAGGAAGTACACTTTTTGTAATTGCCATTGAAACCATTCCTCCAATTACAAATATAGTTAATGCGAGGGATGGATTCATATAAATGATCATACCCATAAGGGTAAAAAAGATCACGCCTTCCGATACTATGCTGGCAATAGAGAGCATACCCCCTAAAAATGTTGCTTCTGTATCACCGCTCACTATTTGCATTCCCAATGAAGAGTTTCGAGTCAGATAAAATCCGTAATCTGCCTGCGCATAGCGACGAAGAAGCTTATTTTTAAAATGGTAATTCATTTTTTGAATGGAAAAATTTTGAAAAAAAATTTCCCCAGCAACGATTAGATTTTTGATTAAATAAATCGCTCCCATAATAATAGCTATATAAAAAATAACGCGTCCAGGTGACAAATTAGTCGAAAAACCAATTTTACCCAAATATTTGAGCCCCGTTTCAGGGGCATTTAAAACTTGGGCAAACACAACAATTACCAAAGCAGTGACAACTTCCAACAGCGATGTGGTGAGTGCAAAAGCCACAATACCAAGCCATTTAAGTTTTTCCTCACGTGTTAAAAGTGCACGCAGCTTTTGAATTGCTGATAGGATAGAGGGAGTTGACGCGTTTATTTTACTTCACCATAGCTGCCGCAGTCTGGGTGAAATCACCGAGACTAAAAAAAATCTAATATTTATCACCGGCATATAAGCGCCAGAAAGATTATTTACTTACGCTGCTTCCACAGCATAGGTGGGAAGAGTCATTTTCATTTCCCTTCCCATAAAATTTAACAATAGTTGAACCCTAGACTTATCATCCACGGACTCAAAAATGGCCACTTGATCTTTAAATGCGTCTTCTACAATGCACAGTTTTTCATCTTTAACAAAGTTCACAAGGCTTGCCATAGGTACGATACCGACCCCAACTTCCTGGGCTTTTAAATCATCAACAATCCGTTTTTGAACTTTTTTCGGGTGTAAATTATTAGTCATTAAGAAATAAGAAACGCCCGGTGTGTTATTAAAACTACGCCATCTAGTAAAGCTTAGGTCCATCCCTAACGGTACAAGCTTCTCTTCAACCTTACGTGCATGAGGAATGGTTTTTTTTAACCTTGGCATGTAGACCTCAAAACTCTGATCGAGCAAATGTTGCTGAGCTAGAATCTCTTCCAAGGGCTGCGTATGGGCAACACACCAAGCAATCATGATGTCACCTTTGAAATATGAAAAAGATTTAAGGTCAATAAGCGATTATATTCAACCTTACGCTTGATGGTATCATAAGTGCCTTTGGGGTTCATCACATCAGTGACAATCACAGTATCGTATCTTTTCAGATCAGCCTTGGTTGAGACAACGTCAATCGTGAACTCACTGGCAAATGTGATAAGTTTTGCAATATCAGCTAAAGCACCTTCACCAACTAAGGCTACTTTTGACGAGCCCTGGGCTTTACAGTGCTCAAAGACTTCTTCACATTGTTTCCGAGCATCTCTAAAAAACGTCATGGACCTTGCCAAATAATCTTTCACCATATAACTTTTTTCTTTAAAGCTTTCTGGGGTTAAAAAATATGTAATACAGCGGGGTGAGATTTGAGCAGCTCTTACCCAACTTTTCGTAACGCAGCGCTTCAAATATTGATTCATGAAACCTAAGGCAATGTTCAGCGCTCCAGACAAACCACGTTGTGTAAAGAATCGATTGAGCTGAATCTGACTTAAGAGATGCATCATCAATTTTTGCTTAGTCTGTTCGAGGGTATCTTGAAAAGCGGTCATGTGGTTTTAAAGTCTCTAAAACAAGTTAGCAAAACATGAATCTATGTTTATGAACAAAACTTACCCTACTTAGAAAACGAAGTCAAGCACATCACGCAAAATTTTTTCGAATTTTGTTCCCCTTTTATTTAAGGGTGCGAAGCTCAGAGCACTCACTTTTTCAACAGAAAATCACCATTCCAATGCCATTTAGAGCAGGTTGTTTCAGATGCAACCCACCTCCGCCAATTTACAGCGCTTAAACTTTTTTGGCGTTATTTTTCAAATTTTAAAACTACCCTCTGAACCCCAGTATTCATAGGCTTTAGAGCATTTTAGCCACTTAGCACATGCGTACTTAGAGAATCACAAAATCACTGATTTTACCCTAAAATCTCCTTTTTGTTCTCCCTTTCTCCCTTTCTCCCTTTCTCCCTTTCTCCCTTACAGGAAAACGTTTGGTCCGAAGGTAAGCATGTCTAAAGCCTTTGATTTTACTAGGTTTTTTGACAACGGGTCTTGAGGTGCGTTATTGGGGCGGAGAATAAGCGTACATACTCGTAGAGCAAGAACTGTACTATGACATGGTTAGTTTTCTATTGCTTAGTGCTAGACGATTTAGTATATAAGTATACAATATAATTAGATCTTAAAAGAAGCGTATATGTGGACAAGAACCTATAGCAAGACAGCTCTAAGGATATTTGGCGTATTTGGACAGACGTAAACAGTTGGCGAACTTATCACGATGATTTGGACGACTGTAAGTTTGATGGTAATTTCAAAATTGATAATCACTTCATGTTAAAACCCAAGGGCCTCAACCCTGTAAAAAGCGTGCTAACAGAAATTAATGAAGCGCACTATTTTACCGACTGCACTGCCTTCTTCGGTGCTAAAATGTACGATACTCACACTATGGAAGATACAGTCGATAGATTAAAGTTAACAAATAAACTTGTTGTGACCGGCCCATTGAAATGGCTCTGGATTAAGCTGGTGGCACAAAACGTTGCTGATACTGTTCCAGAGGAAACGAGAACCCTAGTAAAGCTTGCAAGAGGCATCAATGTCTGATTTACTCTTTGGTTTTGATAAACCTGAAGACAGCCCAAGCGTTCCACTTTGGCAAACAACGATGGTACGGCAGTGGCAGATTAAAAGGGTTTTAGAGCCTTACGATATATCCCATGCCCACTTTGTGATCATGGCGACTTTAATGTGGTTTGAGGCTCATCACTATGACACAACTCAAATTCTTATCGTGAACTGGTCCAAGCTTGACAAAATGACTGTTTCAAAATCGCTAAGAAAACTGGTTGCACTTGGTTGCGTTAATCGCATAGAACATGAAACAGATACACGTGCCAAGAGCGTCTCACTAACCGAAAAAGGGAAAGAAATGGTACGTACCCTAGTCCCTATTATAGAAGGAATTGATAATACATTTTTTAGTAAAGCGTCTGATAAGGAGAAAAAAGTTTTGCCCAAATTTTGGAGAAATTAATCGAAAGTACCGCAGATGAATAAGTCAGCAAAATTCTGAATTGGTGTTGGGTGCAAAGAACATATGGAAAACGGGATGAAGCTTAGTATTTGTCAATTTTACCACGGTAAATCTACACCCGCTAAACGATTATTCTGTGATGATTTCGTAATTTATTATTCGTCTACAATAATCATGGCTGGATCTGATCTCTATCTCAAAGATTTACTGCAATAGGCAAGATCATTGATGGTGCACCTTACCAAGTAGATAGAGGAGATGAATTCAAACCATGCAGGCGTAAGATCAATTACTTTGAGGCAAAGCACATTGATATCAAACCGGTTGTGTCGTTGCTGCTCTTTAGCAAAAATAAAAATTCATGGGGATACGTTTTCCGCTATGGCTTTTTAGAAATCGATCAAGAGTCATTTGAAATTATTGCAGGTGGCATGCTTGAGTTTAATTTATTATCAGAAGTCGAAAGAAATGCAGCCACTAATTAAGCCACCGAAGTTAAATGACGG
>NZ_PHHC01000135.1 GCF_002930195.1 Holospora curviuscula | reverse complement strand
TAGGGGATACCTTAAATGCGCAAATGGAAGATTTTTTATCTCAGCCCAGTGTTTCTTGTGATCAGATAACGTTGAAAGTATTTGGGATTTCAGCAGTTTATTTTTTATGTGCTTTTTTTACTCTGGGATGTTTGTTGGTGTTATGGAGAACACTGCATTTAGCAAAAAAAAAGAGTCTTATACAATAGTTATGTTTTAGAGCGGATTAGCGATCCGCCTTAATAATCGCATAGAATGAGGGATCATCACCTTATTTTCGGAAGCTTCTACAGCAATTTCCTACTCTTTTGACAATCTTGGATAATGATTGAGCCAAGAAAAGGTTCGTTCAACGATCTATCTTCTGGTGAACACAGCTCATTCTGGAGATATGCGTTCTGAAATTTCAATTGTCTTATTAAAACCGTTTCCCACAAACTCTACCATAGTCTCTCCATACCCGGAATCAACGCAAACGCTTTTGAGTGTCGAATATTGAAAAACATTGAACCCCCTACGATGATTAGCTTCATGAACAGTACCGTACACTAGAGTGCCTTGTGTATCCATAATACTATGGTGTTTACGTCTCTTTTTTTCCTCCGTCAATGCCGCGTTGTTCACAAGCCCCGGCAGTTTTGACACTGTGTGAATCAATCCTGCGATCGCTCGGGTGTTCACTTCCACCAGCCTTGATTTGACGTATCTTAACAAACTTGCTCAGTACTTTTTTCCATATTCCTTTGATCCTGCATTTTCGATAAAACGAATATACAGAGGAGTATGGCGGAACATCTTTAAGAAGCATTCGCCATGAGCAGGTGCTCTTTATTGTGTAAAATACTCCATTAACACGAGTCGTATTTATGAGATTTTCGTCGTAAGGGTTGAGGAATTAAACAGAAAGAAGGGGTGAGCTATGAGGACTCTGGTAAGCGTTTTGGAATGGGGCAGCAGACTATAGAAGGAGTACGCATTTAGAACCGAACTTAGTTCGCTCTAAGCCGGATGCTGAGGCTTATCAGCCAGAGCGTGGGGTTAGCACTGTTGGAATTTTGAAAGTCCTGGGATGCCTTGGGGGTCGCGATAAAAAAACTTAAATCATCCAAAGGCGGATCCAGAAAAAATATCTCTATTGTGCCAAAACCGTAATGAATTAAACAGCAAAGTTGATAAACGTGGAGTTGTCCATGATATGCAAAAAACCCACGGGTATTCTGTAAAAGAGCAGGGTTGTTACGGAAAACAGGATTGGGGTGCCAAAAGTAGAACAAATGTCTACAAGCGCTTGAATGAGATCTAGTTTTAAAGGTAATTAGATTACGTACGGGTTCTGTAGAGGTATTGATGTGTTGGGTAGAAGAAATGCTATTCACTCATATCCCAGAAAACTGTGGTGTTGTCCTGGATAATGCTGCCTTCCATCAAGGTCAAGCTATACAGAAAATAATTAAAGATGCTGGCATGCTTTACTTTCCTCCTTATTCTCCTGGCCTTAATCCCATTGAAAAACAATGAGCTCACGCTAAACAGATAAGACGTTCTAAAAATTCTTCAATTAACGCGCGATTCTCTATAACTATTTTATAGTTGATTGATTATAGTAGATCAGCTTGGATTAGGTAAAAAAGCATGGTAGGATAAAATGAATGTCCACACAAGCCTATAAAGTACCGCGTTAAGAAAAAAAGAAATACATTCCCTGAAAAAAAACCAACACAAAAAAGTATCATAAATGTTTGAGGTACACAAAAATACACTTAGTAACTGAGGTGATCGATATAAGAAAGAAGAAAAATACGATGCTAAAGAATGTTTAGAATATAAACTTAGGCTGGATTATTCAAAGGTAGAATGATTTATTAAAAATAATAATGAAAATACTAGAGCGAAAGATATTCGATATGAGTGTTCGATACGCAAAAGTATATACCACAACTGTATTCAAGAAACTAGGATTGAGTGATAAAAACACTCTTTCCTCTAGGCAATAACAGGAAGAAAAGCGAGATAGATATCTAGAAGTCATAATAAATATACCGAAGCAAAGTTTTGTATATAGTGATCAAAGTGTTACTGATATGGCGATTTTCAAAAATAGTGGATAGAGTAAAAAAAGCAAACAGTCTGTAGGCAAAACGCGTAGAAACTATTATAAAAGAGCTCTTAGTATAACTGGAATAATAAATCCATAGCATCCATGGGTTTTAACTGCTCTTGCACTATGAATATTTTTAATGATTGGGGAGAGCAGCATTGAATCAAAGCGCTAAAACCCAGCCAAATGATGATTATAGTGATGCCTAATTCCACAAGTCTCAGAAAACAAAAGAGAATTAATCAAATTTGTTGAGTGTAGGCTGATTTTTGACTACTATATTCACCAAATCTGAATTCAATAGACAAATCTTGGGCCAATACGAAGCAATGGATTAGAAAAAAAATTGACTTATATCAAGGCTTACATCAGACAATGGGTTAATATGTTATAATTCAACTGCTTTTACTATAGTTAAATAGTTTATCATTATTCTCTTTCCTGTGGTAGATGCTCCTTTTAATTTTTTATTTCTTCAAACATAACGTGCACTCCAAATTCTAGATTATGATCCCTATCTAAATAATTTAACTCTTAAAGACAAAACCTTAGAAAAGAAATCTTGTATTTTTAGTGAGATCATGGCATCCTTGAAGAAAAATTTAGAGGAATGGGGTATACTAGAATTGATAACCACCACGAAGAATATATCTTTAAAGATACTGCTGACAAGTTGTTTATTGTTCGGATGTGATCCAGAACGCAATGTGCGAGGCCGCGTTATTCCACCAGAAGACCTTATCCAGATACAACAGGGAGTAGGCACTTTAGACAAGGCTCAGGTAGAAAAATTGATCGGGCCTGCTTCCTCTGTATTGAGTTTCGATCAACACACTTGGTATTATTTTAATCTTTTTACGGAAACCTCTGCATTCTTTGCTCCTTCCATTGAAAAAAATCAGGGATTTGCCTTGCTGTTTACGGCTGACGGAAAGCTTGCAAAATATATTCCTAATTCTGGTACACACTCTTTAGAAATCGCCTTAAAAGAGACCGCTTTGCCTTCCACTCACAGAAAAGAGTTTTTAAAAGAATTATTCAGACATGGAGGGCGTTTTGAAAAAAAAGCACCTCCAACCCGTAGTAGATCATGACCTCTTCTCTTCTTACGTATCCCGAAATGTTCCAGGAATTTAAAATTTGGGGGATACATACCAAAAAAAAAAGCGTTTTAACCTTGACACGATACAAACAAGAAATTTTTTCTTTTTTGGAATTTTTGACTCAGCACTGGGGAAAACCCATAGAACACACATCTTTTCAAAATGTTACGCATCAAGATATCCGTAGTTTTTTTGCTTGGCGTATGGGACAGGGAGTACAGAAAGAAACCAATGCCATCGCCTTTTCTGCCCTTAAGTTCTGGTTTGCTTTTCTCAAGACGAAGACATTAGTCACAGAAATTCCCTACGAGAAGCTTAAGCGTCCCAAGTGCCGTACATCATTACCTAAAGCGCTTTCTTTATATCAAACGCGTCGATTAATAAAGAATTTTTACCCTGAGACTATTGAACACACCTCAGGTTGTTCGTTAGAAAAAGAACCTAATGCTCTTTCACAATCCTCTTCTATTCCCTGGGAAGATCTTCGAGATTACAGTCTTATCCTTTTATTGTACGGTGCGGGAGTACGTATTCATGAGGCCCTAAGCTTAAACCGAAGCCATTGGCCCCTCCAAGATCCTTGGCTTTTAACCATTCAAGGAAAACGCCACACAGCACGCTCCATTTTTTTACTGGAAGAAGTGCGTACTGCTGTCCAATCCTATCTAACAAGCTGTCCTTATGGATATCAAAAAGATATACCCCTACCCCTTTTTTTAGGCACTCGAGGAAAACGCCTCCAAGCGTGCGTTTTACAAAAACGTCTTCGGTTTTTGAGAAGTGCATTAGGACTTGCACACCACACGACACCCCATGCTTTACGGCACAGTTTTGCTTCCCATCTTTTACATCAAGGAGTAGATTTGCGCGATATTCAAACTTTATTGGGGCACGTATCTTTGCGATCTACTCAACAATATCTTCATATTAGTCCCCAAGCATTAAGTAGCATACACAAGAAATTTCATCCCCGTTCTTCTCTATGAGCGCTCTCATAGACACACATGTAAATTCGGAACCTTTTCCTAAGCCGGAGATCATATCCGTTCTACTTCCCATTCACAGCTCTCGTTTTTTTAGCTATAAAACCACAATACCGGTGCGTATTGGAAACTGTGTTAAAGTACCGTTTGGCTCTAAAGTCCTTTGGGGAATGGTTTGGGAGTTAGGTGCGCCTTTAGTGCCTAATCTAAAGGAGGTTATTGAGGTTTATTCTCAGTGGATAGGATCTCCAGGATTTATTGCGTTTTTACGTCAGTGCTCAGATTACACCTTAATTCCTCTAGGAAGTGTATTACGTATGGTATTTCCTGTACCAGAAATATTAGAATGGCCCTCTACAGTGCTGCAATGTACCCCCTCTTTTTCTAATACTCTTCGTGAATGCCCTTGGCCGGGAACCTTTGCGCAATGGGTTTTTGCCTATGGCTTACGGCGAGTACACACCTGGATAAACAACGCCCATCTTTCTTGCAAGGAAATGAGTACACAATCTTTTTTTTGTTCGACACCTTTTTTAACCGACCATCAAGAAGCTTCTTTAGGCCATATAGGCTCTTCCACCACGTTCATTGAAGGAATTACGGGAGCAGGAAAAACAGAAGTATGCTTAGCCTATATGAAAGATGTCCTTGATGCAGGAAAGCAAGTTCTCATCCTCGTTCCAGAAATTAGCTTGTGTCAACAATGGATTCAGCGTGTCCAACAATATTATTCGGGCCCTATTGGAATATGGCATTCAGGATTATCTTCTAAAGCCCGAAAATTTCATGGATGGAACATTTTAACAGGATATGCCTCTGTTATCATTGGGGCCCGTTCTGCAGTGATGTTGGGATACAGCAATCTGGGAATGATTGCGGTGGATGAAGAACACGACGGATCCTATAAACAAGCGGAAGGTCCTCCTTATCACGGAAGAGATATGGCAGTTTCGCGCGGATACAAAGAAAGCATACCGTGTCTTTTAATGTCAGCCACCCCGAGCTTAGAAAGTTATTGGAATATTCAACACAATCGTTATAGCCACGTTATACTGTCTCAGAGATATGGAAACGCCCAACTTCCTAAAATTCATCTATTGGACATAAAACAAGAAAAAGTTTCTTCAAAAAACTTACTCACGTTACCTTTGAGAGAAGCGTTACAACAAAACCTTATAAAACAAGAGCAAAGTTTATTATTTATAAACCGGAGAGGGTATGGAAATCTTTGGATTTGTTATCAGTGCGGATTCCGAGCGTCTTGTGGAAGTTGTAGTATATGGTTAAGCGTACATTACCTTCCACACCCTATATTAATCTGTCACTATTGTGGATTCAAGATGCCGCTTCCCAAAAGATGCCCCCAGTGTTTGGGAGAAAAAAGCTTACGTATATGGGGTGCAGGCGTAGAAAAAGTAAACCAAGAAGTCCAATCGTTTCTTCCCCAAGCACGCACATGTATATTGAGCAGTGACGTGTGCAGCAACTCAAAGTTATTGCAAACAACGTTAGAAGAAATTCAAAATCAGCAATATGATATTCTCATTGGGACCCAACTGGTAGCAAAAGGACATCACTTTCCTAATTTAACTTTGGTAGGCATTGTAGATGGAGACTTTGCTCTAAGTCATTTAGATTTACGCAGTGGAGAGCGTCTTTACCAAGTTTTGTGCCAAGTTGTGGGCCGAGCTGGTCGCGGAGACATTCCAGGAAACGCCTACATTCAAACTTCTCAACTTCAGCACCCTTTGTTTCAGTATCTGGAGCGCCATCATATTCAAGGATTTTTACAGGAAGAATTGGATACTAGAAAAAAATACCATTTCCCCCCCTACGTGCGTCTTGCAGCCCTAACGGTATCAGGAATAGATGAAAATTCTGTACATCAGTATTCTTTACTCCTCAAACAGCATTTTCCTCAGAACACGTCGGTAGAGATTTTAGGTCCCGCACCCTCCCCCATCAACCCATTACGTCGACGTTGGCGGTGGAGACTCTTTGTCAAAAGTCCAAAAAATTATAGACTACAAGACTATATCCGAAACACCCTCAATACGTTTACTGTTCCTTCCTGGCTTCGCTTACATACCGATATGGATCCTTATGATTTTTTATAACTTAACAACCCGATTCTCCATCCGGAAAAAAGAGGCAGCGCGCTTTTAAAGCTTCTGGTTAATGTTCATGCAATGCATCATTAAGATAGATGCAACTTAAAATAGCAAAAACATAGGCCTGTAGAAATGCAATAAAAAATTCAAACCCAGTGAAGACTATATTGAGCACCATAGGAATCACGCCCCAAGGCCCCATCATTACCACAAAGGTACCAATAATTTTCATCATACTGTGTCCCGCCAACATGTTTACGAATAATCGCACCGACAAACTTACAGGGCGAGAAAGATAAGAAATAATTTCAATGGGTACCAATACAGGAGCAATGAGCCAGGGAACATCTTTAGGAAAAAAAATCCGAATATATCCAGTGCCTTGACGATAAACACCTAGACCGGTTACAAAAACAAAGAGAATGAGTGCTAAGGTTAAATTTACAATTAGTTGCCCTGTGATGGTAAAGGCATAGGGAAAAAGTCCCAACAGGTTCCCCATCAGTACAAAAAAGAACGCAGAACTGATCAATGATACAAAAGGCATACCGCTAACGCCATTCACTTCCTGAACCATACTTTCTAAAAAAGATATGGGTAGTTCTGCAGCACTTTGCCAACGGGATGGGTAGAGAGAGGCACGACGCAAGCTAAATTTAAAAAAGAGTAAAATAAGTCCGGTTGCGACCATCATGTATACTGAGGAATTTGTGATGGACATATCTATGCCCCAATATCGCAAAGCACATAATGTTTTTACTTGAAATTGCGCTAATGGATCCATAATATATTATCTAAAATATGACATAGTAACTCTATTATACCTAAAATTCATGGATAAAAAACCCTCAATTTTGTATCCTGGAGGATAAAGATTTTATCCAACACTTTTATACTACTGAGGGCTTGGCTTTTTCCCAGAAAAACGTTATGGTCCACTAAAAACTCGTTTCTTAAATCCAGTACATGTCTAAAGATACTGTGCTTCATAAATTTAATAGAGCACAGTATTTAAAGAGATACAACTCTGAAATTTTTAAATTTACTCGAACTGCTTATGACTGTCTTTAGAGGCTTTTTTTTCTTCATTATTTGATAAAAATTCACGCTCAAGCTCAAAAGTTCCTTTTATATCGTGAAAATTTAATTTTTTAAAATTACTTTGAGAAAGAACACTTTGATTATATTGGTCATATTGCATACTAATAAAAACGTTGATACTCTCTTGCAAGAGAAGAGCGCAAGTTTTAAAGTCGTCATCAGAAAAATTTTCAAGTTTTTTAAGCATCCAATTTTTTGTTTTCGGCCACGCATCTTTTACAAATAGACTATCCTCTATATCCTGTTCGATATAAAAGATATCATTCCCCCAGAGCGCAACTTTTTCTTTATCTACTGTCTGCACGGCTACTTTCTTGTCTACAAAGTCTTTCTTTTGTAGCGATTCTTTACCTTGAATTGGAGATTGTATGCTTTCTAATTGAACAAACAGAATGTTTTTCTGTTCTTGCAATATACTAAGATCGATGTCCGTTTGCCCAACTAACAAGTTCGAAGTTAGCGGCAGGTTTTTGTATTGTGTAAGTAAATCAAGAATTTTTTCTCTCTCCCCCCCTAAGTTCATTGTGTTCTGGACCGCTTGCCTGATATCCAGTGTGAAGATATCTTCGTCTTGTAGAAATTCTGGATATTGTTCAAAAAAGTCTTTTTTCATAACCGTTTGAGCCTGTTTATCGTCGGTTCTATCTTCTACAACGTTTTGTGACTGCTCTTTAAGCTCCAATGTCATAACTTCTAATTCAGAAAGCAATTCGTCGTATCTTTTTTTAAGTTGATCTTTACGGGTGTTGTCGTCGATGAGTTTTTCATCATGAAAGTGTTCGACACTTAGCTTTTCCTGTTCACACGCTTTAAGTAAAGCCAAAACCTTTTCTTCCGAACCGCCAGAGTCCAGTACATTAGTGATCTTCTTCTTGATTTCGTCTTTGTCGAAACCGTTGTCTTTTAGAAATTCTTGATGTTTTTTAAAAAAGTCTTCTGGTATAACCTTTTGCGCTTGTCCACCTTGAGCTTTTTCATCTTGCTGAGTAACGCCTTGAGCTTTTTCATCTTGCTGAGTAACGCCTTGAGCTTTTTCATCTTGCTGAGTAACGCCTTGAGGAAAAAATTTGGCAAGCTTTTCTTGTATATGCTCCTGAACATGCCCGTAACCGATTTCCAATTTTGTTCCTTCTGCCGAAACGGCAATGTCGCTAATAAATCTTGTTAAAGCTTTTATAAAGCCGTCTGTTTTTCCAGATTCAAGAGAGGGAATTAACGTGTTTAACGCAAAATGTTCAATTTTTTTCCAATCTTCCGCGTTTATTTTTCTTTTCAAAATGTTACTATTCTCTCGAAGTGTTTGTAATGCGTTTTGACACTCTGTTTTTAGCAGAATTTTTTCTTTCTCTGATAACATATTAACTATAGGATCTTCAGCCTTCTTAATATTTTGAATTTGTTCAGAAGTGTTTGGCGGTTTAGGCTGAAATTGCTTATCTAGGTCGTACCCGGAAATAAAATAAGTCGGGATCGCTTCTGTTAGCTTTTTTTTAAAGGTATTTACCACATCATAACGATTCTTATCTTTCTTATTTTTCTTATTTTTCTTATCTTTCTTATCTTTTATGCTTTCTATAATACACTTCTTTGATTTTTCTTTAAACTCATCCAGATAAGGGGTCTGAACCTTACCGAAATACTCTGTTAAGCATTTTTTTATTTCTTTCCAATCCTTTGAATTTATTTTATCGCTTTTAGTCGTATTTTGAGCATGAAAGGCTTCAAGCTCCTCCAAAAATTCTTTTTCATTATGAGCAAAAGCTCCTATACTCATTATTATCATTAAAAAATAGATATATTTTAACTTCATAGTCATTAAAGTGAATAAAAAATTACTTTTTAAAAGTACAATAAAAAATTATTTTTGTCAACAAAATTTTTTACTGAAAATATTAACTTTATTTTGTACAATGTTTTTAGACAAACAAGAAAAAATTTTCAGTAAAAGCGCTTAACTTTCTACTCTTATACTACCTAAAATGCAATAAGTGTTTTTACACCTATAAATTTCATGGTAAAAATTCTTTTATAGTAATTTAGCTTGAAAATGGGATTATATGTGGTATAAAATTAAGTAAGATGACACAAAGACAATAGAGCTGGCAAGAAGACAATACTACCTAGAATTAAAAAAAGAGGAAAAGAATACATCAACTTAGGTAATGATCAAAAGACGCGCGCAACAATAGCTTATGGTGCGTAAGTAGAAGGTGAATACGCTAGAAAAAAAAGAAGGAATACTCAAGCACGATTATGGAGTACAGGAAAAAAAATTCAAAATCAACTAAAAATATAGATTAAAAATAACGAACATAAAATATGAGCAGAGCTATTTAACGCAAGCATTGATTTTGTCTATAGAAGGCTTAAAAAGTGAGACTTTAGCGATAAAAAAACCTTTACCTCTAAGGCAGGCTTGTGAATAAATATTAAGAAATAATTAACCATATAGCGCCTAAAAATCTTGTATAGAGTAACGAGAGCGGTATAAAGATGAGGATTTTCAAAGACATAGGGTGAAGTAAGAGAAGCAAAAACTGATTGTAAAAAATGTGTTATATATTTTAAAAAAACCCATAGTATCGCTGCAATAATGCATCTATACCAGCCATAACGGGTCTTGCAATAGAAATTTTTTTAATCATTGGGGGATAAACAGCGTTGAGTCAAAGCGCTAAACTCCGGCCTGATTATGGATCATGCCTCATTTCATAACGCTTATAAGACACAAGAATTAACATGAATCACTTGGCTGCGAGCTAGTGTTTTTACTGCCATATTCGCCTGACCTGGACTCCATTGAGATATTCTGGTCGCACATGAAACGATGGATTAGACTATAACAGTACTAAATGATATAAGGCCTTACTTCAATTCTTTTAAATCTCATATACAAGCTAAATCACTATATATATAAATTTACTATATCGTACCCCTTTATAGGCAGTCTAAAATATTCTATTGGAGCGGGGATTTTATTATATAAACTCTATTAATAATGAAATAAATGTATATATTTATAGAATAATTTTTATTTTTTGAACAAAATATATCATTAATTAATTTTTTTTATTATTTTTTTAAAATCTGATAAAGGTTAAAAATCATTTACAGAAATAATCTTGATTTATTGTGAAGGTTCAGTATCATGTATTCTGTAGGAGGGTTGAGAATCCAAAATTCATTTAAAGACTTAATACTATGAAAGATCTTTTACTGCGCGCTACCAAAACAGAAAAAGCCAGGCTTATTTTATTTCACGGATACGGGGCCAATGGAGAAAACTTATTTCAGTGTGGACAATATTTTCAAAAAAAAAATCCACATTTAACCGTTTTTATTCCGCAGGGACATGAAACGTTTGAAGGAGATCCCAGCGGAAAAGGACGACAGTGGTTTTCTTTAGCAGCTTTTTCCTCGGAGGACTTGATAAATACTAAAGGGTATTCAGTAGCCTTACAGTACGCCATCGAACGCTCTGCTCGCCAGGTGGCAAAACGGTTTCAGGCCTTTATAGAGTCTTCTGTGCCTGTGGTAGTTTCAGGATTTTCTCAAGGTGCTGCGCTGGCTTGTCACTTAGGATTATTTCACGTAACTTGTGCAGCAATTTTAGGATTTTCAGGATTTTATCGAATTCGCACACCTCCTATATTTTTTCCAAATTTTTGGCTTTATCATGGCAGACAGGATTCTGTGATCCCTCTTGAAGCTATGGAACTAACCTACCAAGATTTGATATCCAATCATCTTTCTGTACATCGATGGGTTGACCCAAAAGCTGCGCATCATATTTCCACTGAAGGATTAGATAAAGCACTAATGTTTTGTAACAATGAAGTGTGGAAAATTTAATTCAGACTTTTTAGATATTTCTTATCTATGTAGTCTAAAAATTTTTTTCAGTTGTTTTCTAAAACTTCTTTGAGATTACAAAAATAAGCAATTTTTCGTTAATAAAAAGCATCACGGGGGGCGGGGTAAAGTGCGTAGTTAATAACTGACTACATAGTAAATCATATTGAATTAGGTTCAAAAAAGCACTGTTTTAAAGCATTGTAGAGATACGTAAACTCAAAAAAAGTCACGTAAACCATTTTTTTAATCTATTGAGGATTATGTTAGTGAAAGCGAGTTGAATAAACCCTTTGGCTGATGAAGTAGACTGCTCATAATTTTTGAATAGCCTCCTAAAATGATCTAATCAAGCCAATGAACACTCTACAACCTGTCGCTATTATTTTACAATGCTAAGCCAAGCCTCTTACGTATGAAGATAAACCTACTGATGTAGATCGCCTTGATATCCTTGATGCGCTAAAATTCTGACGAGCTTTAGAAATTTTTTCTTCAAGCTAAAGTAATACTTTTTTGGCACATTTTCTATCATGAGGCTTAGCGCTATGCACATCACTATTTAGCCGATAGCCCAAGGTGTCTACTCCTAGATGTCTTTTTCCTACCCGCCACTTTCTTGCCCCCATCATACTCTTTCTCTTCATTGTTTAAAAGAGCATGGGTGCACGCTCTGGCTATCCATAATTCTTGTGCTAAGATTTTTCTCTTTTCCGCTCTTGATTTTGAGGATATCTCTAGGTTTATCCATCAATGCTTAAATGCTCTCTATGCTTTAGCCTGTTAAAGTCATTCAATACGCTCTTCCATGGTCCAAACTTTTTAGGAATATCTCTCCAAAAACAGCCATTTTTTTGATATAAACTCTGCCCTTCCATACCCGCCTAGCATCTTTAGACGGCGGCCTTGACGTCCTTGCCAACATTTTTAGTACATTTATCCCTAACTGTGAGGATAGGGTCTTAGAATGATGTTTTTATGCATCGTATCATTTTCTTTTTTTTAGTGTAAAACATATAAAGTATTTAAATTAGTATTAAAGAATAATTTAATTTTTAAAGTACTTCCGAATAACTCTACCAGTTTTAATTTAATCCATCAATTTAG
>NZ_PHHC01000134.1 GCF_002930195.1 Holospora curviuscula | reverse complement strand
TGTGTTATAAACAGTCCATGTCTATTGTTCTGGCTGGTTTATAGTGAACGAATGTCGGTTCTCAACGTATACTCCCTTTATCGTCTGCTGACCCATTCCAAAATGTCTACCCGCTTCCTCATCGCTCTATCCTTCTTTCGTCTTAATTCCTAAATCTTTACGATAATGAATACGACAGCTTTAAATATCTTCTATTTTCTTATATTATCATTGTTCTATAGTTAGTAGGCTATATTACGCTTTCATTTAAGTCTAGACTGTATTATATTTTTTTCATTTTCTGACAATTATAACAAATTAAATTACTACAAGTTGCTACTTCAGACAGTATAAATCTTTAATACTTTTAGAACATTATCTCTTGTGCAGTTGTTAATATCTCAATACCCCAAAGTGCTTCTTGACCTGGTGTTAGTACAGGAGTTCCAGTGGATATTGCCTTCACAAATGCTTCACATTGGCGCCGCAAAGGCAACGTATGATAATCATATTCAAGAATCAAAGAAGTTTGAGAAGAAAGAAACGGAGGATTTTTTAGAATATCGTGCCGTAATAAACGTAACTCTTGTCCATCAGGATTCATATCGTCAAAAACCAAACTTCCCTGGCTCCCTACTACAACACAGCGTTGTTCTTTGATGGGATAACACCAAGAACTAAAAATGCGGGCGTGAACTCCATTCTTAAACTTTAATAGCAGCATTCCTTGATCTCCTCCCTGCACACAAGATTGAACGTAACGGAGTGCTTTTACAGGACGCTGAGCCATTAAGGAAAGAACAAGAGAGATATCGTGAACACCAAGGCTCCATAACGCATCTTTCTCCCAAGGACACACTCTTCCCCAATTATTGCGTATACAATCAATGTATAAAATTTCTCCAATCTCTTGAGCATGAATAAGAGTTACCATTTTTTCAAAGGCTCCATGATAGCGAATCACGTGCCCTACTAGTACTTGCAAATTATTTTCATCTGCAAGAGCACAAATATTTTTGGCATCTTGTAAATTTAAAGCCATAGGTTTTTCGATCCAAACATGTTTTCCTGAACTTAAAACTAAGAGCGCCATTTTCGCATGCAATGGAGCAGGAATACTCAATACAACGCCTTGAATACGGTCATTTTCTAAGATCTGAGGAAAAGTTAAAGCTGGTACCTGAAAACACTGGGACCTGTTAGAAGAACACGTACTGTCTTCGTCACAAATTGCTTCTAATACTCTCATTTCTGATAAGGTTCGTAAAATATTCGTTCCCCAAAGCCCACAGCCAACCACTGCAATCATTACTGTTTTACCCTATTCGTGAACAAATTTCTTCTCTCTATCGGGCTGTATTGTAACATACGCACTAAAAATCTGTAAAGAGGCGCTTTTTTCACCAGATAGCCACCTAAAGGCTAAACATCGAATAATAGATTTCAGCTAAGAAAGCTATATAGTGATTACACTCTCTAGCCTTTAGCTTAATATAGGCTTCCTACTAATTTAAACTTATTTTTCTCTTACGATGAGGGATGACATAATAAATCACCTTGAATTAGCTGTTCAATCATGGTCAGATAAAAAGAAAACTAAAAAGTCGATGGCCTAATAAATATCAGAAAGAAGGAAATTAGGATGCTCGAAAACGTTTAGGGTGTAAACGTAAAAACTAAACTATTTAAAGATAGAATTATTTTTCATGTTTTTCAAAATAATAAAAAAACTAAATTAAAGGATATTCAAGCTGAATTTACGATAAGCAAAGAATGTGTCATAGTGTAATATTAAAAAAGCTAAGATTTAGCGATAAAAACTCTTTTTTCTTTGGGGAAGCGCAGCAAGAAAAGAGAGATAAATAGCCTAACACTCTTTGCTCATAGTTTATCTTCGTTATTGTGAACATAGACTTTCAGCTGATTTAGATCTATGGTTCTTTTCTTTCCTAATCGTGCTTTAGGATTGATTACTCCTTCTTTTTCTTACCTTTTTCACTCTCTACTTAGGCTACTTTTGCTAACCATAACTATTTTTTCCTTTATTTTTTGATCACTACCTAATTTTCTGTATTCTATAGCCAACTACCTGTAGAACGGTTATAGAAAATAGCGCGTCAATTGAACAATGTGTAGAACGTCGCATCTGTTTAGCGTGAGCCCGTTGTTTCTCAATGGGATAAGATCAGGAAAATAAAGAAGTAGGTAAAGTATGATCCGCATCCTTAATCATTTTCTGCATAGCTTTACCTTGATGGAACGCAGTATTATTCATGACAATACCACAATTTTCTGAGATATTGGGTAGGAACATTTGCGCTACCCAACAAGTCAATACCTCTACCCCTCAAGTAAAGCCCATTAAAGCGCCTATTGTTATACACATTTATTCTATTTTGTGCACCCTAATCCTGTTTTCCGTAACAACGCCACCTTTTTACAGAATACCGGTGAGTTTTTGACATATCATGGGTATTTCCACGTTCATCAACTTTGCTTTTTTAATTGATCACGCTTTTGGAACAATACAGATTTTTTTGGATCCGCCTTTGGGTTTTTTATAGCGAACCTCAAAACGTCTCAGGGCTTTCAAAATGCTAACAGCGCTCTGCTCGATCTGGCGGATCGGCATCAAGATCCATTGTGATAGTGTGTTCTAAACAGTCCATGTCCATTGTGCTACTTGGCTTAGTACGAACTTAGAACCTGTATTCATGGATAAAATGAGGGAGTATCGTCAAGCTTGGAGGTAATAAGAATGAGTGATCCAGGCAATGATGAAGCTAATCAACATAATACAGTAGGGGGGTGCAATGTTTTTCAAGAGGCTCTTCAACAGTATCCGACACTCAAAGGCGTTTGCGTCGATGCCGGGTATGGAAAAACTATGATAGAGTTTTTGGGAAACGTTCTTAACAAGACAATTGAAATTTCAGAACCCCAAGATGGGTCGTTGAACGAACCTTTACTTGGCTCAATGATTATCCAAGATTGTCTAAAGCGTACGAAATGGCTATAGCAGCTGTGGAAAATAGAGTGATAATCGCGCATTCTATGCGCTTGTTAAGGCGGATCGCTAATCCATAAATCCAGACTCTAACATTCCTGGAAGAGATTATCGGGCGGGATATGTGGGCATACATCAGTAGAAAGTCTCTCCAAACAATGATATAATCGCACTTTAGAGTCTCTATACAGTAGAGAGATAAGTTCCACCCACGGGTTTTACCTATAATAATAAAATTTTTGAAAATTAGGCGTCCAATTGTTTTCCTATAGAAAACGTGGAATAACTTTTTTGGCACTTTCCACACTGGATTCCTTTTCAGAATACCTTTCGCTACTTAAAAAAAACAGTGCATTAACAAAAAGATTTTTATAGTTTTGATGATTTTTTTCTAATACTCTTTCAAAAATTATAAAAAAAATGAAAATTTAAATAAAGCAAAATCCATAATAATCATTTTTTTAAAATACCGGCTGCGTTATGTGGACTACGTACTTTTGCTTCCTTAAAAAAGGTAAATCCTCTAGGGACACTGTAAAGCCCCAAAAATTTTTAAATTTTCTGTTAAAACACTCTGTACCGGACAAAACTAATTGGTTAGTTAGTTTGCATTGACAGTAACGCGCTGAAATAAAAACAAAAAGTGTATAATCTCGATTATCGAAAAAGAGGTATACATCATGGTTTCAGTCAACGAGTTAAAGCGCATTTTAAAGCCATATTTCAAAATCGACAATAGGCGTCTTGATTGCTTAACCCAAATGTTAGG
>NZ_PHHC01000133.1 GCF_002930195.1 Holospora curviuscula | reverse complement strand
GATTGGCTATCGTCTCGTTTTTCCTTAACGTCCCCGGTCTAAAGTACCGTTTCGCACTGATGACGGACGATATGATTAAAGAAAATGTCTTGATAGAAAAAAGTTTTCGAAAAATCACACAAATACTAATGGGCATCTTTTTTGTCACCAAACTGGGTTTCTATCATCACTGCTTTCTCTACCAGGCGTAGGCGTAGTACACCTTAGGTGGTTTAGGCAAAAATGATTACTTCACCAAAGCGATGAAGATTGAGGCCGTCAGGTTGGATAGCTTGATCAAAAAAAATATTTAGTTTATTCAATATGAGCGCTTTCACTGTCTCAGCAACAGTCAAATTAGTGTATTCATGCTGGCACATCCGTTCATGAATGAGATTTTACCAAGGTAAATTTCTGCATCACTGCCATGACAAAACTGAGGTTATTTAACCCGTTTACGCTCAGTATTCCCCCATGAGAACCTTGTATCTTTGTGATTCAAGAATAGGCAATCGAACCTATTTTCAGGAACGTTGAAATAATGTTTGATCAATGTTTGGGATACAGTAATCAATTTTAAGTTAAAAAAAATTATAAATTTTTCATAATAATTTTTTTTATTTCCCAATAAAAATCAATGATAAAATTAAGTTATTTATTTTTTTGGATAACACGATGCTAAAAGGTACTTTTTTTATTGCTTAGACTCTATCTCCCCCATCAAAAGCATAGTACACTCTATGCTATAAAAGGTTACATCCAATCTGCTGTGGCAATCAAAGCATTAAAAAGATGGGGACAACACTTTTTAAACAGCCCCCTTGGCTTAACTACTATCACTGAAACTGTGTCAGCGATTCAAAAAGTCAATGGACTTCAAGCCATTACAGAAATTGGGCCAGGGTTAGGTGCCCTTACAGATTGCCTTCACCCCTTAACCTCAACCTATTATGTTATGGAGCAAGACCAACGATTTGCACCACGTCTTAGTAGTTATGATCCTCCGCTCAATATTTTATGGGGCGATGCTCTTAGGCAAGAATGGGCTGTATGTCCTAAAAGTGTTTTGGTAGGAAATTTACCCTACAATATCAGCATTCCTATTATATTACGCTGGCTACGCTACAGTGAACGTTTTCCTGAAGCAATATTTATGGTTCAAAAGGAAGTAGGAAAGCGTATAATTTCCAAGCCGTCCACGAAGGCTTACGGCAGGCTTGCTGTGATGATACAAAGCATGGCTCATGTTCGCTGGATATTAACGTTAGGTCCAGAATCTTTTGTGCCGCAACCCAAGGTAGATTCCTGCGTTCTTCATTTAAAAAGAAATTTTAGTATTCCTAAAGATTTAGACACATTAGAAAGCGTTCTAAAGCATTGTTTTTCTCAGCGTAGAAAAATTCTTAAAAATGCCCTAGCAAGAATTTCAGTGAAATTTCCAACGGGATTTTTAGAAGAAGGTCTAGCACGTGTAGGCGCTTCTATGCACTATCGACCTGAAATGTTAACAGTGGATCAATATATAAAATTTTCAGAATATATAAAGGATAGTGAGTATGTGGCAATGGATTAAAGAAAAAGTATACATCAGTGCTCAGGAGTTCTCTGAAAAGCTTCAGAGTTGGTTTTCTGCAGAATGTTCTCACCAAGAAAGTCTTGAAGATTTATTGTTAGAAGCAGACTTTGGCTTAGAAGCGTCTAGCACGTTGGCGGCTTATATCAGCAAACAAAAACCTAAAAATTTTCTCCATGCAAAACAGCTTCTAAGTGCCCGTCTTGAAGTGTTGTTGAAGCCTTACGAAGCGAGATTAGACATGCACCAAGCCTGTGCTGCTCATCCATGGGTTGTCTTAGTGTTAGGGGTAAACGGTGCGGGAAAAACCACATTTTTAGGAAAATTAGCCCATCGTTGGAAGACACAAAACGTGCGATGTGTCGCCGCAGATACCTTTCGCGCCGGTGCCCAAGCGCAATTAAAAATATGGGCTCAGCGTAGCAAAGCAGACATTACTGAGGCAGAACTTCCTAAAGTTGATCTAGCCCTCAATAAGGAACCATCCTCCAGTGGTCGTATTCAGGTCAATTATTACAAAGATCCAGGAAGTATTGTTTATCAAGGATTACAAGATGCACAACGCCACAATAACGGAATTATTTTAATTGATACTGCAGGACGCCTCCCCCATCGCAGTGATTTGATGGATGAGCTTAAAAAAATTCATAGTGTCATCACAAAATATTATAGGGACAAGCCCCATACTTTAAAATCCGTCTTGGTCTTGGACGGTACTACAGGACACCATATGACGACTCAAGTTTCATCTTTTCAAAACATTTTACCTCTATCCGGACTGGTGATCAATAAAATGGATGGTACAGCGCGAGCAGGTATGGTCATCTCTTTAACGCAAGCGTTTAAATTACCACTCTACGGTATAGGAATAGGCGAAGGCTTAGAAGATTTGTACGATTTTGATGCAAAAGCTTTTTCATCGCACATGTTGTGTATATAAAACAGTCATTCTTAAATTTCTTCTAACGTCAGAGACCATTGGAAAGATTCTCCGTGATCTTCTGTAAATTTTATATCAAAAGCCGTTACGATCATGAAGAGAATAGGACAGTAGCTTATAAAACCATGAGCGTCTTGTGGAATTTCAACATTCTGTTCAGAGTGTTCTTTTAATGCTATTGGAACACTATGCTTATCTTGAATTAAAAATACTGAATAAGGTACACAAGGACGCTCAAGAGAAATCATTTTAGGACCTTGAACTTTTAATGTGTAAAGGGGTTGAATACAATAAACCTTCAAACGTATTCCTGGCTTCAAAATTTTACTGGAAGGGGGAAAAGTCCCCTGTCCTGTAATTATAGATCCATATTTGAAAGGTATAGAATGTAAGGTAATACAGTGGCCGTAAATATTTCGTATCAAGTGTCCTTCTTTTTTTGCTGAAAAAAGCGTCTGTGTACAGGTCTGTAGACATGGATTTGATGCTTGAATACTCTCTGATTCATTAGAGGTCTGATCTAGGTAATATAATCGTAAATCTGTCACCATCATTACTATGCGTTATCCTACTATTCTAGTCTGGCAATATTAAACCTAAAAAATCAACGATTCTCTTAAAGTATTACTAATTCACCACTAAAATGAGATGAAAAAAAGTAAATAACCTAGGCATTAAAGGAAGGTTGAAAATAACTCAAGCGATAGAAAGCAACACCTATAATGAAGAATGTGCCAGTTTAGAAAAAAGGACTTTTACAATCTTTTAATTTCACTTTTAAACTGTTTACAAACTATTATGAGCAGACCTTATTCAATATCTAGAAAAAACATAGTATTGGGTATTCTAAAAATTATTTTCACGGTAATAAATCATCTTGAACTAGAGGCATGCAAAAGGAAGCATCAGAAGTGTGTGAAGCACACAGAAATACAGTAAGTAAATATGGTAATCAATATAATAAAGAAATTACCATACTAACGTTTAGGGTGTAAACTTAAACTTTACTATTCAAAATTACAATTATTTGTCAAGGATAATGAGAATACTAGATTGAGAAATATTGGAGTTAAGGAAAGAATATGCCGCAGTAGTATTAAAGAAGTTAGGCTTTACCCATAAAAAATTCTTTACCTTTAGGGAGGCTTATGAAGAAATACATCTCAAGAAACAATCAACGATATAGCGACTGAACATTTTGTATAACGTGACGAGAGGGGTATATAGAAGACACTTTGGAAAGAAAGAGAGTCAGGTAAAAGAAGTAGAACACTGGGCTGGTAAGAAGCATGATCCATAGTCCAAAAAAACCCATAGTATCGTTGGAATAATCAATCGATTGCTCCTAGGGGAGGCAATGTTTTTGCAATACGAATTTTTTAATTATTAGGGAGAACAGTGTTGAATCAAAGCGCTACCCCCAGCCTGATTATGGATCATGCCTCATTCCATAACGAAGGGATGGAATCGCGTTGCTTTTGGAGGGAGTCTACTATTATATTGGCCCGACCGGAACTTCATTGAGACGTTTTAGACTACTATGAAACGATGGATTAGCCTTACTCGCTCTACGCAATCCTATAAGGCTTCAATTCTTTCAAATCCTATATTCAAACTAAACTTTTGTATACTATGCCTCATTCTTTATATTTGCACATGGTTCTTTCAATACCATTTTCATCATTATATACAAGACTTTGCTTTAGTATTTCTTTTATGACTCTATATCATCTATCTTACTTTTTTTCTCGTTTTTCCCTAGAGGAAAAAGTTTTTTATCGCGCACTCCTAGAGATTGTAGTCTCGAGATAGATTGTTTTAAAGTTAAAATGACTGGATCATTCATTTTAAGAATGTGTATTTTATGCAGAAATTCACCGAAAAAAGCCCCCCGTCACCATGATATTTCGAATAACATTTCGAGCTTTTGGAACTTCATATTTCATGCCAATAGAAGCTTTGGGGTAATCTGTACAAGGGACACTCAGAAATTTATTAATAGGTAGATTTTGGAGTTTGAAAACGGGCGCTCTGTAGCGCTATTTTCCGCCTCCTTACGGCGTATGGAAATTTGAGAAAAATTGCTTGAAAAACGCATTGTCCATCCTGATTTTAAGTAGCGTAGATAGATCCTCTCCTTATCACAAGATATCTTCAGGGGGAAAAAACCTAAGAAATCAGCTGTTCAAAGGGGGCTCAACACCAAAATAACCCTGACCTTGGATGCTTTTGGTATTCTAGTGAAAATAGATCTCATACAGAGCCCAGATGATTGTATAGGAGCACCTCCAAAACGCAGCGAAGGCCTAGGGTGCAAAGCATTTTTTTCCTGACACAGCTTATGATAGCACCGATATCGTAAATTACGTGGCTAAAATAGTCTGATTGTTCGCGATTTCAGCACGAAAAAACAGTAGAGTTCAGTGTAATAATGACAAAAATCTCTATAAACTATGTTGTTTGGTTGAAAATATCTTCTTTTATCTCAAATAATGACTTGAAATGATCCCACACTATACCAACAATGCATCCTCATTCCTGGCTGCTGTGCACAATCCGATGCCTGGTTTTTCGGCTTACTATCTCGTGACTACATTGTTTAGGGACATAGAAGCTTTGTATCGGAAAGTTTAAATTTCTATATTTTTATGTAACTTTCTCTAGATAGTGCCGTCACGAGAATCAATCTATACTGGCATGAGATATAGAATGAATCAATGAAAGGTTTTTATGATAGGCGCTCACCGACGCCATGATATGCCAGATCGCATATGGAGTCTTTTAGAGCCGCGATT
>NZ_PHHC01000132.1 GCF_002930195.1 Holospora curviuscula | reverse complement strand
GATAGAGGGGGGCTTTAAGGTTCAACGGAGACGATGGGTTGTAGAACGAACATTTGGATGGCTTGGTAGAAATAGAAGGCTATCAAAAGAATACGACTTGCTTTGTTCTTCTACAGAGAATAACATTTACATGTCACTTAACAGACTACTCTTGCGCAGATTCTTTCCTCCTAATTAATTTGCGGATAAGCTCTAAGTAGGTAGCCTTTAGAGAAAAAAGCTCTATATCAAATTATGGCTCTTCGCTTGCACAAAAAACGCACCTTTTACGGCGTGACACTCAACATCATCGCCGATATCATGAACTTTAAAATAGTTTTTTATAGACCTTATGGAAAAAATGAACACTCCGTTTAGAAAATAATAAGCCTAATAAAATGAATAGTTTTACTTTTTTTACGTCAGAGAATCAAACTGTTGATCCAATTTTCTTTGATCTTCTTCAATCTTTGTCTTGAGCTTAGAGAACATACTTTTACTAAGAGGATCTTGAAATTTAGATGTATCTTGTGCTTCTACGGTGTCGATGTCTTCGGAAGTAAGTTTTTCTTTTAAACGCTCTATTTGCTCATCTACAGCTTCATTGATAGTATGTTTTATTTTTGATTCCAAATTTGGTAAATTTTCTTTAGCAACCTGCTTCTTTATCGGATCCAAAAGCTTTTTTATGGTATCGGTTTCAGTTTGTAACTGAACTTTAGCAAGCTGATTCTCAGCTTTTAATCGATATATTTCTTCTATAATAGCTTCTAAAGTCTTTGGCTTTTCAAGCTTAGATGCATCTTCAGGAGTAGGCGTACTCTCTTTTAAGTCTTGGTCTTGAAGCAACGACTTTATTTTTTCTTTTAATTCCTGTGCACTAATCGACTCTAATTTCACTTCTTGTAATAAAGATTTTACTTTTTTTTCCAATTTTTCTAAATTAATGTCTGGTGATTCTTTTATACCGGTTAACGATGATTTTATTTTTTCTTTTATTTCCATGCCCACAGTTTGTGACTGATCCTTTGGAATTTTTTCTTCAAGTAGCTGTGACAACAGGTCGATTATACCACTAGGATTTGCATACAGTATAGAATTTTGTATTCCTAAAGTTAATATGCACAAAAAAAACGTGTTTATTTTATTCATTTAGCTTCCAATTTATGACTTTATATTCCATATTATAGATAAAAAAAGATAATTTAATCTTAAAAAAATCAAACATCAATTTTGAATTTTTTTTAGTGCAATAATATTGCATTGATTTTTTTTATAACTTTTGTAAGATAATAAAGGTAATTCATTAACTCTTTACAATGAGAATTAAACAGATCATTTTTATTTGGATAGGAGGGATAAGTTGCACTTTTGGACAAGTTCAGTCTGAATCAGAACATGTTTCTCAAACACTGCGAAAATTTTTGAACTGGGTTTACAAAAAAAAACCGGAACTTTATACATCTCTACCCCGTCACTCAGATGAAATATTACGAATGTATAGTGAGCAGCTTGCTCAACACATCATCTATGTTCAATCTGTAAAAAATTCCAGTGATATGTACAGTACAGATCGAAAAACTTTTTATCAACGTACATTGTTCGAATTGATGAAAAAAGATCAAAAAATTTATATTAGAGCTTCTCCAAATCTCCTGAATCCGCCATCAAAAAAAGAAGAAGCACCCCCTCCAGAACCTGTAACTGCACAGAATATCCCTGAAATACTAGGCGTGTTTATACTTAAGCAGGAATTAGAAAATCGAACCAAAGATAGAAAGCTCCGTACAGACAATATTCTTCAACAAAACCCCCACAATAAAGAAACTGTAAGCCTTTTAGTGGATGGGCTATATGATGAAATTTTTCATCGTATTTACTTATGGACACGGTACGCCCAATCTTTGTGTTTTCAAGACCCTTGTGTAGAAAAAATTCAAACCATCTTATCTGCCTCTATGGATAACTTCATGAAAATTAAGCAACTTCTTCCTCTATTACATACCCTAGAACAAGAAAACACCCGTTATGCCCATACGATTCTAGCCTCTCAAGAACCGAAAGAGCCTTTGGAAATTTTAGATTTTAAGTTACCAGGAGTCCGTATAACCCCTTCTATACAGAACTTTGATCACCAAAAATTACTTCATAATGTTCTAAAGTTGTATCCTAACTCTCCTTCAAAACAAAAGCTATATCATAAATTATGTATTACTTTTTTGGTACATATGATGGGAGAAATGGCCCTCCATCCAACCCCCCCTTCTAGCATTTTAGCTTTGATACTGGACGCCACCGCAGAACTTCATCGTCAGTGGGATATGGAGAAATTTAAAAATCTTTTATTATATTGGCCAGACAATAACATTACTTCAGCGTTACTCACAAAGCACTTAAAAAAATTATCTCATATTATTCCTCTTGCATTTGCTCAGCAAGCGGAATGGAAAACTATAATAGATTCTTGTGAAGCTGAGTACACAAAAATCACCGATATGATTCAAAAAATTATAAAAAGATTATAAGCTGTACATTTATAAAGGTAGCACTACACTCAGCCCTTGAAGCATTTGTACAGGAATAGTATGATGAAGCGCGTCTAATCCCTTCAATTTTTGAAAATGGAGACGTATGGCAGGGGGATGTAAAAAATGCTTTTGCTTTGAATCCGTAGAAGACGTTTCCAAGATATGAAACTGGTCCACATCCGTGGAGCGAACATCAATACGATCCAGCAATTGGTTTCCTGCTAAAAATTGAGCGTAAGCATAGGTATCCTGAGGCTTAACATCAGTATACGCTATATACTCAGCCCCTTTTCTTCCTTCCCTACCTCCCTGCAAATGGTACCACTCCTGGGCATAATTCTCAGCATAAGACCCCAAAGTTTGATGAGGCCCACTGAACATAGGAGACGCCATAAACGCATGAGGATGAAGTGCAGATAATCCAATAGAAACACTAACTCCCTCCTGGTTCGCGATGTATTCATAGTAAGTCACTTTTCCACTAAAGATCTTTCCTTTAGGATAAGAAACTCTGTACTGATGACCTAATGTGACTCCTCCCAAGGCATCAAGAGATCCCTTAATCTCCATATGACAACACCGTGCTGCCTTGAGCCATAGCACGTAGGCTCGTTGCAATGCAAATTCGAAGGCTTTTTTTCCATGACGTGTTAAAAAAAAGGAACTTTGTAGAGTTAAAAAAAGTTCTTGAGTATATTCACTATGCACTTTCCAATGAGCATTTTCCTGAAATACAAACGCATGATGGTCACAGAGGCATTCAAAAATTTTTTGTCCAAAGCGCACGCATTCACCTTTTTTATAGGCTCGAGTAGGGCTCCAGCCATCCACAGCTTGGGCACAGGTAATCGCACCTAAGTTCCAGTTTAGGTCTATTGACGCTCCTGGGATTTGAGAGTTCCAAGCCGTTTGAATGGTTTCTTTACGTTTTTGTTTAAAATTCCAAAATAACCATAAACTCCCATCAAAGACGCAGCGTTGCACTATGCGCTGAGAGTTTAAAAGTTTTAAAAATTCACTTTTTCTTTCATTAATGACCAACTCACTGTGCATCACACGGTACCCAGAGTTTCCCAGAAGCATTCCTGCTTTAGGCCATATTTTTTTTAATCCACTTGGGGTATAGGTGGCAAGTACCCTGTGGGGAAAAGCCCGTTCAATCCAAGGAAATACGTCTACCATTCCTTGCACTTGTTGAATCCATTGAGCTTTTACTGAAATATTAACGTTACGAATTCCTGGAACTTGGCGATACTGGATAACTTGAGCTTCTTCTTTTCCATGAAACATGTCCAAAGAAGTAGTCAAGTGAGAAAGAGTGCACACACCTGAAACTGGACACCAGTATGGAATCAATGGCTGATCTGCCAATACACTTTCTGGTCGTATATCTTCTTCATCAAAGAAATAGTTACAAAAACTTTTCTGAGATCGAAGAGTCTGGGCAATACGAAGCCAAGAACTTTCGTTCTGTATAGCATTTAAGTAAATTACCACCACCCCGTTTTCTTGTTCAATCTTCTCTACATATCCTTTAAACAAACATAAAGGTTCTTTGGATCCAGTAGGCTTCCAGCTTAGTACACCATAAGATTTAACTTCTTCTTCCAAAGGAATATGTAAAATCAGGACCGCAGGCTTTTCTTCTGTCTGTTTTAAAGATAGAAAAAGAATAGGTATATCACATTTTCCGTAATGATGAGAAGAAAAAGGTTCCTCCTTATAGCCAATCCAAGAAAAGTATAGCATCAGTACTTCTCCTAATAATCTTTTGTACTCCAACGACTCATTATAGAAAAAGTCCATAGGGTAGAATGGTATTGCTTTCCTAGTTTATAAGAGCGGGTAGGCTTATTTAAATACGTGATAGTGCTTCCTAACGGAATATCCTGGAAATGTGTAAGAATCACAGGATCTATAGTCATTGGATAAAGCCGTGTTATAATAGAACGCTCTAGCTCCACAGAATATTGAGTATGTAATAAAGAGATTTCCATAATAAACCATGCTTTTCCTCTAAAAAATTCCTGAAGTGTTTTTAAAGATAAAATAACGTAGGGAAAAGATATAGACTGAGATTCTTGAAACACTGTGGGCACGTTTAAGGAAAGTAGTTCATGTTGTATATACCCAAAAAAATCCTGTTGAAATTGCCAAGACAGTTTATAAAAATCTGGTATCATCATGATTACGTCACCACAACCGATATGTACGATGCCCTGCCGCAAGCCAGGGTTCTAAACTATCATTTAAGCCTTTAGGATCTCCAGTATGTTCACATAAATGCTTCACGGTATTCATAATTACCTGCCTAAAGACTACAGGAACGGAGTCAAAAGTTTCTCCATATCCTGCTTCATATTCTACTGTAATTGAAGGACTCTTCCATTGAAATGGAACAAGAACTTCTTCTAGTCCGGCAGAATTTTTTTCCAATATATACTGAGATGGATTCAATACTTTTCCTTTTTGTTTCACGTTCAAAAGATGAATAAAAGGACGTCTACTAAGAGGTATACGATTGTTTCGGCTGATAATTTGGATAGTTTGTGTCAAAAAAGCCTGATTCAAACGCATCTCTAGCCACTGTACGGCCATTTTAATCCATGTATTCAATACAGTTTGAGAAGGATAACTTCCTACGGGAAGTAAGCTTTTTAGCACAGTTAAATCAATAGGGGTCCCTTCATTGGGACGCATTACAATAATCGTCACCGCGTATCTCCTGGTGGTGCTCGTTTGAAAAAAAAATTTATAGCAAAGCGCTTCTATTACAACGCTTTGCAAAAAAGGAATAGATTCCTTATAAAGAATAAAATAAAAAAAAAGAAGAGAGCGTATTAAGTGTTCTTATGCATTTTGTAGTGCAGAAAAAGCTTGAGGATGGATAACAGCACCTCCCACGTGCGCCATCATGTATAGCTCCACATGGGGTTTATACGTAAAGGGATCTCGGATTAAACGAATGCCTTGTCGATAAATACCTTGATATCCTCGTTTAAAACTTCCAAATATTAACGGAATTTCTCCTGCTTTTGTACCTTTTTCCATAAGGTCAGTAACAAAAAACTCATACCCCATGAGGACGGGTTTTTCCTGAAGCTTAGTAGGAACCCAAAAAAGATAGCCTTGAGACGTTTTTATACTCCTTGCCCAATGCATCGCTTCTTTGGATCCGATCCAAACAGAGTCTCTTAAAAAATAACTGGGAATTTTAGTAATAAGAGTGAATAAAAGTTTATCTGCAGCATCGGCAAGCGTAGGAAACTCTCCTTCAAAGTTATACTTGAAAAGACCATCATTTTTTGCTTTTAACACCACGCCTTCTGGTTGATGTTGATTGGGGTCTCCGTATAAAAATGCCTGATTTTCCGCATCCATCATCTTTAATCTCGCTTCTTCCAATAACCAAGATTCAACGTTCACAATACCCTCTTCCAATAAAGCTTGAGTCACTTTAGGTCTTTGGGATAAGGTACAGAGCGGAATATGAATTTTTTTTAAAGCGCTAGAAATATCTTCTTGGGAAGGAGCCCGAAGTTTATCTTCTCCCCAAACTACAGGAATACCTCCATTTTCGTCAAGAATTACATCCATAGCTCTTCCCTTTTTTACTTCCACCATACTGGGTAATTTGCGAAGTAAAGAATCTTGAATTAGATTCGAATATAAAGCCTCGACCATAGATTGGGGCATCAAAAATCCTCCTTCCGAATCCGTCACATGATTCAATGCTTTATGCTCGATACGGCGCAAGCCGTCCGTATTTCCATTTTGTACATAGGATAAAAATGCACTTTTATGCTGAAAATCTTGAGTAGTTCCTGGATTAAAACACGGTCTTTGATTAATAGTATTGTGTACTTGAGTTAATGTACTGTGAGCTTGATCCATAACCTGGTGAAGTCTCTGGAGTTTATCTTCATGAAGACCATCAAAAGGGAGTTTTAATTCTAAAGCCTTTAATCGCTCATCATTGACCTCTTTAAATGTTTCAAACGCTTGTCCCAGTTCAGTTAATGCATGCTGCAACGTGTGTTCAATAGACATAAGATCTCCTTGATTAAAGTTTAAATTTATTTAAAATGTATAAAAAAATATTACTGTATTAAAAGGAAGCGTTTATTTTTAGATACAAACGCTGAAATGCACGATGAACACCTTGCGTGGCCGCATCGTAGCTACAAGAAGAAATACTTTTTATTTCTTCCACAACAGCATCCGAATTACAGGGAAATTTTACAAGAGATATTTCTTTGAGTAAGACCTCTGTAATACATCGAGTGCCTCCGTTAAAATGACATCCTTGAACAAAAAATCCGATGGATAAGCCCCGCCTTCCCCATTGAATACTTTGGAGTGCTTCTTTGGTTTTTGGAAAATCTTGAAGAAGCTTTCCCTGAATAAACAAGCCTTTTTCATCTTCCTTAAGTTGTAAACAAACCCCTATAGGTTCTTCAATATCATGTTCCCAATAAACATGAGGAAATCTTTTTTTTTTCTTTTTCCATGCCCAAAGAGTTTTTTGAAAGGCACCGGGTACCATTTGATCTCCTACGGCATCTGGGGTGTACGTACTAGCGTATCCAGAAAAGATGCCTTGATAGGTTTTTACGCAAAAAGGTTTCATTACATCCCATACCTGATTCATTATTTTTTCCTATAGCAACTAAATTTCTGTGTTATCTTGACTTAAAAATTATTGTTGTATTTAAGCCGCAACTAATACATCTCCATCCGGTAAAGGAGTAAATCCCATGATGCGTCTTTTTTCATTAATAGTTAAAAACGCAGCATTATTAGTACGCTCCCAAAGCGCTTCTCTTTTTATAGAAAGTGCATCAATGTCATCTTTTGAATAGCTTAATTCTACCTCTTTATCCAGAATACTAAGCAATTTTTGATAGTTAGAAAGAATTAAATTAACCATAGGAATTAAAGTTTCTTCCCACATATGAACCCTAGCTTCTTTATAGTTGGCAAATCGTTCATCTCCAGGAATACCAATACACGTAGGAGGAATCCCAAACAATTGTGCAATTCCTCTTGCTGCTTCTCCTTGTCCTTCTAAAAAAGCCATTTCTTGAGGAGAAAATCCTGTTTTTTCCCATCGAAGCCCATTACTCAAGACCATAATACGTCCTGCATTGTCTCGTCCTGTATATAAATTCTCTAGATCTGTACGTAACTGAATCCTTTGCTCTTCCGTCATTTCGTATTGAGAATCAACCGTCAAAACACCACTAGGATTTCCACCTCGTTTAAGAATAGATAAGTTATGATCTAAAGCTTCATTACGAAATTGGACTAAAGGCATAGCGGCCATTAAGGGGCTTTGCCCCCAATGATTTTCAAAAGGATTAAATAAACTAATGTGTACGATTTGAGACCGTCCCGTAAGCCCATCAATGGGAATATGATGTGTTGTGTTTCCAATTTGGTACTCATAGGTTTCTGGAAATCCTTGATTAGTATAAAGAATACGCACATGATCTGGGCGTAATATATATAATTCTCCGCAACTACTAGCATCCCCTACGTACTCAATAAAAGCATTTCCGGAAAGTAATAAATGGGAGACCACCATTTCCGTAAAAGATTCATATCTTTGAAAAGGATTTGGATTATTTAAAAGAGAAATGATAGGGTGATGCGTAATTCTAGTGTCAGATAATTTTTTCTTTAGATGTATTTGAACTGAAGCAATACTTCGCGCAATAAGGGTAATGCATCGATATACAATAGGATTATTCTGATACCCTAGAGCAGCCATTTCTTCAAACGTATGTTCTTTACCAGAATAGCCATAATTTGAGGAGGTTGTTAAAAACGGTGTAGAAACGGCTTTTTTTTCTAAAGGTTTTTTCTTAAAAAATTTCATACCACTCCTGAGGGGTTTTGTCTTGTTTTTCTTAAAGACAATGAAGCGTATGTTTATTGGATAACATATTTGATTCTTAAGTTGCAACTTTTTTATGATTTCCTAATAATTTAGGTTTGAAAACTCAGTATTCTATCTTTTCTATAAAATATTTGTATAAAGAATAGTTGTTGTAGTAGAGAAACGCTTTCGTGTGGAAAACCTGTGTTAAGAACAGGGGGGATTAAATTTTTTTATCTTTTATTATTGTGGAAAACTACAGGATATTTTGGGGATAATATTTTAAAAAAAAAAAAATAAGATTTAAAAAATGCGTATTTGAGATATACACAAACTTATCCCCAACAGTCCATAGAAAAGATTTTTATAAATTGCGGGAAAGAAAAATCAAAACTTTATGACCCAATAAGTATAATATCAAGATCTTTTTATTCTCTTTCAGCTATATAAAAGTAGGATATTAGAAAATCAGCATAAAAAATTATGAAATACCTTCTGGTACATTTTCAGATAAAACATAGATTAAAATGCTTGGGTCCTAGATTAGCACGAATTATGGGGAAGAAAGTGTGAATGGGGTTAATTTTTCTATAAGTCTTGTAATTCTTCCACTGCTCACTAGTATTTTTCTATGGATTTCCCGTCCTTTTTTATTTATGCAACGCTACAAGATGGCTTTGTGGACTAGTTTTTTTTCTTGTATATGGTGCTTATGCTGGATAGGTTATCCTATTTTTTTTCCTCTTGGAGGAGAAACAATTTTATTGTATGTGTTTTTTTTAATGCACTTAAGCTTACATAGAAATTGTTCTACTCAAGAAAACCCCTCTTTTTCTCTAAGTTCCATGTTTGTGCACTACACTTTTATTACAGGAATCAGTATTGCAACATCCTTTCGTTTTCAGTGGATCTTAAGTTGTGGTGCATATCTATGTTTAGCGTACGGGCTGGATATAAAAAATCGTTGGTTATGGGGTGTATTAATTTTTTTAGGAGGGGTGTCTAGAGTCACCCTAACCTTGGTTTGTGGAATAATTTACAGTTGTGGTACCTCTTTTTTATTTAAACCTAAGCGTTCTTCTTTAGAGTATATCCATTGGATTCAATGGATTTTTGGGCTTTTGTACGTGCTTTCTGCTAGAAGTGTCCAACCTAGCTTGTACAGCATCCTTCAGGGAGGAATAATTTTGGGGGTGATGGGGGTATTGTTTTACAAACAGAACTATGCTTATGGGCGATTTTTAGTGCACATGTTGAGTATTCAATGGATGTGCTGTTTTATTGACAACAAATTTTTTCTTTTGGTGTATTTGGCATGTATGCAATGGGCTCATTATATAGTATACCATGACGAGAATAGATGGATTACTAAAAACGATGCTGGAATAGGAAGTGGTATTTTGTTAGGAAGTTGCGCGAGTGGAGCTTTGTGGGGAATGCTTCATGCCGTCCGATATTATAGAGGGATATACTATGGAGAGTATATCCTATACGTGCTATGTTGCGTTATGTACAGTAAATCGATATACTCAAAACTATATCGTCGAAAGTATAATAAATACACATTTATAAATGTATACACAATTTTTTTTGGAACGTTGGTTTGGAATATATTCAACGGATTTTACTTAAGTCAGAACATTTTACTATAGGTCTTGGTGATTATTTAATTTTTTCTTCCTATAAAAAAGGTCTTGATGCAGAGCAAAAAGTTTTAGACTACTTTTTAGCTCAAGGCTATGTTCCCATTCATCGTCGCTTGCGTACTCCTTTTGGAGAACTAGACTTGGTGTGTTCAAAAGGATATGAGATTTTATTTATAGAAGTTAAATATAGAACTAAGTTACTAAATGCTCGAGAAGCGTTAGGTCTAAGACAGAAAAAACGTATTCTTCAAGCGTCCCAGTGGTTGATAAACCAGATGAATGAGAAGTACGATACCTGTCAAGTATGTGTAGTAGTTGTTAGTGGCCGGTGTATAGAGTGTTACTTTAATGCCTGCGTGGAAGGCTATGATACGGTATAAATTTCGAATTTCTTCGATATATTATGGGATTCAAAGAATGTGGCGAGCTCTTTTTATCTTGGTATGTATAGGGACGATATTAGTTGCTGGGACTCGGTATTACATTTCTAAACCGCGCTCATTATCCGTTGTATTGACGGTGTTACAAAAAATGGGATATCCCATTTATGCTAAGGAAAGCTCTATAGAGTGGAAATGGCATGGACGTCCTTGTGTTATGTTTCGTGATGTCCAATGGAGGAACAGGTATACTATACTATGTATATCCCAGGCTAAATTTGAGTTGCGATTCTTGTTAACCCATCCCGTGCGTGCTCTATGGGTTCAGAATATCCGTATTGCGTATGTTACCCCAAAAAAACTTCCTTTAAACTTACTGACGCTTTGGAGTACTATTACTGCTCTGTTGCAGCGCGTTTCCCAGGTAGAACAGTGTTCTATTACAGGAGGTATAACAGTGTTTAAAGATCGTGCCCTGCAAACTCGTATAGAATCTTTTTCTTGGACACCAGAACAAATTCATAAAAAGATTTCTGGGTATATGGAAGGTGAATTGGGAAAAGTTGAATGGAGTTATATTCCATGCAAGCGGTATATTCATGGACGGTTTACGAATGGTGTCGGTAAATTAATGAAAAGATTAGGTTATCCTGTAACTTTTTGTCATCCTGCCTCTGTAGAATGTTTTTTTAATGCTTCCACCACCACTATAAAAATTTCTTGGGACAAAAAAGATTTTTTAGTGGGAAAAAAAAATTATCATTTGCAAAATGGAACCATCACGGGGGTATGGAATTCAGATTGTGGGCGTTTAAAAGGGAAGGTTGGGATGGATGATCTAACCATTTTTATTAAAGGAAGGTATCATAACGCTTGGACTGCAAGTTGGAAGAGTACAGGAAACATTCCCATTAAATCCTTAGAGTTCTGGTGGAATAAATCTTGGGGAATCAACGCAAAAAATTGGGTAGATGATCATTTTAGACTGGGAATTTTAGACCAGTTCAAAGGACGTATTTCCGGCACCTTGGATGTATTGCAGGATCTTCATGGGAGTTTTTTTATAAAAAAATCTTATCTTACTATCGTTCCTGGAATGCCAGACATCGAAAATTTGTATTCTAGAGCAGAATTTAATCTGAATGAGTTTAATTTTTACGTAGAAAAAGCATTATTTTCCAAGCAGTCTGTGGAATCTGGCCATATTCACATTCACGATCTTTCTGAAAATTCTAATCTGACATTAGGCTTAAGGTTAGAAGGAGGTGTTCAGGACATATTGAAAATTTTAAACTGTAAAAAGCTTAACGTTACCTCATCGTTACCTATTCAGCATGCTCAAGGAAGGGCTCATACCCAATTAAGGATGCGGTTTCCTCTTTTGTTGGATTTACACCTTCAAGATATCATTTTAGAGTATGAAAGTGGATTTGAAAATACTCAGTTTGACGTAAAGGCACTAGGAGTTATACTGCCTTATGAGCAAGGAACTATACAAATTAAAGGTACTCAGCACGATGTTTCAATTCAGGGAGAAGGACAAATGAATCGCCATCCCGTACTATGGACATGGAATAGTATCTTTAAGACTCCCGTGCATCAAAAGCTTACTATGGATCTTTGGATCGATCCTTGTTTATGGATTCCTTCCTGGATTCATTCTTGTATTAAAAAAGAATTATTTCCCGTACAGGTGGAATACTTTCCTGGGAGAGGAAAACTTATTGCCCATATGGATGCAAAAAAAGTAGAGTTGAATATTCCCTGGCTTCAATGGACAAAAAAATCTGAAGATGGTTTAACACTAAAGTGTGAATTTTTAGAAAAGAAAAAACAATTAACCTTTCATACAAAAGGTAGTATTGATTCCCAAGGAAAATTTTTTTTAAATAAGGAGTTGAAAGGTGAAGCCCGATTTTATATTCCTGGAGTACTTCATGGCGGTTTAGCCCTTCATCCTGATCTTCAAAAGATAAGACTTACCTGTAAGTATTTAGATCTTTCATTGCTTAACTCTGATTACTCCAAGAGAGGAGAAGAAAAAAAATTAAATATTCCAAATCGAGCTCATCAGAAACAGTGTACGGTGGAAGCAGATCTTAATATTCAAAGCTTAAAATGGGATAAAGTCACCAAAATACAGGGAATAAAAGGAGTATTAAGCTGGAACTATCCCTCTATCGGGTATTCCATCTTAGATTTAGATCAATGTCGTTGGTTAAAAAGTGAGGCTCGATGTGTGATTCGAACTCCAAAAGATTCTGGTACTGTACATTTTTCTGCAGTTCCTAAGCAAGAGAACACGACCATTCACGTAATTTGCAAAGGGCTTTCTGGGGTATTTCATATCTTAGGTTTAAAATCTATAGCCCATTCTGGAGACTCTGGAGAATGGGTAGGAAAACAAACATCTAATGGTGCGTATAAAGGCCGCCTAGTGTGCCGCGATGTGGTAACTCAAGGCTTGTGGATGGCCAAGATATTGAGTTTATTTTCTCCCAGTGCCTTAACTGAATTGCTTCATAGCTCTCTAGATTTTTCTGAGATTTCTGTAAAATGTTCTTACAATAGGGGTGTACTTCAGCTAAAGAAAGGAATTGCTCGTGGATTGAACTTAGGGGCTTTTTTAAAGGGAGATGTCAACTTTAAAACCCGAACCCTTTTTTTGAAGGGAGGTATTGTTCCTGCCTATTTTATGAACACGTTTTTTTCACACGTCCCCATTATTGGACACATATTGGGACAAGAAAAAGGGATTATTTCCAGTAAATTTATAATCTCAGGAAGTTTAAAAGATCCAGACTTTTTTGTGAATCCCTTTAGTATTTTTGAACTGGGTGGACTAAAAACCTTGTTTGAATGAGCATAGACTAATACTTTTTAGTCTCACTGAAAACAACGCATCAGGAGGTTCATCATATCATTAACTGATATTTACCGGGCCCTTGCGTGGACGATCACTGCTTTATAGCTTCATTCAGGGAAAAAAGAATTGATATACAAGTCGCGTTTTAATGAAGCTCAAGCTTTGAATATGAAACCTAAGATACCGGTGAAATACGCCCTTGTAAAGTCTATGATAGCCTGGAATCACCTAAATTTTATGAACACAAGGTACTGTGTTTACACAAAAATTCTACCTATCAAACTCCATGGGGGGATAAGGATAATTCTTCCCCCTTGGGGTAGGACTGTTATGAGCCTCACTGATTTTTGTCTTGAGTGGGTATTATTTCTTCTTGCTTCAGGAATAAGTATTTTTTTTCCATTCAAAGCTTTCAACGAGTTTCTGGATTATCGCTAAAAGACGCTCAATTTTTTCTTGGCTTAAGCTTCTTCAAAAGGTAATTTAAAGTTACACCGAAGTCTTTTTTAGCGGCCCAGAATCAGCTTTTCTCACAAAAGATAGACGGTATGGCTTATTTTTTGTGCCTATTACAGTGTAACACCCAATAATCTCAAAAAAGTTCTTGGACGTTTTGCACTGTTTGTTTACCTTATTCTCATAGAAACTTCCGTTCAGACTGTTCCGATAACTTTTCTGACCTTTTCACTGTACGTCTATTCTTTTATCTTAAATTTGACCCTTACGCAGTAGATCTATTATATCGTATAATAAAAAATAATTTCTCAAAAATAAAACTATTTAAGGTTAAAAAATTTGACTTTTTCCCAGGAAAAAATAACACAGAGGAGCAGTTTAGGCGCATGATAAAAAAATTAATTTATATATGCCAACACTGTGGAATACAGCATGTAAAATGGAAAGGGAAATGTGATTGTGGAGAATGGAATACACTGATTGCACAAGATCCTCAAGCATTACAAAAAGCCCACTCTAGAGAAAAAATCTCCGTAGAATCCTTGCACAAACAAGAAGATTCCCATTTTCCAAGAATTTTAACTCATATTAAAGAATTTGATCGTACCTGTGGCGGCGGTATTGTGGCAGGATCAGTCGCGTTGCTCGCAGGAGACCCAGGAATAGGGAAGTCGACTTTGCTCTTAAAAGTAGCCGCTGCATTAGCAGAATCCATTCCCGTTATTTATGTGTCTGGAGAAGAATCTGCTGCTCAAATTCGATTCAGAGCAAAGCGAATGAATATTCAACGAGCGCCCATCCATCTTATTGCAACCAACGATTTGGATGGTGTATTGGCAACGATTTCTTCTCTACTGATTCCTACGTTGCAGGGAGTGAAAGGGTATGTGATTATTGATTCTATTCAAACGTTGGTTTCTTCAGAGATTGCTTCCACTGCAGGTACTCTAACCCAAATTCGTCATTGTATGCAACTTCTCATTACTTTAGCAAAACATACAGACCTGGCCATTATGGTGGTGGGACACATTACAAAAGACGGGATGATTGCAGGACCCAAGGTCTTAGAGCACATGGTAGATACCGTTCTTTATTTTGAAGGAGAAAAAACGCACCCCTACCGATTACTCCGTACTGTAAAGAATCGTTTTGGTCCCACACAAGAAATTGGAGTGTTTGATATGAACCATGAAGGACTTCAAGAGGTATCGCATCCTTCTCGTTTATTCTTAAGTAAAAAATCCCACTTGATTCCCGGTTCTTGTGTTTTTTCTGGAATGGAGGGATCTCGTCCATTATTATTAGAAATTCAGGCATTGTCTGTATCTTCATTTTTAGCAAGCCCTAGAAGAGCAGTGGTCGGATGGGATCATAATCGCCTTTCTATGATTTTAGCAGTACTAGAGGCAAGATGCCAAATTCAATTTTCCAATAAGGATGTTTTTTTGACTGTACTGGGAGGAATAAAAATTACCGAGCCAGCAGCAGATCTATGCGTAGCTTTAGCGTTGTTATCTTGCTTAAAAAAACGTCCTGTCCCTCAAGGATCTGTAGCTTTTGGAGAAATTGGTCTCACCGGAGAAGTACGTCCTGTTCCCTACACTACTCAACGATTAAGGGAAGCAGAACAGTTTGGCTTAACCTCAGTGTTTATGGCGCCTACTTCTACGACAATAGCCTTGAAATCTTATCCTATTCAACACGTGCAAGATATTCTTCACCACTTTATAAAAAAATAAAGTACAGTAATCTTTCAGTTGACCCAGAATCTTTGATGACGCGCTACTCATTATGCCCAATTTTCTCCTTAATAATAATTTAAATCGCATAATGATTTGTTGATGTTTTGAACTCCAATAATTCTAGTGTACAAAAGAAATTCTTGCAGAAGAACAATAATAATGGCATTGTGCTTTGCAAGGTGTTGCACTTTTTTAGAGAGTGAACCTTCTGCGTGAGCCTCAAACAAAAGATTTTTAGGGATTAGAGAATAAGATAGTATGGTTCTAATCATAATACTTTTTAGATGGTATAGAATCACTTTGTGAGATTAATGATGCTAGTAATACTTTTTTTCTGTTTTTTTGTAACGCTCGATGGTAAAAGATTTTGAGCTGAGCAGACCCGTATTCAATACTTACCCGCATTGGTGAGATTGCTTTGTTGCAAAATAAAATTAAGTTCTAATGAAAAGAAAAGGGAAACAATGGGTATGGTGAGTAAAAATAGCGAAAGTGGGGAGTGTATACGGTACGAAAAAGAAAGCACTATCAAGCCGAAGATCAACCATGGGCAAAAATTTCTGTGCTATTTAATGCAAGCAATTACTTCTGTCTATAGAAATCTTAAAAAATTAGGGTTTGCCCAGAGTGGAGGCTTGTGAAGAAATAACTATCAAGAAACAATCAATGATATAGCGCCTGAAAATCTTGTATAGAGTGACGAGAGCAGTGCTGATATAGCGGTTTTCAAAGATAAAGCATGAGGAAAAAAAGCGGAAAGTCCTTAAGTAAGAAGTGTGGTCACTATTCCAAAAGAAGTCATAGCATCGCTAGAATCCTCAATCGATCGCTCCCGTGAGTTTTAATGGTTCTTACAATACGAATTTTTTTAATTATTGTGGAAAACAGTATTGAATCAAAGCGCTAAAATTCAGCCTAATTATGCATCATGTATCATTCTATAACGCTTATAAGATTATAAAGTATTGATAGAATCGGTTGACTTTGGGCTAGTGTGTTGCCACTACAGTCTCCCGACCTGCCTCCCCCTTGAGACAGTTTTGGCTACTATGAAAGGATGGATTAAGCTTAGCATTACTCACTGTACGAAATTGATATAAGGCCTTGCTTCAATTCTTTCAAATCCCATATTCAAGCTCAATTACTATAGTTGAAATCATTTCCTTAGCGTTATGAGTGATATAAATAGAACGCAATCTTATTCGGCTCTGCGTTTAATCTCAGAAAAATAATAAAATTGATGACGCTGGAGGAATCTTGTTTGATTTGAATATTTTAGAGACGACTATTTTATTGTGAAAATTAGTTTAAATAGCAGAATTTTTTACAATTCCTTAGCTTTAATCCCATTTTTTGTCATGTAATGTGAGTGGGGATACTTTATTGAGAAAATGCGCTTTACCTCCATGAAGGTGTAATGATAATGGTAAGTTCTGGACCAAAAGATTTGCGAATGCTTGCTATAAATTTTTTATTATATCCCTTGTGAAGCTCTAAAATTTTTAATTTTGGCATGTTTTTTTATTAATTGCTGAAAAAGAGTTAAAATTCAAAAGTTTCAAATACACAAGTTTGAGGAGAATTAAATGGGTAAAATCTAAATTTACGGGACTGTATTTTGGGGAATCAAGCTGAAAAAAAGCGTGCTATCTTTAGCTGAGTGAGGTCTACTTTTTTTAATTCTTCTAGGGCATTTCTAGAAAGTTTACACTTTAGCTCTAAAACTTCAGGATTTTGCAACAAAAAGCCTATTAATCCATTAAAACTTTTGATGATTATCCTCTTTAGAATGAGCTGTCTAATTTGGGGTGCTAGAAAAGAAAATCCTTTAAAACTGTTAAGGTTCATATCTTTATACGTATTTAACACACGCAGTAATTTAAGCTCAGATGTGTCCCAGCCTAAAAATTCTGTAAAATCTTTAAAATAAAAATTGCGCAACGTTAATTCTTCTAAAAATTTGAGATTTAAAGGAACGCGCTTGTCTGTACGATCATGCTTGGCAATTCCATCTTTCAGCTCTAAAGCGCGCATGTTTTCCATGACTAGAGTTCTTAAAATATCCCACGTAGGAATAGAAAGAGAGAGTACTACCTTCGTTAAGACAGGGGCTTTTAACTTAAAAATAAACTCTATGTTGTCTAAATCTCGAAGTTCTAAATGCCTTAAATTAGGAAAATATGGATCTTTTCTCAATTTGTACAAATTTTCTGGGCAAAGCAAACGCTCCGTAGACTCTAGAAAAAGTACAGCAGCTATAGCGTTTACACACTGCCCACTTAGAAAAATAAAAAAACTTATTATTGTAAAACTATAAATAAAATTTGAAAATTTTATTTTATACTAATTTGTAATTTATAAAAAAATATTTTATCGTTAACTTATATTATTGTCAAATTTTTGCTATTTAGAACGTCAAAGTTCTGTTAAAAAAAATTAAAGAAGATTATGATCGGGGAATGGGCAGAAAAAAATTTTAGTCTAAACAGAACTCTAAACAGAACTCTAAACAGAACTCTAAACAGAACTCTAAACAGAACTCTAAACAGAAC
>NZ_PHHC01000131.1 GCF_002930195.1 Holospora curviuscula | reverse complement strand
GAAGGCGTTATCTGTGTCGCTGTTGCCAATGGTGTTACCCTCAATACTGATGACGTCACTGGCTGCTGTGCCAAAGCTCGAAAATTTGGATAAAACATAGTTTACATTGAGTTAGGAACAAGGCATCCCATAAGCGCTGATTAGGCTCATGACTGGGGTGAAGTTATGAGTGAAATCAAAATATTGTATCCCTGAGCCTGTCAATATACTCTTGGAGGCCATTCAAGCGATGGGTTCCAGATTAGGTCTTCAGTAAGCGTGTGCCCATTAAAGGGATTAAAGGACGGTCTTCATTAGGTAACGATCCTGGACCTTCACGGCTTGCACCTTAAGTGCTGCGTGTTTCTTTCATAATTCACAATTTATCTCAATTTTTTCCTTATGTCCCTTGGTTTTATGTGTAGGTTCTGATTTATTAAAGGTTATTTTGAAAAAATTTATACTTTTGATGATATTTTATGGTTTCTATAATGCCATTTTATTTTGAATCTTAGATAGAAAAAATAAATATTAATAGAAGTGCGCCACTCTAGCGTGATTTGGGATGATGCTCCCTTTCATAAAGCGAGAAAACAAGAGAACTCATAAAATTCGTAGAGCGTAAAGTTAATTTATTTCTGCCTTAGATCTAAATTCTATAGAAACATTCTGGGTCAATAATGGATCAAGTAAAATATCCTATGATTATGGAGCACTTTGGATTTTTTTTCCTAATCAAAGCTATTTAAGTATAACACTATTAATGAAGTAACGTGTAAGCATCTTGGAATTAAAAATTACCTGTACTTGATGTTAGATGGTTTCCGTACTGAGCAGAACGGGTGTATTGGGAGTGGCTGTACTGCTAAAAATTTAGATCTGTTAAAGTAAATAGTTTTTGCCCATCTTGCATAGAGAAAAAAATAATTTATAAAAATTTACTCAGGTTAGTATCCGTAAACATTCCATGTATTTATAAATATTTTATTAAGTACTTCAAAAAAATGTGTAGGTTTAGGCTTTGCAACTATGATAAGGAACAATATTTTGTTAAGATGATTGATAATGATCCTAGTTAGAATTTTCTGTGCAATTGCCTTACTTTGTATTACAAAAAACTACGCCCTATGGTCGTTTGGGCACTCTCGTGACAGCGCACGGGAATATTTCTACGCCATGTTTCTTTTTTTGTGCTACGAAAGCTACCATTAAAGGAATAGATGCTCAAGCGATGGAAACTCTTAGAACACCTGTGCTTTTAGCGAACACGTATCACTTAATGTTACATCCTGGACCTAATGTGATTGCCCAGGCCGGAGGTTTAGGCGCTTTTATGGGATGGCGAGGTCCGACCTATACAGACTCAGGTGGATACCAAATTTTTAGTCTTGGGTATGGTTGTGTATCTCAAGAGATCAAAGGATCTCCACGATCAGAGCGCTATCTTCGAATTTCCGAAAAAGGAGCAGAATTTTTTAGTTATCGTGATGGAACTAAATGGTGTCTTACCCCAGAACTTTCTATTCATGTTCAACAAGCTTTGGGGGCAGATTGCATTTTTACATTAGATGAATGTACTCCGTACCATATTTCCTATGATCAAACTCGTGTTGCTATGGAGCGCAGTCATCGATGGGCACAGCGCTCTTTGAGTGAATTTTTAAGAGAGGATGCACCTTATAAAAAATCTTACCAAGGACTTTATGGTATCTCTCAGGGAGGAATTTATCCACAATTAAGACGCACGAGTGTAGAGTTTTTAAATGCCACAGATTTTTTTGGTCATGGTATTGGGGGGTCCTTGGGCACAACTTCTAAAGAAATGGGAGAAGTGTTAGATATGGCCTTAGAAGGATTGTGTCTAAACCGCCCCATTCATTTGTTAGGTATTGGAAAAATTGAGGATATTTTTGATGGTGTAATGAAGGGAATTGATACTTTTGATTGTGTAATTCCTACACGATTAGGGCGTCATGGGGGTGCGTTGATCATGCCGCACTATTGGAAGAGTGCTCAAGAGTCTTATCACGCGCGTACTTCTATTAATCTTTTGAAATCCTGTTTTAGAAATGACCATCGTCCCATTGATGAAAGCTGTTTATGCCCTACGTGTCAAAGATATACTCGGGCCTATCTTCACCATTTAATGAAATCAAAAGAAATCACCGGAGGTGCTTGTCTTACTCTGCATAATGTGTTTTTTATGAATACTATGATGGCGGCGATTCGAGAAGGTATTGCTGCGGATAGTGTAGCGCAGGTGCGTACTCACTGGTTAGGACGATGAAATTTAATCCTTCCCAGGGCCATAAGACTCCGCTGTATGGAGAGGTTATACTTAATCCAGCTAAAAATTTACTTTTGAAGTTTCTTCAAACCGGAAAAATCCTATGAAAAATTTTATTCCTTCCCAGGGAGAGAGGTGCGTCCTAGAGCTTTGGGTCACTCCTGAGTTTTGCGGGATGCGATTGGATAAATTTTTAGTAAAGTGCCTACCGCATTATAGTCGAGTCTTTATTCAAAACGTCCTAGAAGCGGGGTATGTAGAGAGTCCTTTAGGGATCTTATCTAAAAAACACCAATCTATGAAAGTGTCTTTGGGGACTTTATTTCGCATTGAAATTCCTCAATCTCAGCCTTCCGTATTGAAACCGATCGCTATGAATTTAGAGATTCTCTACGAAGATGAAGACATTATGGTCATCAACAAACCAGCGGGCCAGGTAGTACACCCTTCTATGGGACATCGAGAAGATAGTTTAGTGCACGGTCTTCTTGCGCACTGTCAAGATCAGCTCTCTCACTTGGGAGGCTTACAGCGTCCGGGAATTGTGCATCGATTAGATCAATTTACCAGTGGTGTGCTTTTGGTGGCAAAACATGATGTGGCGCATCATCACTTAAGTACACAATTTGCACAACGCAGTGTGTATAAAACCTATTGGGCTATTGTTTATGGTGCTCCTGTTCCCCCTTTAGGGCGTATTGAGGTGAACATTGGGAGAGATCCAAGACAGCCTTTACGCATGTCTGTGAGCTTGACCAAGGGAAAATACTCCATAACCCGTTATCGTACAAAAATGCGATCTCAGTGTGGTAAATATAGCTTTTTAGAATGTTTTCCAGAGACTGGAAGAACGCACCAAATTCGTGTTCATTTGTCTCATTTAGGGCACGGTATTGTTGGAGATCAGGTGTACAGTCGTTCCCACAAAGATTTACCACGTCAAGGGCTTCATGCGTATCAATTATCGTTTGTTCATCCTATAACGTTCCACCCCTTGTGTATTACGCGTGAACTTCCTGAAGATATGATGACTTTTTTGCATCATTATTTTTAGCTTAAGTCTTATAAAAATTTATCTTTTACTGTGCTTAGGGTGTGTGAACAAATTTTAACGAAGCCAAAATATGTCGATATTTATAATTAAGTGTTGTAAAATTAAGGTATTTAGTTACAAGAGGAGATAATATTCCAAAGAATACCAGACGACCAATGGGAAGGAATAAAAGAAAAGTTGCCTTGGAAAGAAGGGGATTCAGGACGTACTGGTAACGATAGGGATTGCCTGAAAGGGTTCAGCGTGACGTGCCTTGCCAGGATCTTACAGAAAATGCTTGAGGGTTCAGAAACGGTTTATAAGATGCTCCAAAGCCGGTGTGTGGTAAATAATTTTTAGTACTCTGGCAGCAGATGCTGATACGCAATGGATCATAATTGATTCCACAATGATACGCGCCCATCCACATGTTTGATCCCAGAGAGTTATGGTATATATTATGAAGATAATAATGCATGGAGAAAAAGCTTATGGGACAAGTATTACACGAAAATGCCAGAACAACGGAGGCAATCCGTAGAGAGATCCGTGATAGTAAAAAGAGCATAGGAAAAGCGGCTAAAAGATTTAATGTTAACCCAAAAACAATCCTCAAGTGGAGAAAAAGAGAAGATACGAAAGACCTTCCGATGGAACCTAAAAAGATAAAATCTACAGTTCTATCAGAGACAGAAGAAGAGGCGATTGTGGCTTTCAGACAGCTTACACCCTATCGTTACCAGTACGTTCTGAATCCCCTTCTTTCCCAGGAAAACTTTTTTTATTTCTTATCATTGGTCGTCTCATATCCCTTGCAATCTTATCTCCTCTTATTACAACACTTAATTATAAATATTAACACATTCTAAAATCTTTAATTTTTTCCAATTTTTGAAGAATATTTTTCAGTTCTTGCGCATCAAACGAGTACGTCTTTTTATTTTTGTGAAATGAAATGTGTACTTTTTCAGTTTTTTTATCGTATATTTGATCTTTTTATCTTTATCTGATTCTTGTTTTTTTATATTCTTCTTGTTTCTGAAATCTTTTTTATATAGCTTTTAAAAAATTTTGAACATGCTGTGGAATTAAGGTAATGGGCACAAAAATCGTAAGCGACTTTGGGACGTGAGATTTCCCTAGGGCAGAAATTTTCTACAATATTCTCTAAAAGTGTTTTATTTTTCAAAAGTTGAGTCCAAAACAATCGTCTTTATTTTAGGATAGTCGTTAAAATTTTTTCAATTTTATTCTTATCAAAAGGGTGTCCTTTATCATTAAGTAAGAGTGGTGCACTAAAGAACAAAAATTTTAATATTATCTTCATTACGTTATGCTATATCGTTCTAAACTTGCTCAATAAATTATCAAAGAAAAAAGATGAAGAGTTCTGTTTTGTTACGATTATAATGTAAGGAAAAAAAATCCTTCGAAGGGGTAATGGACTGGACCGTCGCACGAGTACTGATTTACAGTCTAGTCTTAGACTATGGGTTTAAAAGATATAAGCTTAGGCTCTTTACATTCCCCGAAAAAAGAGAGGGAAAACACTCCTTGATTAAAAAAAGATTCTTTTCTATTCATTACTTCAGTTTTACCGATAATTTTTGGTCTTTATTTGAAGTCAGATTTTAAATTGATCAGGTATTTTGGTAATTGCTGTGCGCCTTTTTTTTAGTAATTCTTGTTCTTTCAATTTTTGTTCTATTTCTAGCCGTCTTACCTCTTTCAACTTTTGTTCTATTTCTAGAGCTCTGGCTTCTTGCACCCGTTTTGCTAGCAATTTTTGTTTTTCCAATGTTTCGTTGAGTAATTTTTCTTCCTTCAACTTTTTTTCTAGCAATTTTGCTTGTTCTAACTCTTCTCTCGCCCAATGATCACTAATATTCTGCATAATTGAAATGCAAGTTTTGTACGCAGGAGTTTCTTTTGATTCTTCTGATTTTTTACATAAAATAGAAGACAATTTCTTAAAGCATTGGGACAAAGGAAGGTCCGGTATACTGCGGGAAAACGCATACAAGAGCGGTGCTATAGTTTTGAAGTCGTCGTAATTAGGATTAGAAACTATTTTTTTACTATACTGTTCTAGGTGCTGCACATTAAGCTTTCCAGGGGTGCTGATTTGTGATGCAAAATATTTTTTTAAGTCATCCTCAGTGAAACAATACCCTTTATCATTGGTAAAAAGTAACCCACTAAGAATAAAAGAGGCTATTGTTATTTTCATGGTTTGATTTATTTTTAATAGTATAAATTATAATATAAAATATTATGAAAAAAAATAAGTTAAATTATAAATTTTTTGCTTAAATACGATACTGTTTTTATTCGTCTACTTTTTTTCTTTCTATCCATCGCTTGAGTTTTACGTCTAATTTTTGGTTTTTATTTGAAGTCAAAGTTTTAAATTCATCGGGTACCTGGATAGTCTCTGTGCGTCTTTTTTTTAGTAATGGGCCTTCGTTTAAATTTTGGTTTATTTTTAGTCTTCTTACTTCTTTCAATTTTTGTCCCATTTCTAGCATGCTGGCTTTTTGCATTTTTTTGTCATCAATATTTCTTCTTCTTCGAATCTTTTTTGACCGCCATTTTTTTTTGTAACTTTTTTCTAGCAATTTTGATTCTTTTAACTCTTCTCTCACCCAATGATTACTGATACTCTGCATAGCTGAAATGTAAGTTTTGTACTTAAACATGTCTTCGAATTTTTCCAATTTCTTACATAAAATAGGAGATAATCTATTACAAGATTCGGACAAAGAAAGGTTTAGTCTATTGCGAAAAAACGTATACAGCAGCGGTGTTATAGTGTTGAAGTTGGTGAAATTAGAAACTATTGTTTGTACTCTACTATTCTAGGTGCTACACATTAAGCTTTCCAGAGGTATTGATTTGTAATGCAAAATGTTTTTCTAGTGCATCCTAGAATACACTGTATAATTTGTAAATATTAACTCAATAATAATCAAGTTTGATATTTGTTTTTTTGCTGACTTTGTTTGTTTTTTAACTATTATGAATTACAGTACAAAAAAATTATGAAAAAAGTTAAATTTTATTTAAAGATTTACGTATTGATGGAAGAAACGTTTTGCATGTTCAGTATTTTTTATTTTTTTATGCTTTTTCGGAAGGCGTTAGCTTTAAGAGGAGAGAAAGGGGAGGGGATCGAGGGAGCAGACAGAAGGCTCTACGAAGAATTCACGCAGGATCCAAGAAGGATTTCAGTATCGTGCAGGTAA
>NZ_PHHC01000130.1 GCF_002930195.1 Holospora curviuscula | reverse complement strand
GTTTCAAGAATGACTTCTAAAGAAGATTCATAATACCGCACTTCACTAAAAAACTTAGCTTTTATCTCACCAGCCGATTCTATCCGCGCAATGCTTTTAATAGAACGCCCATTAGGAGTATTTAAGATGAGTCATTTACTATCCTGACTTACCGAGCATTTTCTAACTTCAACCTTAGCGTGCCCCTTATCATAATTTGAGCAATATTTAATCTTTTCTAATGGTGCTTTTTCAAAATATCGCTTCACATCATCTAAAAGATTTCCCTGATTACCTTTGAGAGAGAATATATAATTTTCTCCTTTACCCATGATTTTATCTGCAACGTTATAGTGACAATAGATCTTCTACGATTCAGCCAATCCAATACTTTAGGGAGTACTGTTATCTTGTTGCTTTTATCCCTTCCCTTGGCCTAGCCTTTGTAGCAAAAGCGCATATCTTATGTAACATCTCAACTGCGCCTTGATACCTTTCCATCGATTGCTATAATATTGCCGGGCTATTTTTACTTATGACCCAGGGAGAAAATAGATCTTGAAACTCAACATTTTGCCATCCCTCAGCCCCGCATAGCGCTGCGCACAAAGTCGCTAAGAATACCTCAGACGTATCATGCACCTATTCTTTACTCGATCTAGGATCTTTTAGGGGGTTAAAATGATCTAAACCCCCTTCTTCTACTTCTTTCATGAACCTTACCTTAAATTATTCACCATCCAAGGCATTCCCTTATTATTTTTCTTTTTTCAAATATTTATTGTTATGAGGGGGCCATGTTCAGGGGGGGGGATGTCTTTTAGCGCTTCTACCTAATTATCTGGCTTTGCTTTGTTATAGAGGAAGACTTATTTTATACCTGAACCTTAGCCGTTTTAGCCCATATTCCGCACTGTGAGCACTTATGCCAAATCACCAGCACTATCTGCTCGTCTGGCATCGGGATGATTCTTTTGAATACAAGCGTCTCGTGCTATGCTTGGTTTTATTCCTCTTAAAATTTTGGTAGGTAATTTCCTTAGCTTTTGTAATATAATTGTCATTTTTTATACTAAAAAATATAGATACTTCCTTTTGGTTGTTTCCTGATTTGATATGAGGTTATAACTTTTTTTCTTAAATCTATACTGTATGGACTCGTTAATCTATTCAGTCTCTTTGAACGGAAACGTATCACTTTTTATAGTATGCTTCCACTGCTATTACTATAAACTTTCTAAAAGAGACAAGATATTTCATTAGAACTTACTCTTTTTTTGATTTTTTTTATATGAAATCCGGTATTGTATCGTTTATCGCTCCGTACCTAAAACAAACTGTTTACCCATTTCTAAAAATTTAGCACGACGTTCTACTCTAACGTTCATAGAGATATCTTGGAGTGCTAGATGCAAGCGCTCTCCTAGGGTATTAATTGTAAGCATGGGATCTCGGTGGGCTCCTCCTAAAGGTTCAGGAATAATGTCATCAATTATTTTTAATGCCTTGAGATCCTGAGCAGTTAATTTTTGCGCCACTGCAGCTTCTTCACGTTTATCACGACTACGCCATAAAATTGAAGCGCATCCTTCTGGAGAGATCACTGAATACACAGAATGTTCCAACATAAAAATTTTATTTGCGCTGGCCAAAGCTACTGCTCCGCCAGAACCGCCTTCACCAATAATGACAGAAAAAATCGGTACATCCAAAGAAAAGCTTTTCTCCAAACACGCAGCAATAGCGTAAGCTTGACCACGTTCTTCTGCTTCTGTTCCTACATATGCACCAGCAGTGTCTATAAAGGTTAGAATAGGAAAGCCGAATCGTTGTGCAAGCTCCATACATCGCAGCACCTTTCGATACCCTTCTGGATGTGGCATACCAAAATTATGTTTAAGACGACTTTCTGTATCATGACCCTTTTCATGACCCAAAACCACTATGGTGGTCCCATAAAAACGTCCTATCCCTGCTTGAATCGCTTCATCGTCTCCAAAAGTTTTATCTCCGCATAATGGAAAAAAATCCCGAATCAAATGCTGAATATACGCAGAGGTCTTAGGACGCTGTTCATGTCGTGCCACCAAAACTTTCTGCCAAGCAGTAAGATTTTTGTACAAATTAGAGAGCAACTTCTTTCGTTTTTCTTCTAGCCGTGCAATTTCAGTTTGAATCTTGATCTGATCTCCAGAAATACTTTTAAGCGCTTCAATTTGATCTTGCAGTTTTACAACGATGGTTTCAAATTCTAAATGTTGCATGTAGACAGCATTCTGTATTATTTACGCTTTTCAGCATAACAGATTGGAAAAAAACATTCTACAAAAAATGGATGAGCTCAGGCTAAAATCATAAATAATTAATCGAAGAGTTAAATAGAAGGGGACGTTGTGTTTTTACATTGAACTGATACGTACCAGTTTTTGAGCGTTTTGACTAAATTTATATTTACAATTTTATTTTTTAAAATTTATGAAAAAGCTCAATCGCTCCGCTGCGGGCGTCGCTTTTTTTGAGGGGTGATATATTTTCTACCCAACAAATAACCGTTTTTTTCTCGTAACTTAATCCTTTGGCAGAACATAAATCTTTTTTCTAGATCCGCTTTCGCAGGATGGAGTGTTTTTTTATATGTCACGCCTAAAGGCTTTATTGAATATTGAATACCAGACTCGCTAATTCCTAATTTTTCGCTGCTTTCTCGAGGATCACTATCTGGAAACTCTTCTATATCATTTCTTATACTTTCTTTGCTAAGTTTCTTCAAGGCTTATTCTTAGGTTTTTGAGGCTTTAACTTTTGCTCCATGTGAATATCACTGCTCTTGATATCCCAAATTTATTCGAAACTTCACTCTCTGAAAGTCCCTCTTTAGCGTTTTTTCTAATATACTGAATGTGTCCTATCTATTAATATATACGCTTCTAACCCTATATTATTTTTCTTTCTTACTTTTTTCATGCTCTTTTTAGACTGTTTTGGTTATATCACTGGGATCTTTATGGAGCCCCATGTTCATGGAGCTGGGATTCATAAGATCTCCTATCTTTTTTTCTTTAGATTCTTTTATGCTTTAGCGCTCTTATAAAAACTCTAGATCGTTTTCTAGGCAGGGTATGACAGAATTCATCAACGGTTTTTGGCTATGCTTACGGATTTTCCCATCATTGCCTGTCCTAAAATCATCTTTAATGAAAGCTCATTGTTATCTGTTCAATGACTTGGATAAGTTATTCTTTTTCGTGCTATCCATATCGCTTAATCATTGATTTCAAATGGTGAAGATAGGTCCTTAATCTTCATCTAAAAAGTAAATTAACGATTTTGATCGGCTTGGATGACGCAATTTTCGTAATGCTTTCGCTTCAATCTGACGTATGCGTTCTCGCGTTACATCAAAACTTTTGCCTACATCTTCTAAAGTGCGCTCGTCTCTATCTCCACCAATTCCAAATCGTAAGCGTAGCACCCGTTCTTCTCTGGCGGTTAATAACGATAATGCTTCTGATAAGGCGTCTCTTAAATCACTCATTACTGCAGCATTAATAGGAGAAATTGCAGTTTCATCCTTCAAAAAATCCCCAATATGGCTGTCTTCTTCATCTCCTACAGGCGTTTCAAGACTAATGGGTTCTTTAGAAATTTTTAGAATTTTTTGTATCTTTGCTAAAGAATACCCCATACGCTCTGCTAAATCTTCAGACGTAGGCTCGCGTCCTGTTTCATGGACGAAGGCTCGAGAAATTTTTAAAATTTTATTGATCGTTTCGATCATATGAACAGGAATACGAATTGTACGTGCTTGGTCTGCTACAGATCGCGTAATAGCTTGGCGAATCCACCATGTGGCATACGTAGAAAACTTATACCCTCGACGATACTCAAATTTATCTACAGCCTTCATTAATCCAATATTTCCTTCTTGAATTAAATCTAAAAATTGAAGTCCTCGATTGGTGTATCGTTTTGCAATGGAGATTACTAAACGAAGATTTGCTTCTATCATTTCTTTTTTTGCTTGTTCCGCGTCGTGCTCTCCAGTTTGTACTGTTTTGATAATTTGTCTTAACCGCGCTAAAGGGACATCCGCGCGTTCTGTAATGCTATCAATGTCTGAAAGTGCTTTTTCAATTCCTTCTTTTACATTCTCTACAACATTATTCCATTTTTCTGACGGTACTTTTTCTTGTATATCATGCCACCACTGCCTTGGTGTTTCCACGATATAACTCGCTAAAAAGTCTTTTACTGGAACACCACAGCCTTCGCATAATTTTAAAATTTTTGAATCACACTTTAACAAAGCTTTTTGTAGATCTAAAATAAGCGCAATGAGATCTTTTATGCGTCCACTTTGTAACCGAAGTCCTGAAAATATTTCAATCACTTCCTTGAGCGACTTTTCATTTTCAACGCCAGCCTGAATTTTATCACGAAGCGCGCGAAACTTACTTAAGGTAGTCTCTAATAAATGGCTTTCGTTTATCCAAAGATCATCTTTCTCTGGCAATGTATCGTCATCTAATTTTTCTTCCGCTTCTGTTAATGTATCATCCTCTAATTTTTCCTCCGGTTCTGTTAATGTATCATTCTCTAATTTTTCCTCCTGCTCTGCTAAAACATCCTCTTTATCTTTATTTGTGTTCTCTTGAGAAAATTTTTTATGGGGCATGGTTTCTAAATCTATAGTTTTATTCAAAAAATGATCTTTTTTATTATTCAAATTCAATAATGGTTCCGCTTCTAGCAGAGAATCTTCCCCTACAATATGGTCCAGTATAGGTACTTCTTGTTTTTCTTTTTCTATGTCCAGTTCCGTTACTAAGACTTCCTTCAAGGCTTCATCTACATTACTCTCCAGATCTACAAGATAGCGTAAAGTAAGTGTTCCTTCTTCCAATCCCTCAATCCACTGGTTTAGTGTTTCAAATAAAATAGGACTACTACATAATCCAGAAATGACCATATTTCTTCCTGCTTCTATACGTTGAGCAATGGCAACTTCGCCCGTTCGAGAGAGTAATGGTACCGAGCCTATCTCTTTTAAATACAGTCTTACTGGATCATCTACACTAGATATTTCTATCTCTTCTTCTTTTGACTCTTCTAAGGTTCCTAGCTCCAGCTGTTCTGGGTTCAATGCATCTTCTAAGCTAATTATCACACCCATATCTTTTAACATTTGAAGTGTTAATTCCTTAGCCTGAATGGTGAGGTCTTGTACTGTAAACAGCTTATTTAAATACTTTTGGCTTAAAAATCCTTGCTCTTTACTTTTTATGAGTAATGCCTGAAAAATATAGCATAAACTATTTTCTCCTTCCCGTTCTTCCTCCTCATCCAACTCTCGAAGTTGATCCCAAAGATCGGTATCTAAGGTGTTAGGTGGAAATAAATCATGATCGGTCTCATGATCCAGAACTAAAGCATTTATTTCTGGATCGTGCATGTCCAATACTTGTTTAAATACAGGGTCTTCTAAACTTTCAGAACCTAATCCGACTTCTTCAAATGTAAGATCACTTTCTACAAGAGATTTTTTCTCTTCACTATAGGGCATATTATGTGTTACTCCTCTTTAAATGTTAATAACTTAAGCTCTTCCCATTGGGAAAATAGTAAATCAGAATTATGTTTTAAGGTGTCTCGCATACGCTCTAGATAAAATTGTGTTTGATGAGCGTTAAATAATTCTATCCATTGTTCTTGCAAGGCATTTAGATCTAACTGTTGCCAAAACACAAGATGGGGTGTAACCCGTTGAACAAGTGTGCTATACCAGGAGAGACTGCTGCATTCTTTGGGGACTTCACCTTCTAAAAAAGAAGATTCCACGCAACGTGCTTTCCATTGAATCAAGTCTTCTTTAATGGAAGCATATGCTTCAGGGCAATGAAGTTGTACGAAAAGCTCTTGAACTTCTCCGTACAATTCAGGAAATACGCACAAAGCGCCCAACAAAATTTCTACGCCTAGCACAGAAGACACCGTGCAGGAAACCTCGCTTTTTTTACGAGAAACAAAGCGAGAGGAAAAACTTCTTTGATAAAAACGCTCTTTAAAAAACGTTTGATACGCATGCTTTACTTCTGTGTTTGCAATGGTTTCTACATGCTGTTTCCAGGATAGTACTGCCTTGGCTCGACGCTCTGGTACAGAAAGAACCTCTTGAGGAAAAATGGTTTCATACAAAACCTCAGAAAGAGATGAAGCATTTTTCAAGATGCTTTCCATAAAAGCCCATCCCTGATACTGGATACTGCTTTGAGGATCTTGTCCTTCTGGAAGTGACGCAATACGTAGAGTATTTCCGGGCTTAAGAACAGGAAGCGCGGTAAGAATAGCTTTCTGGACTCCTTTTTTTCCTGCGGCATCTCCATCGAAACACAGAACGGGCTCTGGTGTTGCGCGCCAAAGTATATGCAAGTGTTCACAAGATAATGCTGTTCCTAGACAGGCTACTGCTGGCATACGATTCCAAAACGCTAGAGCGTCTAAATATCCCTCCACCACCACCACGCAAGAAAGGTTAGATTTTAAATGCTCTATTCCATAAAGTATTTGGTGTTTAATAAATAAAGTGGTTTCTGGGGAATTAAGATATTTTGGCATTTTTGCTGGGTGTAAGCTTCTTCCTCCAAATCCTAAAATCTCGCAGTTTCCATTGAATATAGGAAATAGAATACGCTCTTCAAAAAAATTTTTTTGATGAAGACGGGTGATTATTCCTGCGTTTGTAAGAATTTCCGTAGAGAAATGAGATCGGATATGTCTCATAACATGTGCATCACACCAACCTATTTTAAAGTGTTCTTGACAAGCTTTAGATATTCCTCTGCTTTTTAGGTAGTTTAATGAAGGTGCATGGATTTTAAGCGCTTTTGTACAGTAATCACATACCGTTTGTAAGCATTCTTTTAGTTCAGAATTTTGATTGTTTTCATATCCTCTTTTCCATCCTTGGATATTGGCTTGTTCTGCCAATTTTTGAAGTGCTTCTATGTGTGTAATATTTTCGATATTTTTGATAAAATCTACCGCATCTCCGTGGGCGCCACATCCAAAACAGTGATACCTTCCTTTCAGTTCTTGTACAATAAAAGAAGGACTTTTTTCTTGATGAAAAGGACATAATGCACTCCAAGTAATGCCTTTTTTACGAAGCTTAACGTAACGTGACACAAGATCAACGATAGAAATACGGTGACGAATTTGCGTATAAATTGAAGCGTCCAATCTATCTTTGAAATTTTTTTACTTTCTAATTTATTAATATACACGAAATTTACGTTGGAATCTAATTCTATCTCTAGGATATACGCATAAAAAAATTCAAGAGTAAAAAATAAAAAAATATTAATAATTTTAAGTAAACTCTTGATAAAAGCGTTCTTTCTGATACATTAAATCGGGCAGTATTTGACGTTATCATCTTTGAAATGAATGCATTTTTTTCTAGGATTACTATATATTTAGGGGGGCTTTGGATTTCAGGATGTCAAAGAGTATCTTATCAAGATGCTTCCATTAAAAAAACAAAAGAAGAATTTTTAGCCTTGGCTCAGCCTGTTCAATCTGGAACGGACCGTGTTTTGCTTCAGCCTAAGAATCCTAAACCTCATTGCTATAACAAAACAATTTCATTGTGTTTATCCGGAAATCTTCCGTTACAAGAAGTGTTTTTTGAACTGGCAAAGCAGGCTAATATTAACATTGTATTTGATCGTCCGTGCTCTAAATCCACATCTGTATTGTATCATGCTCAGTGTAAACCCTTGGAAAAAGTTTTGGACGATCTTAGTTCATCCTATGATTTACGATATTATTACTCCAATGATACTTTACATATTAGTCCGGATACGCCTCATCTTAAGACGCATAACATACAGTTTTTGATCGGGGCACGCAATACGCAAACAGAAACTGCAGTCAAGACTGATATTTTAGGACAAAATGCTAAAAGTAAGACGATGTTTGCGCAGGAAAATGGTGCTGCCATTCAAATAAAAAGTAAAAATGATGTAAATTTTTGGGAGGAGCTAGAAAAAAATATTCAATATATTTTAAACGAGCCTATTAAAACAGAAAAACGAGCTTACGCCTTAAATCGTTATTCGGGTACACTCTCTGTGTGGGGTACTGCTAAGCAACATCAAGCAATTGCGTGTTATTTAAAACATTTGCAAAAGCTTGCCACAACGCAAATTCTTATTGAGGCAAAGATTATCGAAATTGAATTAACAGATGAGCATAAAAATGGAATTCAGTGGGATGCTCTTCCGGCGTTAACTGCTACGATGAATGCAAAAGCTAATTTGTCAGATGGAGCATTCTTTTCGTTTTTTGTAGACACAAAAAACTTAAATGCTTTTGCAAATTTTATGAATAAGTTTGGCACCGTACGTACACTGGCTAATCCCAGATTGACTGTATTAAATAATCAAGCATCAGTTTTGAAAGTTGCACGCAATGAAGTTTTTTTTGAAATGCAAATGGATGAAGTGATGATGACAGCAAATTCCCCTCATATTCAAAAAGCGAGAAGTCAAATTCAAACAGTACCTATTGGGTTAATTTTATATGTGCATCCAGTGGTTAATTTTGAAACGGGGCAAATTATTTTATTTCTTCATCCTACCATTTCTCGAATTATTGATGTAAAAAATGATCCTTCTATTGCGCTTTCTATGAAAGGATTCCCTACTCAGATTAAATCAGAAATTCCTGTGGTTCAGGTAAGAGAAATGGATTCTGTAGTGGCTGCAAAAGAAAATCAAGTGATTATTATTGGAGGACTTATGGAAGAGACATCAGAGTATAAAACTTCCGGAATTCCCGTTCTTTCCGACATTCCGTTGTTGGGGTTGTTATTTAGTTTTGAAGAAAAAGTTAAGCGCATGACAGAATTAGTAATTTTACTGCGTCCTCGCATTTTAAGAGGAGAGAAAGGGGAGGGGATCGAGGGAGCAGACAGAAGGCTCTACGAAGAATTCACGCAGGATCCAAGAAGGATTTCAGTATCGTGCAGGTAA
>NZ_PHHC01000129.1 GCF_002930195.1 Holospora curviuscula | reverse complement strand
AATCTTTAACATCTTGCCATCCCTCAGCCCCGCATAGCGCTGCGCACAAAGTCGCTAACCCCTTTTTATCTCAGACATCTCATGCACCCTATTCTTTACTCGACCTAGGATCTTTTAGGGGGTTAAAAGGATCTAAACCCCCTTCTTCATTAACCTTATCTTAAATTGTTTACCATCCAAGGCATTCCCTTATTATTTCTCTTTTTTCAAATATTTATTTTTATGAGGGGGCCCTGATACGCTACAGAATAGCAATACTTATTTTAGAACAAGCTGAAGAAAATTGGCTCTTATGAAAAATAAATGGATAACAGAGGATTCATAACACTCATATCGATCTTTCCAGTTATCAAGTAAAAACGTTACTTGGAAGCATTTTATAGCCCCTGGCTGTTTTATTAGCCATCTGAATCATAGAATTTAATCTTTTCAGAATACTATCAAGATCATTACCTAACGTTGTGTATTCTATTATTCTTGCTTTTAAGTCTAGGCTGTATTGTTTTTTACCATCTTTTGGAAATTATAACACACCTAATCCCATGTTCAAACTAATTGATTATAGGTGAAGACTTGTTTTATACCTGAACCTTAGCCGTTTTAACCAATCCCGTGCACCACGAGAATTGCTTCTAAATTCATCAGTACCATTCTTTGCTCTGATATCCGGTTGGTGCTTTTACATATTAAATAAAATATTGGTCACTCTATAAATGGTATAGTGTCTATACATAGGTAGAGAATGTCCTTGGTTTTTGTAACGTAAATGCCATCTCTTGTTGTAATTTTGTTTATACCAAAACCTATGAATGATTTTTTTTGACTGTTACTTGCTTTGACAAAGTTTATGACTTCTAACTATGAATCATTATAAAAAATACCGCGTCAATTGAAGAATTTGTAGAACCTCTTATCTGTTTAGCGTGAGCTCATTATTTTTCAATGAGATTAAGGTCAGGAGAATAAGGAGGTAAGTAAAGTATGACCAGCCTCCTTAATTATTTTCTGCATAGCTTTACCTTGACGGAAAGCAGAATTATTCATGACACTACCTCTTTTGTCTGGGATATTGATTAGAAACATTGCTTCTACCCAACACATCAATACCTCTACAGAACCCGTAAGCAATTCAATGGGCCCTGAAGTACAGCCCATTAAAGTACCTAGAGCATTTGTTCTACTTTTAGCACCCCAATCCTGTTTTCCGTAACAACGCTGCGCTTTTATAGAATACCCATGAGTACTTGACATATCATGAGCAACCCCACGTTCATCAACTTTACTGTTTAATTTATCACGCTTTTAGCACAATAAAGATCTTTTTTCTGGATCCGTCTTTGGAGGATTTAAGGGTTTGTTTATAGAAAACTCAAAAACATCTCAGAGCTTTCAAAATTCCAACAGCGCTAACTCCAAAGCGCTCCGCTCGCTCTGGCTGATAGGAATTAGGAGATCCATAGTGATATCGTGTTCTAAACAGTCCACGTCTATTGTGCTGGCTTTCTTAGAGTGAATGAATTTCGGTTCTAAACGCCTACTCCCTCTATAATCTGCTTACCCACTCCAAAATACCTACCAGAGTCCTTATAGCTCACCCCTTTTTTCTTTTTAATGCCTAAACCTTTACGACGAAAATCCAATGAATACGATATCTTAAATTACTGTACACATTACAAACAAACTCATAGTGTAGCTGGTTTAGTACATAATCGATTCATAGCCCCCATCACGCGTCTTGCACTATGAATTTTTTTTATTATTAGGTAGAAGAACGTTGAATCAAAGCGCCCAAACCCGACTTCATTATAGTGTTATGCTTTATTCCGTAACGCTTAGAAAACAAGAGCGCTCATCGCATCTGTTGGATGCAACAAAAAATAATATTTCTACCCCCTTAACCCGATCTAAATCTTATAGGGAAATTCTGGACTACTATGAAACGATGCATTAAGAATAAAATTACAGAATTCACTACACTTTTTTCATCAATAGGTTTAGGCCATTTCACTAACGTTATTGCATGATAGGAAAATTTGTTCTGAAATGGTTATAGCCTAAAAAAAGTATTGCCAACAAAAGTTTTGATAAACCTCTTCTACAAAGGACTTGTCCCTTTCATTTTTTAGATATTTTACATAATGCAAGCCAACAAAATTTGGATTGGCACTGCTGGGCTAGCTAAAAATTAGGGAATAATATGGACCAAATATTTCAACGAATGAAGCCTAATTAAGTTGGTTTCCGCACTGCTAGAGTAAGCATGTTTTATTCAAAATACCAATGGTTTGACTGCTGTCATCTCTGAATATTCTATTTTTATTTTCCAAGCTTTTGAGCGGTTGTTTTGAAAATTTCCAAAACAACGATAACTCCCTTCGTGAAATTTTATCTTGTTTTGTACAGTTATTTAAATATTTTAGGGAAAACTAATAAATATTTCTAAAAAATATCATCAAAAAGTTCAGAAAATTAAAGAATAATCATTGTTTTAACTGAATTTACTCTAGAACACTGGGCCAGATGAAAAAAAATTTTTAATTTAAAATGATATACTTCTGAGACTAAGGGCTGTTCTAAACAGATAAAGTTTAAGATTTCTCTTTTTTCTTAAGAAGAGATAAGATAAACTGTGTCGCGCTTTTTATTTCTTGACGTGCCGTAATATGCGCTAAAGTAGTTAATCCTTCTCGATCTAGAACAGTCAATCCGTAGGGGAAAAGTTCTCGAAAAATACTCCGGTCTCCTACGCTGGGACCAATATAAAATCCCACACGAGGGGCTAGACTTTTTAAAATTTTTTCTAAATGGATCTGCGTGCGAGAAATTTGGCTACTCATACGATTGCGTAACACTACCCATTCCAAGGGTTCTTGAGTTTGAGAGGCTTTGGTCAAGCGCTGCTCCCACACCATATGAGCGTAACTTCCCAAAGGAAGTGTATGATGGGATTGCTCTTGAATTTCGCTAATGTTCACAAATAAATCTAAATCTAAGGGACTTTCTGTGACTGGACTGATGAGAATACGAGCACGTTGATGCACATATCTTCCTACAGGAGTATCACTTCCTTGGGTATCAATAACAATAATATCAAAATGTTCACAACGTTGTAAAAGTTCATCCAACGCTGTTGTTGCCAAGGCAGTGCTGGTGTACGCACTAGGACGAAATCGTATAATTTCAGGAATAGGAAAAGAGAGATTTTTTTGTCTGCAATACTGCTTACGATTCTCAATACTACGAAACAGCGTTCCTTGATCTCCATCCGCATCAAGACAAGCTACGCTTAGCTTTTCATGCATACACTGAAGCGCAAAATGCAACGCAAGGGTAGATTTTCCAACCCCCCCCTTTGCATTACCCCACACGATGATGGAAGGCTTTTTTTCTACGTGCATCTAAGCCTCAAACCTAGAACCCTTCCTGTAAATAATATACCAAATTCCAGCCATCAGCAAACTAATTGTCAGGATAATAAGACTTCCCAGAGCATTAATTTGGGGAGTATATCCAATTTTAAGATAGGAAAATATAACTAAAGGAAGTGTTGTGTATCCAGGACCAGACGTAAAGCTTGCTAAAACAACATCATCAAAAGAAAGAATGAACGCTAACAGCCAACCCGAAGCTAAGGCTGGCATCAGTAAGGGGAGCTTTATTCTTAGAAAAACTTTATAGGGACGAGCTCCTAGGTCCATGGCAGCTTCGCTAAGGGCAGGATCAATACTGACAATACGAGACCGCACCACTGCAGTAACGTAGGCAGTTCCCAAAGTGGCGTGAGCAACAAAAATACTCCAAAATCCTCGGGTAAGTTGAGGAAAAATTTTCATAACCGCCACCCAAAACAACAGTAACGCTAGACCCATAACAATTTCAGGAATGACCAGAGGAAGACTGGCAATCCAAACAAGCTGGTGGTGAGTATGTTTATTCTTGATCCACTGACTGGCACATAACGTCCCTAATATAGTAGCAAGGGTTGCAGAAAGTGCAGCAATTTTTATGCTCACAATACACCCTCGCATCAATAACGAATTTTGAAATAATGCTTTATACCATTTTAAAGACCACCCTCCCCAACTCATAGTACTTAAGCTATTAAAAGAATACAAAAACGTAATAAAAATAGGAAGATATAAAAATAAAAAACCAAAACAAAAAATTCCTGTTAAAATCTTACTATTTTTTAGCACAACATAAAAATGTTTAATTCATATAGGATCATCATAACAATAATTTATGATAAGTCATAGCCACCGCATAAAAAATGATAGATATAATATTTTTCTAAATATGAGTATTGCCAAGAAGTTTTTATAATATTTTTAATATTTGTTCTGTATAATTTTTTATAGAAATTCTAAATAAATTAAATCTGATGAAAAATTTTGTTTGCTTCTTTTTTGGATTCTTATATGTTTCTTGGGCACCGTTAGGAATAGCCTCCTTACTCTATGATGATGATTTATTTCAAGAACATAGTACTGACTCTGATCCTAAAAAAGAAAAAAAGATTCCAGTGTTTCCATCGTTGTCCCAAGATCAGCTTTCTAAGATCGTTTTGGGCTTAATATCTTCTCCCCATACGCGAGGCGTTTTCTCCCTTTCCACTACGAATACAGAACGCGAGGAGCCTAAATCCAAGCAAATTGATAAACCTAAATTCGAAAAAAAAGAATCTGAGAAAATTCAAAAAAAACTTTCCAAATTAATTTCTCACCTTATGTCTTCTCCAAGTCCTTTCCCTTCTGTGACATCTATAGATCTAGCCCCTCAAGAATCTATAGAACACGTTCCCCCGCCCCTAGAACCGATGCAACCTTTTCTCCCCCCTATTAGTACAGGGAAAGATCAAGAAAAGACAGAAGAAAAAATCCCTCTTTCTTGGGAAGAACGTCTTGCTAAGCTAGAAACAAAGTATCAAAATTTAGAAAACCAACTGACAGAATGTCACCGCTAATTTTTTGACCAAACAGTAAGAGGGGTACTTAGCCCTCTTAAAAAAGTATTCAACACTGGTTACGTAAAATTAATAAAATTTTGTTATGATGAATAGTATAAAAAAAATACATGATGAACATGAATCATTATCCAGTACTACTTTTATTCATTTTATTCGCTATATACACTCCTTTAGAAGCGAGAGCGGAATTTTTTTCTAATATATTTCACAGAACAAAAAATAAATCGCAAGAAGCGTCGAAAAAGAGACGATTACAAGTGGGAAAGCCCGAAGATTTTATAAATCTTTATAAAAGACAAATAGAAGACTATACCTTATGTCACAAAGATATCTTTAATGTAATTTCTATTTTTAAAAAAAAAGTAAAGAACGGCGGTCCCACAGAGTTAACTAATGAAGAAAAAGAAACAATTCGTAAACCATCAGAAAGCTGTAAGTTTATTGTTCCAAACGAAACAGATAGTTTAGAAAATTATAGTATCAAATAAGTGTTCTATATTCTGGCCAAAATACCTTGACTTGATTATAATGAATAGAAAAGTATCGTCCTTGGATTTTTCCAAGACTAATTCGCTCGATCTTCTCCGAAAAGTTTTAAAAGTACCAGACAAAGAAATACTCATTATGAGGGTTCCAAGGGGGTTACAGTGGGTCTGGAGAGCACTATAGGCTGGTCCAAGCTTTAATTCAAGACGACGCATAGTGAACCTTCTACAAAAACAAAAAAGATAGCCCTAAAAAAACAGAGAGAGAATTTTCTCTGATGCGTCTCAATATGGTGGTCTGAAAGCCAGAAAATTTATCGTTGGATATACTCTGAAACGTCTTAAAACCACCTATGCCCTAAACCATCCCAACCCCAAAAACGTCGTGTCTAGAATTGTACAAGCGGTGATCAAGAGTTAATTTATTAAGCGGTGTACAAGGTGTTTTTGCGGAATCACTGTTCCGCCCCATAATCATGCCTATCGTTTAAAACATCACTAAATCAGTGACGATTGAGGCTGTTAGCTTGTATCGCTGTGTCAAAAAATCATCTAACACTTATCGTCTGAAACAAATGAGGCTTTAAAGACAATGGCCTGCTGACAAAATTAAAGCTTATTCACGATCACAACTTCCACTGCGTCACCAGCGATCACATTGCTTGATTCACGCTGGCTCATCCGTTCATCGGTGCGATCCATACAAGCCACCCTGCTTCATCACTCCCCTAACAAGAACGGATGATTTAACCCATTTTTTTCTAATATTTCTATTGAACCCTCCTATCCTTGTGCTTTAAGACTAGGTAAGCAAATAAATCTATGGTTGTGTATATTAAAACAAAGCCTAATTAATATGAGTCGAAAAAACTCAAGTGTATATGAAAATTATAACATTATAATTTTGTAAAAGGTATCTTTGTAAAAGACTTGCGATGCAGGCGACTTTATGTAATAATCTAACGCAGATTGAGTAAGCTTTGCTCTATTTAAGCAAGCGTCTTTGCACACAAGGAGAAGTAAACAGCATGACTGCAATGCAGGAAACAGTAAGAGAAGTGTTACGAGGACGTCATCAGCGTGATACATTGGTCAAATATGAAGTCGTCTTGATTATTAACCCTGACTATTCTATGGCTCAGGTTTTAGAGGTTTTTCAAAAATTAGAGTCTCAGGTTCAAAGTAAACACGGAGTAATGGGTCATTCGGAATACTGGGGGTTTCGCACTTTGGCGTATCCCATTCACAAGCGTAATAAAGCTCATTATGTTTACTATATTGCAGAACTTAATAAAAGTTGGGTACAAGAGCTGGAGCGCTTTTTGTCTGTGGAGCTTCATGGAGGAGTTTTTCGTCATTTGATTTTGAGAGTCAATGATAAGTCTTTGGGTACAGAGCCCACCATGCTCCGTCAATCTTCTTTAATGGATGCAGTGAATGGTGCGTCTAAAACCGTTTCTTCCGTTTCTTAGTACACAGTGTTTTGATGAAGAGGAGCCATCATGAATTATATGCGTAAAAAATATATTCGCTCTTTAAAAGAGAGTGAGATAAACTTTAAAAACTTAAAGCTGTTAAATAGGTCTGTCACAGAGGCAGGACGAGTAACCCCTGGACGTTTAATTCGAACAGATCGTAGAATGGTAGATCGAAGAGCGGAGGAGGAGGCGCCTAAAAGAGCCCCCCGAACGCTTTCTAACGCAAAGCGTCAAAAAAGTATTGCTAAGGCTATAAAAATTGCCCGATATCTTGCATTAATTCCTTATAAAAAATAAGTCCTAGAAAGAGATGTAATGCCAAAAGTTTATCAATATCTTGCCACTTCTTTTGTGGTACTATTTTCTGTCGTTTGTTTTTTTGCTCCCTTTTCTTGGTGGACCTTGGGAATACTTTTGGGATTGATATTTCCTTTTTCTATGGTCCTTCTTAATATTCAGTTAGAGATTGCCTGGATTCTCTCTTTTTTTGTGTTCTGTTCTCTGGCATGCGCGCGCTACCCTGTTGAAGTTTTGGTAGGTTATGGTCTGTATTTAGTTGTCCCTTTAATGCTGTTACGTCATCAAAAAGTTTTTGCACGTGAAATACCAGAAGAACTTTTTTTAACATTCTTATCCTATGTTTTAATGACAACTACTTTTTTTGTAAGTCTTTGGTGGCAAGATGTTATCACTCAAGTTCCAGTTCCTTTGCTATTAAAAACGTGGCCTGGAGCTCTAGGGCTGATGGCAGGCTCCGGTGCTGGATTATGGTTTTTAACTGATCCCCGTTCATTAAAACAAGTTGTTTCAGTGACAATGTTCCACTATTGGTTGTTAATTTTGTTTCTTGTATTAGCAGGTGTATTGGAAGATGCGCACGTACTTTTTTCCAATATGGTGTTAAGTTCTATTTTGCCTTTTGTACTGGAAGGATGGGATATTATTCGAAAAATTTGGAAAAATCGCTCTAAAACCGTCTTTTTTATTGCGGGTTGCTGTGCTACCATCAGCGGAGTTCCGTTATTTATTTTGGCACTATATTCAATTTTTAAACCGTGGATCACAACCTTATTAAATCACAAGGAGTAAGATATATATTATGGCAATGAGAAAAGCAAAGAAAACTTCCGTAGTATTATGTACCCATATCCGTAAATTAGGCAATGTGGGAGATATTGTTCAGGTAGCGCCTGGATATCATCGTAACTATTTAGAACCTCAAGGCAAGGCATTCTTTGCTACACCGGAAAAGATTGCAGAAGTTCAGGTGAAGAGTGAAGCACTGAAAGCCCAGGATGAAGCCCGTAGAGTGTTAGCATTGCGTTACGCAAAACTGTTGGAAGAAGTAGAACTTATGTTTTATAAGGAGAGCAATGAAGCGGGTGTGATGTTTGGGTCTGTGAATACCTTGGATATTTGTCATGCAGTGATGGACCATATGAAGACCCACGCTCCAGAGGAAGAGGTTATTATTTCTAAGTCTTCAGTACTTGTAGATAAACCTTTAAAGACATTTGGAGTCCATGAAGTCCCTATGGAGTTGCATCCTCAGGTGGTGGTCAACGTAGGTGTGGTCATTAAACCAAAGTTATTAAATTATTAGATTATTATGGCATCTATATGGGCAGGTGTAGCACATAAAGTTGGATCTTGTTTAGGCTTTTCTTGTCTAAACGTCGCCATCAAAAGCGCTGGATTACCTGTATTTTGGATTGTGTTGATCCAAAATACAGGAGCCTTTTTTTGGGCTTACATATGTTTTGGGTATTCATTAAAGCTTAATATTTTTTCCCCACTTTCTTGTTTACGGGCATTTTTCGCGTTGGCGGGGGTAGTTTTATGGGCCGCTAGCTTGCAGCACCTTTCCTTATTTCAAACCATTTCTATGGGACTTTTTAGTCCATGTGCAACAATCGTGTTGGCAGTATTAGTCTTAGGAGAGTCATTAACCTGGAATCGTGCTGCTGCCATTAGCATCAGTACGTTGGGGGGGGGCTTGATTCAGTACGGAAAAGATTGTTCTAATCTTCCTTGGATAACACCGCCTCAATTCAGTATACTTCCGGTACTTCCATTTTTGGCAACGTTTTGTTTTGCAGCCTCCAATATTTTAGCAAAAAAACTTCTTTCTCGTTCTTCCGTAGAAGATGTAGGATGCTCGCTATTTGTATTAACTGCTTTAGGAGCAGGCGCTTGTATTGGGGTACAGCATTGGTATGGTCTATTTTTAAACGGAAAAATTTTTTTTAATCACTATACGGTGCATGTACAAAGTATTTTATTTTGGAAAGATTGTATCGTTCTGGGAAGTTTAACATTTTTGGCGCATATTTTAATGAATCGTGCGCTTTCTGTTCACCGTGTTCTTTTTTTGCTACCTTTTGGCATCAGCCGTCCTGTGGTGAGCGCGTTTTTAGGGTGGTATTTTTTTAAAGAGGCTTGGCCTAACCCCTGGATGTGGACGGGAAGTATTGCTATGATTATAGCCATTATCTTATTATCTAAAAAGCAGTGAAGCGCTTTGTAAAAATTTTAGGTTTAATTTTCGGGCTAACGGCATGGGGCATGCCGTTACGCTTTGAGGAAGGCAGCGTTGTTTATGATAGTCAGGTAGAGAATTTTTTGAATACTGTGTGTGCTCCTGCTTTTACTATTTTAGGGGGAGCATTACGCTCCAGGGTCCGATTTCATTTGGTTAATAGTGAAACAATCAATGCTTTTGCTGTAAAAAATGGAAACATTTTTATTAACATTGGTGTATTTTTAGCTGCAGATAGACCGGAAGAAGTGATTGGGGTACTGTTTCATGAATTAGGACACGTGGCCTGCGATCATATAACAAAAGCGATAGACTTAATGAAAAGCTTAGAAATGCGTTCTGTGATGTTTCGCGTACTGGCAGGTGTTGCGGCAGGAATGACTGCACTGGCTGCGAGAGATGGACTACAGGATGTATTACCAGGATTTTTTGGAGGAAGTACCCTAATTGATTTAACCGCATTGACAGATATGATGCATTTTAGTCGTGCCCAGGAAGGCGCAGCGGATCAATTTGCTTTAGATCTCTTGAAAACCCTTCGATGGTCTATGGATGGATTAGCAACATTTATGGAAAAATTAGTACGAACGTCTGGGCCAAACACAACACCATTGTATCTTAGGACGCACCCTTGTTCTCTGGATCGATTAACCAGTATTCAGGATGCCCGGAAAAGAAGTAGACCCGCTGTACCCTTAGCCCCTTGGGTATATCACGAATTTTTTAAAATTAAAACAAAACTATTGGCTTGTACTCCACTAAATGGTGGGACTTCTCTTACAAAATTTCGTCACCGATTGGCGGGAATCCCCAAATCGTATCATAGTATTGGAGAAAGTATTTTTTTTCACCGTAGAGGCAAATCAAAAGAAGCCTTAGCAGCGTTAGAACGTTTTGAAAAAATTCACCAAAAAGATGCCTTTACCTGGGAGTTACGAGCGCAAATTTTATTTGAAAGTGGAAATCTTCCTCACGCCCTTAAGGCAATTCATACTGCTTTAACCTTGCGTCCAAAGGATGTGGGAATAAAAACTTATGCAGCAATCATTGCCTTAGACAGCACCGACCCTAAAGAATGGAAACGGAGTGTTGCTTCCCTAGAGGGGGCAGTATTTGGTCCTCAAAAAAATCCTCAGCTGTGGTATTGGCTGGGTATCGCCTTAGGAAAGTTAAATCGGATTGGAGAAATGCACGTGGCTATGGCAGAGTGTGCAATGGGGAAAGGTGCTATAAAAGAAGCTAAACAACATACCCATCTAGCTTTGATCCAATTAAAAAATTTAAAACCTAGTGTTGTAATTCATGCATATACGCAAAAATATTTACTGCGTGCGCGAGACTTAGAGCGCGCACTGAAAGATGTGCTTCTTTCTACTTCTCATGATTAAACGATTAATTATTGCAGGAATGGGTTCCCTTGGCGAGAGTTTGATTTACTTCCTGCAGGAACATTATGAAATTATTGCTATAGATTCCTTGTCCCATAGAGTACAATCACTTCGAAGCCAATACGATATTCAATGCATTCTTGGTAGTGTTTTGGATATAAACCTTTTATCTACATTAGATTTAAAAGAAAGCTGTGCTTTTATTAGTGTGACCGAAAAAGATAGTGTAAATTTAGCAGCTTGTCGATACGTAAAGCAGCAATTTCCCCTGAAATTTGTGGCTGCTCGGTTAAAAGATTTAGACGTATATCTCTTAGCTAAAACTACCTCACTTCAGGAAAGTATTCATCTTTTGTTCAATCCTGAATACGAAGGGATAACCCATGCTCTTCAAGTGCTTCGTTATCCAAATGTGATGCGGCATATATCACTTTTTGAGAAAAAACTTTATGGACTGGTTGTAAAAGTAGAATCTAGGCATCGCATATGTGGTATGAATCTTCACGATATTGAGCACCATCGTACATTAAAAGATACCAAAATAATACAAATTTTTCGTCAAAACACTTTATGTATTTCCCCTAAAAATTTAATCCTTCAAGAAGGGGACAGAGTATGTGTTGTCTATCATTCGATGGCAGGAGTAAAGCGATTTTTTGACGTAACGATGGAAATTCCTGAGTTTCTTGTATACTTTGGGATTAATTCTTTTGCCTACGCTTTGGCTAAAATGGTTTCCCCCCATGAGTTCAAAAAAATATTTTTTATTGATGAGGATCCTGTTCAGTATGAGCCTCTAGCCATGCTTTATCCAGAGCTTTCTTTTTATAAGGGAAGCCCTTTAGATAAAAATCTCTGGAATGATTTAGGAATCCAGGCTAAGAAGAGTGGAGTTTTAGCATTGGGACTAAAGGATGCAGACAATATTCTGGCAGCATTGGTGCATACACATGCTCACCATGTGGTGACCATGGTTCAAAATGCGCCCTACCTTGCCATTGGTCTCCAGATGGGAGTAAAGTCCATTATTCACCCTAATTTTTTGATTCTGGAACACGTAATGACCCACCTTAGTCCAGCGTGTATAGAACGTATTTATATATTAACTGACCTTCTTTCAGAAAATCAAGAACTAACCCTGTTAGTGACAGCGGAATTAATGGAAGATTCTCCCATTCTTCAGGTACGTCCCATAGAGTTGAATGCTATGAATATAAAGATTATTGCCGTATTGCGCAAAAGCAAAGTTTTGTTCAATCCTGACTCGGTTTTTAAGGAAGATCACGTGGTATTTCTGTGCCCTCAATCACACTACACACAACTTTTGAATGTACTGGTTTTGTAAAATTTAAATTTTATTTATTTTTTTTAACTCTACAGGATAGAATGTATCAACAGTTTAAAAAGAGAAAACCATTTGGAGCGAAACGTTAGGCCTATAGACATCGTATAGAATTTTTATAATGGGAAAGCATTGGAATAGCAGCGATTCCACCAGTACTATGGAATTCTTTTACATCAAGGGACTATTTTAAGTTAGGATAAGAAGATTCAGAGTTCATTTAAGAGCCTATTATCATATTCATGAAAGCTTGAGGAATAAAGCACTAACATAATACCTCTAAGATAGTACACAGCCAAGTGAGTCTGCAACTTTGGTTTTACGGAAAAGACACCGAAGTATAGCATTTTCAGTACAATAAGACAGAAGATAATTACCGAGCGACTATTGAGGTTGTGTGAAATTTTCTGAGATTCGCTTAAATTTATGAGAAGAACGCGGTAAAGCCAGAAAAAAAATATAAAAAAACTGAACCATGAAGTTTTACAAAAAGTACCCCACGCTAAACGAGTCAAGATAAGAGGTCAGAACGGAAATAAGTTTTGGCTATGGTGGATAAAAAGCATGTCGACATTGATACCACTGATATCAAAGGGTTTAGGTGTGTCTGCTCTAACCAAGGTATATAGTAATTTAGCTTGAAGATAGGATTTTAAAGAATTAAAGTAAGATCTTATATGATTCCTTACAGTAAGTAATGGTACAGATAATCCATCGTTTCATATTATTCTAGAATGTTTCTATCGGATTCAGATTTGGTGAATGTGGGGCGAGAAAAATCACCCTACACCCAACAGATTCCATCAATTTCTTTTGGGTTATAAAAGTTATAGAATGAGTCATGATCCATAATCAGGCTGGGGTTTAGCGCTTTGATTCAACACTGTTTTCCCCAATGATTCAAAAAATCCGTATGCAAAAATCATTAAAAACCATGGGTGCTATAGAATAATTATTCCAGCGATACTATGAGTTATTTTGAAATATCTACCACACTTATTAGCAAGCAGTGTTTTACCTCTTTGACCTCTCCCTCTGTCTTTGAAAATCGTCATCTTCATATCACTCTCGTCACTCTATACAAGATTTTCAGGCGCTATATGGTTGATTGTTTCTTGATATATGTTTCTTCACAAGTCTCCTCAGATGTAAAAGTTTTTTCATCGCTAAAGTCTAACTTTTTAAGCCTTCTATAGATAGAAACAATTCTTGCTTTTAAATATCCTAACAATCTCTGATCATATTTTATCTTCGTTATTTTCAACATACATTTTTAGTGGATTTGAATCTATGGTTCTTTTTTTCCCTCATCTTCCTTCTTTTTCCTACCGTATCCACCTCTCTAGTTAGGCTACTTCTACTCACCGAAACTATTGTTACGCTCGTCTATTAATCATTACCTAATTTGATATATTTTATTACGCTTTGTTTTAAGTTTAGATGTTTAGTCCCGCCAAGAAATGGTTAGGATTAATTGTAAAATATTCTGGATGAATTGTCCACTGATTTAGAATAAATTGCCAAGGAGTTTTGCTTTTGATGGCTTTAAGTCGTTTAGTGAAGGTATAAGCCATTAGATAGGCATGCAGATGCTGTTTCAGCTCATCATGAGATGCATAATGGAAATTGTTTACAGTTGCCTCTTTAAGCGTTCTGTTCATTCGTTCTACCTGCCCATTAGTCTAAGGATGCTTGATCTTAGTCTTTCTATGCTCTATCTGATGCTCATTGCAAACACGCTCAACGATATGAGTAAAAGCATTTTTATGATGATCATGATTGGTACATTGAATCCCATTATCTGTGAGCACCTTATGTATTTTATAAGGTAGAGCTTTAATAAGGTTACGTAAAAACTCTGCGGCAATCATCTTAGTCTGG
>NZ_PHHC01000128.1 GCF_002930195.1 Holospora curviuscula | reverse complement strand
TTATAGAATTTAATTAAAGCTTTTTTGTTACTGCTCTAATGTTTCTTCATCCTTTGCAGATTCATTATCGCTTTATCCATCTATTCTTGATCTATTGCGCTACTTCTTCTGTCTATTTTAAACTTCTATAAATAGTTTTAAACTCACTTATTAACTAACATTAATAGATTATTTAAAGTAATATACCATATCAGATTAGAGTGTGTCGACGTTTATAATGAACTGTTGTAAGATTAAGGTGTCTAGTTACAACAAGAGATAAGATTTCAAAGAATACGAGACGACCACTGGGAAGGAATAAAAGAAAGCTTGCCTGGGAAAGAAGGGTATTTAGGACGTACTAGTAATGTATGAATTTCCCGCAAGGGTGCAGCGTGGCGTGAATTTTCATAATCTTACGGGAAATAGTCGAGGGTTCACAAACGGTTTATAAGAAGGTCCAAAGCCGGTGTGTGGTAAATAATTTTTATTACCCTAGCAGCAGATGCTGATACGCAATAGATCATGAGTGATTCCACAATGATTCTCGCCTATAAACACGCCGCGAGCGCCAGAAAAATAGAGTCAATGGTACACCAGAACAAGCGCTGGGGGGCGCTTAGCAGGCGGTTTTAGCACGAAGATCCACGCTGCCCTGAGATGCTTTAGGTACCTTCATCAGATTCATTCTATCGTCTGGTTAGTGCTCTGACTACACAAAAGCTCTTGATTTAATGGAGAATTTTTACTTTAAAATGCTAGTGGTGTATAAAGACTACGATGCCGATGACATTGTCCATTATGCTGGTAGCAACAAAGCCATCATCCTCTCACGATCTATGCGAAAAAACTCCAGAGAATTTGACGCAGCTCTTTATAAAGAACGCACTCTAGTCGAGCAAATGTTCAACAAGTTAACCCATTTCAGGCGCGTTGCATCCAGATATGACACACTTGTACACGCCTTTCTTTGCCTTTCTTCATTTTGCTGCATCACGCATATTCTAAAGTAAACTTAAATGGCGACACGCTCTATTTAATACATATATTAAGCGCGAAATGTTCTCCAAAACAACCGAAAGTGCCGATAAGATACATGCTTACGTATGCTTAAAAATCCAAATAATAGAGTTGTTATCCCTAATGCACATACAAACATGTAGCTTAGGTGAACAAAAATATTGGTTTCGTAACTCCAAGTCCATTGTAGAAAATAATGAACTCCTAACACTCCCCCTGTAAACGGTGCGAGCTCTAACCAGAGGCGCTTTAATCCATACTGTACTTGATGTGCTTCTTGACGAGAAATCCAGTACAAAAGAAAAATAAACTGACTCCAAGCAGAAATTACAGAAGCCAAAGCGAGACCTAAATGATAAAATTGGTGGCGTAAACATAAACTCATTCCTAATGTAACACCTACGTTGAAAAGACCAGAAATCCAAGGTAAACGTCCGTTCCCAGAAGCAAAACATCGCGTAATCAAGATCTTTATTCCAATATAGGCCGGGATAGTCAGAGAAAATATCATAACAGTATGAGAAATTTCTACCAAATCTTTCCAAGCTAACATGCCAAATTTTAAGCTGGGATAAAGTAAACAAGCCACTAAAGAAAAAGAAGAAATCCAAAAAAATAAAGCAACCCATACGCTCATCATGAAACTAAATCGTAACAAATGTTGCTCACTTCGCCAGGCACGCAGGTTGCCTTCAGCAGCATGCTGCTGAGCAAGCACGGGTAGCAGTACAGACGTTAAAGAAATTCCGATTAAACTTAAGGGAAGTTGTTGGAACCGATCTGCATAATTAAGATAAGAGGCCCCTTTGGTGGGCAATTGGGCGGAAAAAAAAGCTCCAATAATAGTATTGAGCTGAACAGAAGATACGCTTAACACAGAAGAAACAAATTTTTTTAAAAACAAAGTTAGGTGTATGTTGAACCGTAAAACAGGCCAAATTCTTCGAACCCCCTGGTACCAACACCCCCAAATCATCATAGCACATTGCAGTATTCCAGAGCCAAGAATAGCCCAGGAAACCCAGTAAGCGCATCGCGTATTAGAAGCAGGCTTATACACCAGCAATCCAATAATTACAGATAAAATAAATAAGTTGCCTAAAGTATGGGAAAAATTAAAAATTCCAAAACGACCATAAACACTGGAAATACTGCCAAAAAAACTGTGAATTGAAATAAAAAAAATGTAAGGAAAAACAATTTTTCCCAAAGTACTGAACAAAATGCGCTGTCCATAGTGTGTTTGATCCGAAAAAATCCACCTGGAACACAGATCCCATTTCCATTCTGCGATAACAACCAACATAGTTAAGCAACATACTAAAAGTCCTAAAACACTGGCAGAAAATTGATAAGCTGCATCTTCTCCCTCTGCTTCTTTTATTTTTGTAAAAATGGGAAGAAACGCTACCTGCATCGCCCCTTCTGCAAAAATTCTGCGAAAAAAAGCAGGAATTTTAATAAGAATCGTGAGAGTATCACTCACTGCGTTAATTCCGATACATTGAAGCAATAATAACTCTCGAAAATATCCACTTATGCGACTTAATAGTGTTAGTGTAGCAACCCAGCTTACAGAACGAAGAAAATTAATTTTCATATTGTGAATATTTAAGTCTATTAATTTCTTATTGATTATACCATAATAAAATATTAAATAGAACCATCACTTAAAAGAATATGCTTAGTTTTTCAATGTACAGCCTCAGATTGTGATAGTATAAAATAGTAACAAAAAGTACTATAGTAATTTATTTTAAAAATAAGATTTGAAACAATTGAAGTAAGTTAAGTAATGATTTTTTCTGTCTATAGAACGCTTAAAAAGCTAGGCTTTAGTGATAAAACCTTTACCTCTGGGGAAACTTATGAAGAAAAGTGCAATAAATATCAATAAATAATCAGCGATATAGCCCTTGAAAGTCTTGATATAAAGTCATGAGAGTGGTAAAGAGATGAAGATTTCCAAAGACGAAGGGTGGCATAAGAGAAGTGTAAAACTAGTTGGTAAGAAGTATAGTGCATATTCCAAAAAAACCCTAGTATCGCTGGCTTAGTAAATAATTAATCTATAACACCCATGGATTTTTAACGGGTCTTGCAATACGAATCTTTTTAATCATTGGGGGAGAACAGTGTTGAATCAAAGCGCTAAAACCTCAGCTGATCTATGCATTATTCTTCATTCCATCAATCATAAAAAACAAGAGTGCTCATCCAATTTGTTGACTACATATTAATATTTCTATTTCTTTATTCACAAAAATTAAATCTTATAGAAAAATTCTGGACTAATATGAAACAATGCATTAAGCGTAACATGACTCAATGTACTGTACTGTATAAAGCCTTACTTCAATTTTTTCAAATCCCATATTTAAGCTAAATTAATATAGTGCGTTTCATGAAAATAAAGTACAGTATCGTATCACAAAACTTAGTGATCCATGATAAGAATGTGCAAGTTAAGCCTGTAAATAAGACGCTTAAAAAAGCCACGGTTAAGTGGTATTACTACCATAGCTATGACTAGTGCAAACAGCACTTTACATTTTGTGTGAATGCTCACAATTAACCGTCAAAAGGTCTACCATCCTACAAATTCATTATTAAATCTTAACAAAGTCATTCGAAAAGGTTTACCATCGGTCTAAGCCATCACACTCTAGGACTATCCATCTATAAAGGAAGCCTTTTTTTAGAGTCAGAAGTTTATTCAGTATAAATAATCTACTATCTACTTCCCGTACTTTTTCTAACATCAACTGCATGTGAGAGGTTAATTTGTGCACTACCAGACTTTATATACTTTCGTAAGTTCTCCTATATATTATGCTATTTCTCCTCCTTTCATGTGTACTTTCGATACCTCTTGAAGGCGGTCTACCGTTATCCAAACTTTAGGGTAAAGACCATTAAAAATCTCTTCATGGACGCCGGTCATCCATACGCAGATCTCCAATTCGTTTAACGCATTCCATAATAGTGTTCGATGATGTTGATCTAGGTGGGCACCCACTTCATCTAACAATAAAAAATGAAATTCTTTTGGATGAAGATGTTGAATCGCTTTAGACCATGCTAACACTAAAGCCAGTAACATACTTTTTTGCTCTCCAGTAGAACAAGACGTAATCTCCTGTTGGTTGGGATGAATAACGGTCCACTGAGTATGATGGGGACCAAACGTGGTCACTCCTTTATAAAAATCTTTAACTCTTAAGATTTTCCAATGTTCTTTTAACGCTTCCTCTTGAGCGTTATGGGATTGAATCCAAGATTCAAATTCTCCTTGAATATTCAAAAGAAGCTGAGGAAATACCTTATTGACTTGTATAAAGCTACTTAATGTCTTCAGACCTTCTTGTCGCAGGTGGTAAATCTTTATACTATTATGCGCCATACTTTCTTCTAACGCATCAAATATGCAAGAGGAAGCATGTAATTTTAATGCACGATTTCGTTCTTGTACTGCAGTTTGATAGGCATGTAAATACCTCCCATAGGCAGGATATAAAGTAAAAATAATACGATCAAAATATTTTTTTCTAGCCCACCAACCTTGATTCCACATACGGTCAATAGCAGGAGTGATCCAATGCATAGAAATCCATTGCGCGACTTCTAACTGATGTTTTAAACCTAGACCATTCATGGTAATACATCGCTTTTTTTGCGCTTCAAAAGTTTCTAAAATTAAAGGACCGGTAGGGCTTTCAAGCGCTAATCTTAGAGACCAAGAACTATCAATGTTACCTTTATGATGCCACTGTAATGCATTACCTCCCCGGAGTCCTTTTCCAGGAGAAAATAAAGATATTGCCTCTAGTAGATTAGTTTTTCCTGCGCCATTGTTTCCCACAAAACAGATAATTCCTTGCGGAAATTCACACACAGTATGGTGGTAGGACCGAAATCTTGAAATTGTAAGTTGATGCATAATCCCAAATTTGATGTCTAAACCTACTTAAGTTTTTTTATCGTCTAAAATCAGTTCAATACGCCGATCTTTATCACTAAATTGGCCAGCCTTTAGAGGATGAAACTCTCCAAAGCCCGCTGCTACCAATCGATGTTCGGGGATACCCTGTTCTTTTAAGAAAGCGACTACTGCCAATGCTCGCGCAATGGAAAGCTCTAAATTACTTTTAAACCGACTTGTTTCTCTTAAGGGATACCGATCTGTATGACCGTCCACCCGCAATACCCAGTTAACGTCTTGGGGAATAGAGGCAGAAATTTTTTTTAACGCAATGGCAAAATTACGTAATGCTTCTTGACCGTTTGGTCCTACTTTTGCGGAACCCATTTCGAACAAAACCTCTGACTGAAATACAAAGCGGTCACCGACTACCTTTACATCTTTCCGCCCATCTAAAAGAACTCGAAGTTTTTCTAAAAATTCAGAGCGAGACTTCCATAATTGTTTTATTTTTTCTTCCATCAATACTTCGATACGGCGTTCTAATAAAGTAATTTTTTTATCTTTTTCTTGAAGCCCTAGTTCAGCACGCCAAGCATGTTGTCTAACTTTAGTTAAATTTTTTTCCTGAAGATCCAACTGCTCCACCAACGTCTTATACACGCTCAATAATCTTTGCAGTTCTTTTTGGTCTATTTTTTCTACTTCTTTTAATTTTTGGCTGAGTGCTTGAGATTCTTGTCGAGCCCGCAAAATATCTTTTTTCCAACGCGCACTTTGCTGTTCAAACAAAACTTGAGAATTTTTTAAAATATCTTCTTTTTCTTGCACCGTATATTGAAGGTAAATATTAGAAAGTGCAAACATTGTAAATACTAAAATCACAACCATTAACATTGCGGATAATACGTCAACAAATCCAGGCCATATGGAAGATTCTAACGAGTTGTGAGACACAAGAAAAAAGTTTTAAAACATTACTCTCCCACATTAACATACTTCTCTGAAGATAGCAAAATCTTATTATTTTCTTGAAATTTATCAAAAATAAAAAATATTTTATTACAATGAAGTAAATAATGACTATTTTGTACATCATGAATAATATAAAGTATAAAAGGCTTTGGATCTGGGTGGCATGTATTGCTTTTACAGCTGCTGCCCAAGCTTGGACTTTAGATTTGGCTAAAAAACTTGACCAGTGTATTGAAAATATTGCACATATTAATTCAGCGCTAAAAAATGGAATTCATAATAAGGTAGTTCCCTCTAAAACTCCTTTTTCTTCAGAGCAGCACTCTCTTGAACAGTCGGTAAAAGAAAAATGGAGTCAGTTTCAAAAAGAAGTTGCTTTACTCTCTCTAACTGAAAAGAATGACCTATTAGCACTGTTGGAATGGATGAAGTGGTTTTCAGAGGAAAACGGAGAACAACAATTTTCCGAATGGATTGTTCTGGGAAAACAGGTAAAGGAAATTTTAGAGAGATACCGTATTCAAGATACTCGTGTACTGGAGGCTATCCTATCAGAGAGTTTAGAGATAAAAAAATTAAAATCTACTCTAAAAGCAAAAGAAGCAAAATTTAAGATAAATCAAAAAATTGATTTGCTTTCCACGCTCATTCCAAACCCTCAAGATACTTCTTTTGCACAAGATGTAGCCTCATCTTCCTCAGATGAGAACAATCCATCTCAATCCCCGGAAACAGCACAAACAAAGCAGGAAGTTACCACACCCTCCACTTCAATTACTTCTTCACAAAGGGATGTCGTATCCTCTTCAGAGGACAGTAATACCCCTCACTCTCCGGAAACATTGATTATGCTGGGAAAACAGGTAGAGGGAATCCTAAAGAAGCACCATATTAGAAATACTCAGGTACTGGACACTATCCTATCAGAGAGTTTAGAAGTAGAGGAAATCCTAAAAAAATACAGGATTCAAAACAATCATGTATTGGACGCTATCCTATCAGCGAGTGTAGAGATAAAACGATTAACATCTAGTCCAAAAAACAAAGAAGAAGAATTAAATCAAAAAATTGATTTGCTTTCCACGCTCATTCCAAACTCTCAAGATACTTCTGTTGCACAAGATTTAGCCTTACCCGTCTCAAAAGAGAACAATACCTCTCAATCCCCGGCAACAGCACAAACAAAGCAGACAATTTTCTCTTCGCAAGATGTAGCCTCATCCTCTTTAAATAAGAGTAATGCACAGGAAACCCAGGAAGCAGAAGAAATAAATCAGGCTGTTTCTACATCCTCCACTCCAAGTGCTTCTTCACAACGTGATGGCGAACCCTCTCTTTCCACGCTTATTCCAAACTCTCA
>NZ_PHHC01000127.1 GCF_002930195.1 Holospora curviuscula | reverse complement strand
ATGAACAGCCGGTCTTTATTATGTAAACTACTCCATTAATACGATTTTTTTTCGTGTTTAATTCTATTACTATACTTATCTCATTCAAAATGATCCTTAATGAATTTCCATTTATGATCTGTTAAATCTCTTGGATCACGCGTTCTTATTACCTCCAAACTTGACTATACTCCCTCCTTTTATCCATGAATACGGGGTCTTAGGTTCACTCTTTCAAATCTCAATTTAGCTCTGGTGGATAAGGATGCACCAATATTATTTTTCAGCCAACAGATTGGATGAGGGCTCTTGTCTTTTGTGATCTATAGAACGAAGTATGATAATTAATTGTTTACTAAGAAAGAAAATATAGCCAACTAACTATAGAATAGTTGTAATAAAAGAAAATAGAAGATATTTCAAGCTGTCGTATTTATGGAATTTTCGTCGTAAGAGTTGAGGAATTAAGAAAAAAGAAGGGGTAGGACTCTGGTAAACGTTTTGGAATGGGGCAGCAGACTATAGAAGGAGTACGCATTTAGAACCGAACTTAGTTCGCTCTAAGCCGGATGCTGATGCTTATCAGCCAGAGCGTGGGGATTAGCGCTGTTGGCATTTTCAAAGCCCTGCGACGTCTTGATGTTCGCGATAAAAAAACTTAAATCATCCAAAGGCGGATCCAGAAAAACATCTCTATTGTGCCAAAACCGTGATGAATTAAACAGAAAAGTTGATAAACGTGGGATTGTCCATGATATGCCAAGAACCCACGGGTGTTCTGTAAAAGCGCAGCGTTGTTACAGAAAACAGGATTGGGGTCCCAAAAGCAGAACAAATGCTATAAGGCGCTTTGATGAGCTCTACTTTGAGGGTAATTAGAGTGCATACGGGGTCTCTAGAGGTATTGATGTGTTGGGTAGAAGAAATGCTATTGATTCATATCCCAGAAAACTGTGGTGTTGTTCTGGATAATGCTGCGTTCCATCAAAGTAAAGCTATACAGAAAATAATTAAAGATGCTGGCATACTTTATCTACCGCCTTATTCTCCTGACCTTAATCCCATTGAGAAACAATGGGCTCGCGCTAAACAGATAAGACGTTCTACACATTGTTCAATTAACACGCGATTTTCTGTAACCGTTCTATAGGTAGTTGGCTATATACCCTTTCCTAGGAGTTCTATCCTAGATTAAATCCTTCCAAATCAAGGTAAATAAGTAGTCTCTTATTTGCCGTGTCCGCTTGGATCTGTGAGTAAAATATAAATCGCTTTTTTGTAGTAGTTTTTGGCCTTGAGCCAGGAAAAACACAATGGCGACTTAAGATAATCGTTCTTTCCCCTAAAGTAAGCATCAGCCTATATAGCCATTGAAGTAGAGTGTTTATTATGTTTTTGTTGGCCTCAAGACAAATTAAGAATCTGGCTCATCCTATTGAGCGCCTAAATGATGACTCACAACATACTCAGTGCATTACGTTATAAAATCTTGTAGAAAATGTGTTTCCCTAAAAAATCTTGCATAGCAGTGCAAACTGTATGCATCCCTTGATAGCGATAGACCCCTATCTCACGGCTCCACTGTTTAAAATAAACTTTTTTTAGATTTTTTTATGTTTTTATACCAATTAACTTAATATTAGAAAAAAAATTATTATTAAATTTTCAGTGTGCAGTGGTATAAAAAAATTATTAATGTATAAAAAAACATTTTTGTTAACAACATTTTCACTGTACAGTTTTGCAAAACCAAACCGTACACAAGACGCACTGAATCAAGAAGTGAACAGATGGATTAAGGATAATAGTAAAATTTTTAGAATAGAAGTTCAGGGATCTAAACACCCGCTATACAAAACGTTTTGCCTTGTATGCAAAGATCATCTTGAAAACAAAAGCGATAACAATAAATTTTCACACTGTATATAGGCAATACAACGCAATACGTGTCGTCATTTTTACGGCAATGACGAGAGAAAGCGAGAAAAATGTAATACTGCTTTCCAAGAATTAAAACAATACACCACAGATAAAAATGGAGAACCAAATGAGCAAATTAGTGCATTTCTTTATGCACTTTCAGACGTTCTTAGATCAATTAGGGAAGAGATGTTAGAGGATATAGAGTATGGACGTCGTACCTACTCAAAATTAAAATCATTAAAATCAGATTCTTCACAATACTCAAGATTAAAAGAGAACAATCCTTTGAAGTACGCTAAATTATTAAAAAATTCTCCAGAATTAGATATATTGAGTAAAGAATATACGAAGTCCATAAAGGCATTGCAATATTTTTTTGAACCAAAATCTGACACTGCGTATCTCCAAAACATGTTAAAGCAATTGCAGAAAATTTTTCAAAGTTTAGCCTTTCCAAACTTTGTTCAAGATCCCTCTGGAACACACTATGAGAGCATCAAAAAACTACTTCCCCAGGCTGCAAAAAAGCCTATTTCCTGTCCAGAACATCGAAATCAATATTCAACAGATGTCTAGGGACGTGTTAAGAAATTTTTTTGATGTATTAAATAACGCCAGACTAAGTAAAAAAAATTAAGATTTATCACACGAAATATAAGATTTTTTCTTTGAAGGCTCTTGATAAAAAAAAGAAAGTTAGATACTCTTTCATCACTAGCCTTTGCATACTGCAAAGGTAAAACTTTTTTTTCTGTGGATTTTTCATGATTAGAGTAAGTGATTTACGAAAATATTCTCCCTTAAATCTAAGAGCGATGGCGGAGTCTTTGGGAATTGAAAGTGCAAGCCTGAAAGGGGAAGAAATTGTAATTGAGATTCTAAAGAAACAATTTGAACAGGGAGAAGAGATCCTGTGTCTGGGAGTGTTAGAAATTCTATCGGACCAATTTGGCTTTTTACGGTATTCGGAAGTAAATTATTTACCAGGAATTTCGGATGTTTATGTTTGTCCAGAGCTTATTAGAAAAAATTACTTAAAAACTGGAGATGTGATTGAGGGAATTATCTTGCCTCCCAGTCGAGAAGAAGAGCGATACTTTTCCCTCAAAACTATTGAAACGATTAATTTTGATGAACCCAGTAAAACTTTTAGGCGCATTCCGTTCGAAAATTTAACCCCCCTTTTTCCTCAACGTAAACTAAATTTAGAGTTGGAAATTCCGCCGGAAATAGCCACCCCTGGGCTTTTGGTCAAGCCTTTAAAGAAAAAAAATTCGGACTGGGTTAATAACGCCCGCCTAACCTTACGCGCCATAGATTTAGTGGTTCCTCTGGGGTTGGGACAACGCGCACTTATTGTAGCACCTCCTCGCACCGGAAAAACCATCATTTTACAAAATTTAGCACAGGCAATTCAAGAAAATCATCCCGATGTCGTCCTCATGGTCATGTTAATTGATGAACGGCCGGAAGAAGCCACTGAGATGGCAAGGTTTGTAAAAGGAGAAGTAGTAAGTTCTACTTTTGATGAACCTGCAACACGTCATGTACAGTTGGCGGAGATGGTGATCGAAAAAGCAAAACGTCTTGTGGAGTGTCAAAAAGATGTCGTCATTCTTCTAGATTCATTAACGCGATTAGCTAGAGCGTACAATACTGTGCTTCCTTCCTCTGGAAAAGTATTGACTGGAGGTGTAGACGCCAATGCCTTACAACGTCCTAAGCGGTTGTTTGGTGCGGCCCGTAACGTGGAAGAAAAAGGCTCTTTGACCATCATTGCTACTGCTTTAGTAGAAACTGGGTCTCGTATGGAAGAAGTGATCTTTGAAGAGTTTAAAGGAACAGGAAACGCAGAAATTTATTTAGATCGAAAAGTGGCAGAGCGCCGTATTTTTCCTGCACTCGATGTTTCTAGGTCTGGCACACGAAAAGAAGAGCGATTAATTGATCCAAAATACTTACAACGTATGTGGGTTTTACGAAAAGTGTTAAGTTCTATGGCACCTGGAGGAGAAGCAACTGAATTTTTACTTGAAAAGTTGGGACTTACAGAGACTAACCGAAGTTTTTTTGATCAGATGAATACACCTCTTTAGATAAGTATACGGAAACCTTGGTATGACAAAATATCTAAGAGAGGCGTAACATGGATTTTCCCTCCCCTATTGCATTTTATATCTTTTCTCACCCGGTGCGTTGGTACGGCATTGCTTATGCTATAGGAACGGTTTTAGCATGGCGTTGGGGCGTTTTTTTATTAAAATCCCATATCTTTTTTTTATGTCATCGTGTTTTGGCAGATTTTCTAATGATGATTATGCCAGCTATCATTATCGGTGGAAGATTAGGATACGTTGTATTGTATGCTCCATCCTACTTCCTCAAATATCCCCTGGAGATTTTTTCAGTGTGGAAAGGAGGGATGGCGTTTCATGGTGCAGTGTTGACCTGTGCACTGGTTAGCTGGTGGTTTTGTAGACGCAGAAATATTTCATGGCTTTCTTTAACAGACTGCCTATTGTGCGGTGCACCTCTAGGCCTATTTCTAGGACGGATTGCAAATTTTTTAAATCAGGAGCTTTATGGAATTCCTTGGAAATACGGAGTGATTTTTCCAAACGTTGACTCTACTGCACGACATCCTAGCCAACTTTATGAAGCTTTTTCTGAAGGGTTAGGATTGTTTATCGTTTTAAACCTGCTTGCTTTTAAAACAGGGCTTCCACGAAGTAAGGGCGCACTTTCTGGATGTTTCTTAATAGGATACTCTATAACTCGCTGGGTATGTGAGTATACCCGAGAACCGGATCTACTTCCTTGGTTTGAATACAATATGATAAGTGCGGGACAAGCGTACAGCCTTCCCATGTTGGGAGTAGGGATTTATCTTTTAGTCAGAACGTCAAGTCCAGGATGGTGTACTAAAAAAATTGCTTAAATTAAATGTTGTTTCCCCCTTTTGTTCCAGTCTCCGGAAAAACTTAATTGCTTAATTTTTTTAAGGTAAGATTAGAAAAGATCGAAAAACGTTCTGTTTTAGGATGAGCACTAAAATTGAAGGCATTTAATTGTCCTTATTCTTCCTTATTTATAGAAGTGTTATATCCTATAATAGAAAATTTTTCTTCATGAGGATTAAAACCGTATTGTACTGAAATAAAAACTATGTTAGGGTTACTTGTCAGAGCGCGGATATGGTTCAATGGTAGAATAAAAGCTTCCCAAGCTTTAGATGAGAGTTCGATTCTCTTTATCCGCTCTTCTTGGAGAGTTAATGTTACTTATTGCTAAAGTTCTTGGTCCAAAAGGAATAAAAGGGAACTTAAAAGTTAAAGTTTTTACTCAAGATCCTTTGTTTATTACCTTTTGTTCCGTAGTGATGAATATTGAAAAAAAAATTTTTCACTTTTATTTTGTGGGTTCCGTTGGTACTCCAACCATAATAGAGGTGCGATGTCGTGGAGTTGATTCAAGAGAAAAAGCTGAGCTTTTAAAAGGTGTGGAGTTATACACACTCATCGAACATCTTGAGCCGCTTCCTCAAGATCAGTATTATTGGAAAGAACTGGAAGGGTACAAAGTTTTTTTTCAGGAAGCAGCTCTTGGAACAGTAATCAGATTAGAAAATTTTGGCGCTACAGATTTACTAGAAATCCGTCCTTTCGCTCTGTCCAGCCCTTCGATTTACTTGCCTTTTCATAAAGATTTTGTAGCCCATGTCTGTAAAATTCAGCGTTCTATTCAGTGTACTGAAGAAGGAAAGGCTTGGATTAGAGATGCATCCTAGAGTGTTCGATTACGCCAGGTTAAAGACTCGTGTACGCAAAGAGTATAAAAAAATACAATAAATCGCTTTGACTTAGGTGTACACCCATGCTAAAATGAAAATAAAAATTCCCACAAGATCATAAGATAATAATTTAAAACAAAATAAATACATTCCGTAAGTAAAAAAAGCATCAAAAGTGTTTAAAGTGTACAAAAAAAACACTCAGTAGCTGGCGTAGAAATATAAGAAAGAAAGTACAATGATGGAGAACGTTTAGAGTATAAACGTAGGATCATTTTTTCAAAGAAAATAGGCCGTGTCGACATTTAAGTTTACTTTAGTATTATGAGTCATACAGAAAAATAAAGGAAGGAAAGAAAAGCGTGTTCAAGTGTGTTATATCTGGGTGTAATGCGCCTGAAATGGGTTCACTTGTTGAACATTCGCTCGACTAGAGTAGAGTGCTTTATAAAGAGCTGCATCAAATTCTCTGCGGTTCTTTCGCATGGATCGTATTAGGATAATGGCTTTGTTGCTGCCAGCATAATGAACAATCTCATCGGGCATCATAGCCTTTATCCGCCAATAGCGTTTTAAAGTCAAAATTCTCCATTAAATCAAGAGCTTTTTTATAATCAGAGCACTGACCAGGCGATAGAATGAATCTGATGGGGGTGCCTAAAGCATCCCATGCAGCTGGATTTTCGTGTTAAAACTGCCTTCTGAGTGCATCAGAGCTTGTTCTTGTGTACCATTACTGTATTTTTTTCTGGCGCCCGCGACGTGTTGATGGGCGCCAATCATTGTGGAATCAGTTGTGATCCATTGCGTATCAGCATCTGCTGCAAGGGTATTGAAGATGATTTGCCGCACACCGGCTTTGGACCATCGTATCAAGCGTTTGTGAGCTCTCGATTATTTCCCGTAAGATTCTGGAAAGGCATGCCAAGCTGCACCCTTGCGGGCAATCCACATCACAGGATTGATAAATTTCTGGTTATCGCGTTACCAGCACGTGTTGACACACCCTAATATTACCT
>NZ_PHHC01000126.1 GCF_002930195.1 Holospora curviuscula | reverse complement strand
TCAACGAAGACAAAGCCTGTATTGGCCATGAGAATACGGCTGAAAACTTAGATATACTGCCTAAATAAGCACTTTTAGTATGAGTGAACCTGAAAAAAAGCCGAAAACCACCCATTAAATCACTGACGGGCAAAAATGCTATGTCTTTCAAACACCTCGCTAACTCTGTCAAGATAAATTTTTCCTGCGTAGGTCCTGTCTCTGGGACCGCTATCTCTAGCCAATACGGCACTTCTCTGCTAGAATTAAATCACCATTACCCCTACTATAGGATGCAATGAAATACCTTGCAAAACCGCGATTTTTTTCCACAGTGTGTCGTCTTTATGGAGAGGTTTTACTTGGAATACCCATCCCACTGTTAAATATCCTTATCAAAGAACTCACTTTGGTAGACATCTGGTTTCGTAAAAGACCTATTTTGTGGCGATTATTATCCGCTTCCCCATCTTTGGCAAACATGGGTCATAGTATTCTGAGTCGTTGTAAAGACAACACTGGGCCTTGGAATTCTGTAACAGAAAAATTGCTGCGCTTACTTTATAAAGAGCACAGAATTTTTTTTCTCCAAGATCTGTTAACCTATTTACAAGATCGTCAACAAGGATTAGAAAATGTATACATTACAACTGCGATTTCGCTCCCCGACCATATCTTATCAGCTTTTGTAGAATTATTTCGAAATCGCTACAATGTTCAGGTACGTATCCATCAGGTTCAAAACCCAAATCTTATTTTGGGAGGTGTAGTAATTTGGCGTAACACACTGATTGATTTTTCTTTAGAACTTCATTTAAGATCAATAGAACAGAAAATGCTTCACGAAATATCGTTGGAACCCTTCACTTCCTAACCTCTATGAAGCAACATGATCTTATCCAAGCTTAAAAAAACGGAAACAGAAGGATACTATCAAAAAAACCAGCCTCAATTTTTTTGAAAGAGGTTTTACGAAAGAGACCCTTCTTTTTAATGCTTTTTTCACAGATAAATTCTGAGATTAAGGATTTTCAAAATGTTTAGAGGGGTAAATAGTCAGTAATATCGAATCCTATTTCTATACCGGAAAAGAAAAAGCTTAATTCTCTAATAGCACTAATCTTGGAGTCCGATCCATGAACCGCGTTAGAATTAATATCTACTCCAAAGCGCGCTCGCAGCGTTCCAGGAAGTGCCTCCTTTGGATTAGTAGCCCCTAATAAAGTTCTGAATCGCAATGGAGTTTCTATTCCTTTTTTTTCATGAATTACCACCAACAAAACTGGTCCCTGAGTCAATCCTTCACACATTTCATGAAAAAAAGATTTATCACGATGTTCTTTGTAAAAAATTTCAACTTGGGAAAAAGTAAGGTGTTGAGTTTTCATAGCAATAATGGAAAACCCTTCTGCTTTTATAGCCATTAAAATTTCTTCACAATGCTGCATCGCTCCTGGTTTTATTAAAGAAAATGTTAAGTTCATAGGTACTCCTTAGAAGTATAGGTGTATGCACCTACAGTATACACGTATTTGGGGGGTATACTTCTAGAGGAAGATTTGATTTTACACAAATTTCGTACTTTACTAAAAATTCATTAAAATACGTTGAGTAAATAATTTAATATAAAAATAGTTAAAATATCACTTCACTCATGTACAAAAAAGTCTATAAAAAGTTTTTGCAAGCAAGTAGCCTAGGTTATTCTAGTCTTTTTTTTCAGAATTAAGTCCGATGCTTTTATAGCTTAAAGATGAGATTTGAAATAATTGAAATAATACTTTATATAAAATAATTATAGAATATTTATAATAAAATAAAAGACAAAAATATTTAAAGATGTCGTATGAATTAGAGTTTTGTCGTAAGGGTTGAGGAATGAAGACGAAAGAAGGGGGGAGCTATGAGAAATCGAGCAGACGCTTTGGAATGGGTCAGCAAACTATAGAAGGAGTCCACGTTTAGAACCGAAATTCGTTTGCTATAAGCCAGCCATAACAATAGACATGGACTGTTTAGAACACGATATACGATAGATTCTTATGCCTATCAGCCTAGAGCGTGGAGTTAGTGCTGTTGGCATTTTGAAAGCCCTGAGACGTCTTGGTGTTCGCTATAAAAAAACTCTTAAATCATCCAAAGGCGGATCCAGAAAAAAGATCTGTTTTTTACAAAAAGTGTAATGAATTAAACAGAAAAGTTGATGAACGTAGAGTTGCCCATAATATGTCAAGAACGCACGGGTATTTGGTAAAAGCGCAGCGTTGTTAAGAAAAACAGGATTGGGGTGCCAAAAGTAGAACACATGGTATAGGCGCTTTAATGGGCTCTACTTTTGGGAAAATTAGATTGTTTACGGATCCTGGAGAGGTATTAATGTGTTGGGTAGAGAAAACAGTACTCACCAATATCCCAGGAAACTTTGGTATTGTTCTGGATAATCCTGTTTTCCATAAAGGTAAAGCTATGCAGAAAATGATTAAGGATTCTGGTCATACTTTACCTACCTCCTTATTCTCTTGACCTTAATTCGAGCGAACATTTTGTCCTAACCTTAAGGGCAGCATCCTCACTTTCAGCGCATCTTTTTCTTCTCTCCAAGCCACCTCCATCGTGATCATAACGGGTCTTGTAATATTGATCTTTTTAATCATCGATGAGAACAGTGCTGAATTAAAGCACGAAAACCCGTACAAAGGGTGCTTTTGAATCATGCCTTATTCCATACATTACAAAACACGACACTGCTCATTCAATCTGTGGGCTAAAAAATAATATTTTTCCCTTCTTACTCACCCGATTTTTAATTCTATACAGAAATTCTCGACTAATATAAGGCGATGGAGTAAAAAGAGCATGATAGAAATAGTTCAATGATATGAGACCATAATCTGACTCTTTCTCGCACCTAATATTATAGGATTTACTATACCTTAGAGCCAAATCAGTGGACCAAAAAAATTTAAAAATTTTAATCTCGTAAATTCTGTACGATTTATACTTTGAGCATAGAAAAATTACAGGAGTACAAAATGACTAAACACCCTGAAGGCTATTGCTGTGTTCATAGCTTAGAAGTTTAGCCTAAGAGAGCGCATGACGTCCGTAAGAATTTTCCTGGGAAGTTTCAATATTCACTTTTTGAATCGTTATACGAAAAAATCTCCCCCTATTACACTCATCGTTTGAAGAATTGATGGAGCCTATAATTTTGAAAAAATTCGTACCCTTACTTCGTCAGTTTGTTCTTACTGTCTAAATTATTCTTAACCTTCATTATTCTTTATATCATCCTAATCCTCTAAATTCAGCGCTTTCATAAGAAGCCTTGGTAAAGAAACTTCTTGAAGCGTTCTGTAAGAAATAGTTTCAAGAATTGGAAATTCAGCAATAATTGGGATTTTTCCATGCTGTTGAATGCTATGCATTACGGCTTTACAACAGGGCCCGTTCATAATAACACCTAAGATAACAATATTTCGTCGTTGAAGTGCCTCCAAACTTAATAATGTGTGGTTGATGGTTCCCAAATATGGCCGTGTTACAAGAATGACGGGAGCGTTAAAATAGAGTATCATATCTATAATAAGTTCTTGATCATTAAGTGGTACCAGCACACCTCCCACACCTTCAATAACCACACGATCGGCCTCAGGAATAGGAATGTCTTCCACTTTTAATGACTTTTCTCCACAAAGGTGCCCAATAACCTGGGGCGCGTTTGGTATTTCATGTACCCAATACTCTTTTAATGTAGACGTCCCTGAGATTTGATAAACTATGCTTCGGTCTGAAGTTGAAGATGAGGGTGCGATTCCCGTCTGTATAGGCTTATAATAACTAAACCCAGTATGAAGACATAACCAGCTGGAGATAACTGTTTTTCCAATGTCTGTATCTGTACCAGTAATAAATACACGCATCTATTTTTGAGTAAGAATGGCAAAAAAAACATTGTATTGTACTTCAAAAGAAAACTCTGGTGTAGCAAGCAATTTTTTTAAGGCTCCATATGTGGAAAGCACAGGAACCGCACTGGCTCCTAGACATTGAAGATAGTGCATAAATTGACGAATACTGGAAAAATTTAATGTAAAAGACCTTCGCCAGATCCGCACTTTTCCTTTAGAAATTTCTTCACACACTCTCTGTATATGAGAAAATTTTGGATATACAGGGGGAGAAATCGCAACGTTCCAGTGCTTTAAAAGTTCGTACCACTGGGAAAAAGTGCCTTCAAGCAAACAGGAAAAAGAAAAAACTTGGGTTTTAGAATACAAGCGTTGTAGTGTCATCAGTGGATGGGCAAGCCATTGAAATACAAAATTACTTACCACAAGATCCTGATCAGGAAAAGAGATACGTTCTAAATCTCCCAACTGATAAGTTATGTGGAGGCTGGAAAATTTTTTTTTGCACTGCTTCAACATTTCCAGCGCGCAGTCGTTTACTGTGTAATGGGCGTTAGGAAAGCTGATTCGTAAATAATCTACCATATACCCGGTGCCTGTACCTAAATCTAAAATGTGTTGTGGTTGAGACTCAGAAAATTCTGAAAGGGTTCTTTCAACGAGTAACTGAGCACATTTTCGCTGAATGTGCGCTACTTCGTCGTAATCAGATGCTGCTCTACTGAATCTTTGAGCAATTTTTTCTTTAAATATTATCAACACTCCATTAACTTTAAAGTTTGAAGTCATTTGTTATTTATTTTTGAATACGCATAAAATTTTAAAAAATAAGAAAAGATTATTTTTTACTTAGTACATCATAATATCTAAAGGTACGAGAAAATGCAAGATGGGTACGCTATCAGGGCCACCTCATAAAAAATTTTGTTGCAAGATACGGAAAAGTATGTCCTCACTCCAGCCCCCTCATTTTTCTGAACCGCTTGATTGATTGTCCTGGCATCTGAGCTTGTTCAGAGCTATATGCCTGATTATTGCCATACTGTGGGGAGTGTTTTCTTTTCGTATTCTTCTTTGATTCTTACCAAATGACCTATCTACTACCCAATGTAAGGCCCAATGACCTCTAATATATGAGAGCATAGTTTCAGGACTTACTTCTAAAGAA
>NZ_PHHC01000125.1 GCF_002930195.1 Holospora curviuscula | reverse complement strand
GCTCCTTACTCCATCGGCTTATTATGAGACCAGAACTTTTGTATAGGATTAAAATCGGCTGCGTAAAAGGGAAAAAGTATTATTTTTAGCCCGAAGAGTAGATAAGCTCTCACGTTTTTTGATAATGTATAGAATAAGGCATGATTCAAAAGCACCCAGCTTTCTTACTTGGCAAAGCAAAATCAGGGTGCTTGATAAGCGTGCCCTCTATCCATTTAATCCTATCATAAGCCGTACTCTTACTTAACCCCATAGCTTTGGCTTATATGGAAATAAGTACGGTATTCCCGTATGTACTCAAGAGCCATAAGAAGGCGATCCTTTAAAATAAGCTTTTTTTTTCGACCGACTTTCCCTTTTTTAAGGCGTTCGGCTTCTCTCAAAATATCAAGCATCTTTTCAAAAGGTGATCTTTTAACGCCTATTAAACGACGAAATTTTTTTCATAGTTTTCTACTTCATGACAGATCCTTCTATAGAGCGTTTACATCAAACTTTAAATTTAATCCAGTTTCTGAAGAGGTCTAATAAAGAGCGGCTTCCCATGGCGAATGCTTCCTAAAGATTTTCTACCATACTCCACTGTACATTCGTTTTATCGAAGATGCAGGATCAAAGGAATATGGAAAAAAGTACTGAGCGAGTTTCTTAAGATACGTCAAATCAAGGCTGGTGGAAGTGAACACCCAAGCGATCGCAGGATTGATTCACACAGTGTCAAAACTGCCGGGGCTTGTGAACAACGCGACGTTGGCGGAGGAAAAAAAGGACCTAAACGCCATAGTGTTATGGATACACAAGGCATAGTTCACGGTACTATTCATGACGCTAATCACGATAGGGGAGTGTAATCTTTTTTAAGAAGCTCTGCAACACTATCCGACACTCAAAAGCGTTTGTGCCGATTCCGGGTATGGAAAACCCATGCTAGCGTTTGTGAGAAACGGTCTTAACAAGACAATTGAAATTTCAAAACCCTAAGATGGGCTGCGCTCACCAAAAGATGGGTTCTTGAACGAACCTTGGCTTGGCTCAAGCATTATCCAAGTTTGTCTAAAGAATACGAAAGTGCTGTAGCAGCTGTCAAAAATAAGATGATGATCGCGCATTCTATGGGCTTGTTAAGGCGGATCCCTCATCCATAAATACAGGTTCTAAGTTCGAAGTAGAGGGTTTGAACGTATACCTAAGCTTACAAATGCCGTAGATGCGTAGATTACCTAATCTTTTCTCTTATCTAAAACACTGTAGAAACAGAAAAAACACAAAAATTTGGTAAAAGAATCAATTTTAATACTTTTTTAAGTGTACTCCAAATAATCGCAGCTTTTCTATTGACTTAATCATATCAATACTCAGTGAACGGAATTACAAACATTCCTTAAAATTATACCAGCAGGCAGAACGGTTTTTTAAGGTATATAATAATTTAGCTTGAAAATGGGATTATATTTGTTATAATGATAGTAAGAAAACAGTTTCTAAAAAAAATTTGTAAGGCACTTTACTGTTCTCTGTTTAATAATTTAGAAAAAGGATTATAGTATGAAACAGTGTATTTCAATCTTCTGGTTTAGACAAGATTTACGTTTGACGGATAACCCCGGACTTTTAGAAGCCTCGCGATTAGGGAAAGTATTGCCTATCTATATTTTAGATGATTTAGCACCCTCCTCTTTTAAGAGTGGAAGTGCAAGTAAAATTTATTTGCACTATTCCTTAGAACGTCTTAATGAAACTTTGAGGGACCATCTCAACATATATATTGGCACACCAGAAAAAATAATTTTGCAGTTAATTCAACAATATAATGTGGAACATCTATTTTGGAATCACTGTTATGAGCCATGGACTGTGTTGTGTGATGAAGCGATTGAAAAAATACTCAGAGATTTAAAAATTAATTATACAATATTTAATGGGTCTTATTTGTGGGTTCCGAAAGACATTAATAAAGAAGATGGCGGATATTATAAAGTTTTTAGTGCGTACAAAAAAAAAGTATGTTCTCTAGAACCCAGAAGCCCTTTGCCAAAACCAGAGCATCTCATCTTAATGAGAGACCACGAAAATAATACTCGCCTTGCAGATTTAAAATTGACTTCCAATGTTTCTTGGCGGGATAAGATTGAAAAGTATTGGGATTTTGGTGAAGAATCAGCGATGAATAAATTAAATAATTTTTTGCGTAACGGATTGCCAGGATATAAAAAGGAGAGAGACTATCCTGGAAGAAAGAACACCTCGCACTTATCGGTAAATCTTCACTTTGGAGAAATTTCTCCGTATCAAATTTGGCACTCTGTAAAGGCTATTGACCCATTGAAGGTCTGCTCTGCAGATAAGGAGCACTTTTTAAGTGAAGTGATTTGGCGAGAGTTTTCCTGTTATCTTTTAACACATTTTAAGAAACTTCCTTTTGATAATTTTCAAACTAAATTTAATGCGTTTCCTTGGAAAGATAATACGCGTTTTTTAGAGGCATGGCGCAGCGGAACGACTGGATATCCGGTGGTGGACGCAGGTATGCGCCAACTTTGGCAAACGGGCTATATGCACAACCGAGTTCGGATGATCGTTGCATCGTTTTTAGTAAAAAATTTAATGATTCACTGGCATCATGGTCGAGACTGGTTTTGGGAGTGTTTAGTAGATGGAGATCTGGCAAACAATAGCGCAAGTTGGCAGTGGGTTGCGGGATGTGGGGCGGATGCTGCGCCCTATTTTAGAATATTTAATCCCATTCTTCAGGGAGAAAAATTTGATCCCGACGGGGAATATACGAAAAAATTCGTTCCAGAACTGGAACATTTACCCAACACCTACGTGTTTTCCCCCTGGAAAGCGCCTGAAGCAGTATTAAAAGATGCGGGGATTACTTTAGGTCAAAGCTATCCATTGCCCATTGTGGATATGGAGCATTCCAGAAATACAGCTCTAGAATCTTATCGACGCTTACCCTCCATGGAGATCATGGTGTAACAAATTCTTATTTTTTTTCATGTATACTATAATAGTAATTAAGTAACAAGAAAAAACATGAAAAAACATGAAAAAACATTAATTAAGATTTTCATGCTGGGGGTACTCTTAGGTACTGGAAGCCAGCTAAAAGCAGAAAAAAATTTTAAAATTCCGCAAGACGATAAACTTATATTCGACGAATTTGTGAAAGACCTTAATTTAAATCTATCAGATTTAGCGGTATCCATTAATCTTCCAATAGAGTATTCGGAAAAAATCTATGAGATGGACAAAGGAAAGGTAATAGAAGACTATAATAAATTATCAGATGAGGTAAAAGAACGTCTTAAAGAACGGCTTGAAATTAAGGTAAAACTTCTAAAAGACTTAACGGACAATCAGTTTACATCACGGGGTACAAAAAGAATAACATCTTTGTCTTCCTCTTCTCCATCGGGATCGGATAGGCCAAATATAAGATTGCTAAAAGGCAATTCTTTGTCTACCCCTGTTTCTCCATCGCGATTGGATGTGGGGCCAAAGATAAGATTTCTAGGAGGCAATCAATCAGGGGGTAAGCGTCTTTATAAAACAGAAGCTCCAAAACCGTTAGAAGACTTAGATATTTATACCACATATTATGGAAACGATTATCGGTTAAAACACGACTCAAGGTAGAAAATGTTTTAAAGTATCTAGGAGTTACGCATTAACAAGCGCTGCTTATAGTGACAGTTAAGGAAAATTTTATATCTTAAGCACAATATTTTTCATCATTTAAATTATAAAACGCCCATCTACTGAAAATTGTACTCTAGCGATGTGTATAAGCTTTTTGTTAAGTACAATGACTTTTTTATTTATTTTAAATAAAGACTTTTAATAAACGAAGTGTGTATAGTAGTGGAGCTGGATACGCTTTATGAAAACTATATAGCCTATGTTGATTATTTTCTATTTGGTAACCATTCTCGCGTAATGAAAGAAATATCCTTGATTACAGGATATAGTCAATATGATTGCAAAGAAAGCGGGGTAAAGCCCTGATGAAAATGACTTAGAGAAAAGAAAAAGATGCGCTGAAAGTGAGAATGTTGCGCTTAAGGGGGGGCCAAAAATGTTCGATTGAGTTGAGGTCAGAAAAATAAGCCGGCCAGTCAAAGCAGCGCGTACACCCGAGGCCCTCTATGAATTTAGCACCTTGCTTTGACGTATAGAAACACTGCATTGTTCAGAATAACCGTCTGCCTCGGCTTCAATTTTGGTATAAGAACGCGCTCACCCCATGTCTCAAAACGCATTGTGGTGCTGATTCCTTAATAGCAGATCAGTGCCAGAACCGTTTTGTTTGTATCAGCTCGCCACACACCCTCGGCCATAGGAAAATAACAAAGATAAACTATGAGAAGAGATCGCTAGACTATTTAACGCAAGCATTGCTTTTGTTTATAGAAGGCTTAAAGGCTTTAGCTATAAACAAATCTTTACCTCTAGGAAGGCTTTTGAAGCAATACATCGCCTAAAAATCTTGTATAAAGTGACAAGGGTGGTCTAGAGAGGACGCTTTGTAAAGACAGAGGGTGAACTAAGAAAAATGAAAACCTAACTGCTAAAAAGCGTAGCACATATTCCAAAAGAACCTATTATACTCGCTTAATGAAGAATCAATCTATACCCCCTATAACAGGTTTCGCAATACGACTCTTTTTAATCATTGAGGAGAGCCGTGTTGAATCAAAGCGCTAAAACTCTGATAAGGAGCGATCTTGGATTATGCCTCATTTCATGACGCTTAGAAAACAAAAGAAGCAATACAAACTGTTAGAACCTGTATTCATAGATAAACGGAGGCAGTATAGTCAAGTTTGAAGGTAATAAGAATGAGGGATTCATAAATAAAAGCTCATTAAGGATCATTGTGAATGGAGCAAGTATAGTAATAGAAGTAAAAACCAAAAGAAAGAGCGTGTTAACAGAGTATTTTACATAATAAAGAGCAGCTGCCCATGGCGAATGTTTTCTAAAGATTTTCCGCCATACTCGCCTGTACAATCATTTTATCGAAGATGCAGGATCAAAGGAATATGGAAAAAAGTACTGAGCGAGTTTCTTAAGATACGTCAAATCAAGGCTGGTGGAAGTGAACACCCAAGCGATCGCAGGATTGATTCACACAGGGTCAAAACTGCCGGGGCTTGTGAACAACGCAGCATTGGCGAAGGAAAAAAAATAAAAGAACCTAAACGCCATAGTATTGTGGATACACAAGGCACTCTGGTGCACGCTATTGTTCATGACGCGAATCACGATAGGGGGGTGTAATCTTTTTTAAGAAACTCGGCAACACTATCCGACACTCAAAAGCGTTTGTGCCGATTCCGGGTATGGAAAACCCATGCTAGCGTTTGTGCCGATTCCGGGTATGGAAAACCTATGCTAGCGTTTGTGAGAAACGGTCTTAACAAGACCATTGAAATTTCAAAACCCTAAGATGGGCTGCGCTCACCAAAAGATGGGTTCTTGAACGAACCTTGGCTTGGCTCAAGCATTATCCAAGTTTGTCTAAAGAATACGAAAGTGCTGTAGCAGCTGTCAAAAATAAGATGATGATCGCGCATTCTATGGGCTTGTTAAGGCGGATCCCTCATCCATAAATACAGGCTCTGAGTTCGGTTCTAAACGCGTATTCCCTCTATAATCACCCATTCTAAACATTCTAAAACGTTTACCAGAGTTCTGATAGCTACACCCCTTCTTTCTTCTTAATTCCTAAACTCTTGCGACAAAAATCTAATGAATACGACATCTTTAAATATCTTTTCTTTTCTTCTATTATAATCATTCTATCGTTAATTGGCTATATAAACTATGCCGTTCTATACCAGCCTAGAATCTTTAGGTGGCGGCCTTCCTTTTTCTCTGGTTGATTGCTTCTTCTGTGGCTTTCCACGTTGCGTCTTTTAGATCACTTGTATAGTTTTTTGACATCTCTAACCTCTTTTTGATGTCAATACTATACTTTATTCCTTCTATTTCAATCTTTTACGTGACTAGTTAAATAAAAAAAGTGCCTAAGATTAATGGTTTTAGAGTCCTTTTGATTCTGAAATTGTGACAATTATGCAATAAAAATATTTTTGAAACCCAAAATTCTTTATAGACTTAAAATTTTAAGTATTTTTATTTTTCGTTCCACTCTAACCTCATATTTCATCTAGTTTACTGCATGTCAAATCTTATTAGACGACGAAGATTCCTCTTTGCACTGGGAGTGTGAATAAAAACTCACACAAAGGTGCAGTACTCTTGACACTATTTCTACTGATACTAGATGCGTTTTTAAAACAAAAAAAATAAAAGACATACCGTATAATACAAGTATCTAGATGATATAATTCGCAAAATCTAAAAAATGTGAGTCATATTTTGAGGTGTTTTCTTAAAATCTCTCAGTGAGTGAATACAAACGCTCAAACGTTCTGAGTGTGACCTGAATTTTTTAAGATAGAGTCTCGCGAGCGTTATAAGGGTACACACAAACGATTTTTTACGTTTCCTTACGAATCATTGTGTCCTAACACTACAAGCGTTTTGTATGTCAAGCCAGAAAAACTCAGTACACCATAAGACTATAGAACACCTGAGAAATTAAAGCGTTTTTTCGATAAATCTTTAATGAAAAGAGCAGATCTTGTCAATGAAGTTCAGATCGGGGCGAATATGGCAGTAAAAACACTAGCCCGCAGCCCAGCGATTCAATCACTGCTTTTGTCTTATAAGCGTTATAGAATGAGGCATGATCCATAATCAGGCTTGGGTTTAGGGCTTTAACTAAACACCGTTCTACCCAATGACTAAACATGCAGGAACCATTAACACTCACGGAAGCGATGGATTAATTATTCCAGCTATACTATCATTTTTTTTGTAATATGTACCACGTTTTTACCAAACAGTGTTTACTTCTCTTACCCAATCTCTATTTTTTCAAATCTTCTCTCTATACCACTCTTGTCCCTCTATACAAGAATTTTAGGCGCTATATCGTTGATTGTTTTTTGATATTTATTTTTTCATAAGTATCCCAAAAGGTAAACATTTTTACCGCTAACGCTTAACTTTTAAGCCTTCTATAGACGAGAAATAATG
>NZ_PHHC01000124.1 GCF_002930195.1 Holospora curviuscula | reverse complement strand
GATTAAACGGTTCAAAATCATATCTGATCAATACAGAAATAGACGTAAACGATTTGGACTCAGATTCAATCTAATAGCAGCTATTTACACCATGGAGTTATCCTGACATCTCGTTATGCAGGCGGTCTATTGTTCACCCTTCAAGGCATTCCCTATTATTTTTCTTTTTTCAAATATTTATTGTTATGAGGGGGCCTTGAGTGCACGGTACTGTTCATGACGCTAATCACAGTAGGGAAGTGCAATGTTTTTTAAGAGGCTCTGCAAAATATCCGACACTCAAAAGCGTTTGCGCCAATTTCGGGTATGGAAAAACCATGCTAGCGTTTGTAGAAAATCTTCTTAACAAGACAATTGAAATTTCAGAACCCCAGAATGGGCGGTGTTCGCCAAAAGATGGGTCGTTGAACGAACCTTTACTTGGCTCAATCATTATCCAAGATTGTCTAAAGAGTACAAAATTCCTTTAGCAGCTGCCGAAAATAGGGTGATGATCGCTCATTCTATGCGCTTATTAAAGCGGATCGCTCATCCATACATACAGACTCTTACGATATAAATTTAAATCTTAACTCTACCTCTCTCGGCTAAAATGTACGGAAGTTAAACCAAGGCGGCGGAAAATCGAAAATAAGATAGACAGACTATTTCAAAATCAATATTATTTTTTTTGGAAAACACTGCTATTACGGGGAAGAAAGGCACTAAGCAGTACTTCAAACTTTCCCTCTTCAATCCTATGCCTACAGTAGTTCCACACACCTAAAGAAGAACGTTAAAAAAAAGCGCGTAAAAATTGTTTTGCATTTCTGACTTTTGCATTGGAGTACATTAAATTTTTTCCTAAGGATAGAAATGTATTAGCGGTATACCCTTCTTGATCACGTTTCCGGATTTGAATATATTCACCAAATCTTTACAGGAGTAGAGTGCTTCTCCTGACAGTATTGTCATGATTTTTTTCTACACTTTTTCAGTCGTAATGAATATCTTGGTACTTTTCTGAAAAAGAGCGAATTAATACCTAAACTCAGTTTGGTTTTGAAATCGTATCGTTGTATACCACTAAGTACTATGTGCTACTAGTAAAAATTTTTTTTTTAATTTATAGTGGTCTTAAAGAAATTTTATTAATAGAATCTTTATGTATTTAATTTTTTTTGCCACTGTATTCATTTTTTGTTCTGGGTGTTCCGTGGAAAAAGCAGCCTCTGATCCAGGAATAAGCGTTGAGGACCTCCGAAATTTAAGAGAAAAAGATCAATTGTTAGCACAAGGCTTAGAGTTGATACAAGTCCGCTATCTTCCTTCTGGACAACGAGAAGAATTTTTCAAGGGGAGAGCAAAAAAGGGAGATTTTGGCGCAGGTCGCGCTGTAGTTCATGGTGTACTGGATGTAGCAACCCTAGGACTTTGGGAGCTTGCCGCAACTCCTATAGAAGGCGCCATAGCAAATGAAGCAAAGTGGATTGCAGTCAGAGCACTTTATCCTGATTACTATTCCAATAAAATAGAGAAACTAGATATTACACCATAATGATCATAAAATAATACTATTGTCTTAACTCCACGGTGTAGGGTTGATCTTTTTTTTGGCTAAGGTACACTACACATATCATTCATAAAGCAAAGGATAAATTTAATGTTTTCTCTTATGAAATTACCTTACGAATTTGATGACTTTGCACCCACTCTTTCTACCACAACACTAGAGCTTCACTATACGCGCCATCATCAAGGATACGTACGCCAACTTAATGATCTTGTGTTACGCCACCAAGAATATTCAGGATTATCTCTGGAAGAGACGGCTAAGAAAAGTTATCATCAGAACCATAGGACTATTTTTAATAACAGTGCACAGATTATTGCTCACGATTTATATTGGAAGAGTCTTACGCCGATTTCGGAGCGCCGCCTTTTAAAACCTGGACCACTTCGAGACCATCTTGAGCAAAGCTTTGGTACCCTTGAAAGTATGATGGAACAGTTAATCTCTAAGGGGCTCACTCAATTTGGTAGTGGTTGGGTGTGGCTTGTTTACAACAAATATGAAAATATATTAGAGATCGTCGCCACTTCTAACGCTCATTTGCCTTGGATAGAAAATCATAAAAAGTATCCGTTACTTACTATAGACGTTTGGGAGCATGCGTATTATGTAGATTATTACAATCAACGCAAGAATTATTTAGAAAACATTGTGCACTATTTAAATTGGAATTTTGCAGAAGATCAGTATATCAACGCATAATGGAGATACTACAAAACAGTGTTCCTATTAAGCCCCGTATCGCTTATGTAGTGACAAAATTAAATCGAGGGGGATGTGAAGTGCATCTTCTTGAAATTTTACCAAAACTTCAGAAGTGGTTTTCTGTACACGTATTTATATTTGATGATGATTACGGTACGTTAGCGCCTTCGTTTGAAGAACAAGGCATTAAACTAACCTGTCTTTTACCACCGGAGGCGTCTCGATATGGAAGGCTTCGCCGTTGGATTAAAGGTATATTAAGCCTTCGCACTCAACTTTCTTCTGGAGTAGACATTCTTCACGCTTTTTTGCCTATTGCGTACTGTGGTTCGGGAGTGGTTTATATTTTAAACAGAAATAAAACAATAAAGCATTTTTTGATGAGTCGTCGATCTCTTAATGAATATGCCAGACATCGATATCTTCTACAAAGATTAGAAAAATTTTTACATCGCCACCTATGTTTAGCCTTAGGAAACAGTTCTGAAGTTTCTAGACAGCTTATTGAAGAAGGAATTCCTGGCTATAAAGTACATCAAATTTTTAATGGAATACCTTTAAGGCATTTTAGAGCACAAGCTAAAAATAAAACGTTTCGAGAGCTTGAGCGTATTCCTTTGGGATGGATTAGAATTGTCTATGTAGCAAATTTTATGAGCTATAAAGGGCATGAAGATTTAATTGCTGTAGCACTCACTTTATTATCTTTTGGACATAAAAAATTTTGTTTTGTGTTGGCAGGAAAAGATCAGGAGAACCGTATAAGTTTTCTTAAACATCGTATCGAAATCCAAGGACTTTCAGAGCATTTCAGATTTTTGGGAGAGATTTTTAATCCTACAGACATTTTAACCCAGGCAGATATCGGTGTGTTTCCTTCCCATCAAGAAGGATTCTCTAATAGCTTATTGGAAAAAATGGCTCAGGGACTTCCGGTAGTAGCAACAGATGTAGGAGGAAATAAGGATGCTATCGTTTCTGGAGAAACCGGTTACTTAGTACCTATAGGAGAAACAGAAAAAATGGCACACTTTCTTGGACTCCTAATATCAGATTCGGCTTTACGAGCCAAAATAGGAAAAGCAGGACAGAGCGCTGTTAATACACTATTTACAATGGAACGCTGTGTAAACGCTTATCGTGCTATGTATCATAAGATTTTAGATAAGTGTAGACACTAAAGAAAAGAAATCTATCCAAAACGTTACCTCAGCATTTATAGAAATTATTTTAGATTACAAACTCCAAGGACCCGTTGTTAAAAAAGACAATGATTTTGTGTACTGATCTAATGCGCTACGTAAGAGAGACTTAATAAGCTCAGCCCCTGAAACACCACTAAGTTCCCAAAGTTTAGGGTAAAAGCTGATAGCAGTCAATCCAGGTAACGTATTGGCTTCATTGATCCAAAGTGTGCCATTTTCTTCTAAAAAAAAATCTACTCTCACCATAGAATCACATTTTAGAAGATGTGCTACTTTTTCTGCCATGCTACGTACCTCTTCTGCTTTCAAAGAAGGAATTCGTGCAGGCATATAAAAACGTGCTCCACTGGGATCAAGATATTTTGCTTCATAGGAATAAAAATTACGGGTAGGCTCCACTTCTCCCAGCACTTCAGCTGCAACGCCATTCAGTACAGAGCACTCAATTTCTTTTCCTAAAATTTTTGGCTCAATCAGTATTTCATCATCGTAATAAAATGCTTCTCGAACCGCCTCATAATACTCAGACTCACAACATACACTAGAAACCCCCGCAGAAGATCCGGAGCTTGCAGGCTTAATAAACAAATTTTCGCTCTTTAGTTGATCTACAGCATAGGCATAGGAAGGTACGCTAGAAATATTTTGGTTAAAAAGAAAAGGAGCCACTGGTAAATTATTTGCCACCAACACCTGTTTCGCTAAACGTTTCTGCATGCATAGCGCAGAGCCCACAACATCTGCTCCCACACAAGGCACACCTAAAAATTTTGAAAATCCTTGTAAACACCCGTCTTCCCCGGTCGCACCATGAATCATAGGAAAAAGAACATCAATTCTTACAGGCATGCAATTCTCTACACAAAACTCAACATGGCCTTGATGTCGTCTAAGGTAAGCAAAAGGAGCACCTAAGCCAGAACTTACACGTATGTTTTTATTAATCTGTTCAGGAGACAAAGAATATCCATTATTTTCTCGATCAATTCCCCAGATATAAACCTGAATTTCCAAAGGCATGTATTGCAACAAATAACGAACAGACTTGAGTGTTACCTCGTGCTCCGGAGAACGTCCCCCACACACCACCAAAACAGACCTTATTTCTTTCATATCTACTCCCTTACTTTAATTTGTAAAGACCTAATTTTTTTCTGAATTTTTTTCCTGTGTTTGAAAGGTTTCTATAATTAAATCTCGACGTACTCCCACAATCACTCCTGGAGCAATAGACACGCGAATTTTGGCGCTATTTACCTGAGCTTCCTCCACTATACCTTCTATACCTCCTCCCAAAATAACATGGTCTCCTTTTTTTAGCGCGGATAAAACCTCTCGGTGTTTTTTAATTTTTTGTTGCTGGGGACGTAGAACAATAAAATATAGAATAGCAAAACAGGCAACAAAAGGAACAAGTTGTGTAAATTGAGAAAAATCCATCAGAGATACAGCTAAAAATTATAATATTGAAAGTATATCAATAGTTTACTCCCCATTCAATAGGATTTTTGGCTAAAGACTTGCTAAAGAGTTAAGGCTTTGGCAAAATCGTGTACAGAGTCCCCAAATAATACAGGTTGGCGATGAAATTACATCTTTTTTCTCATCTTAAAGAACGTGTGCAATCCAGCGTATGGATGACAGTTTTTTTTGTGTTACTTTTCGCTCTTGTTTATTGGTTCCAAGGCTCTAAAACTATTGCTTACATTATTTTATCTTTGTTCGTGCTGGGGTGCCTTTCAGAATGGGGATATGCGTGTTTTGTTGCAAAAACATCAAAAAAATATTACGTATGGGGTCTTGGAAGTATATTTATTATCCTAGGTGCACTATCTTTTATGAAAACTTTTAACACGAAAGGCTGGAGTGGGTGGATTGTTATTGTGGCAAGTTCTATTTTTACCGATATTTTCGCGTACTTTTTTGGGTCCTGGTTAAAAGGTCCTAAAATTTTTCCTCGCATCAGCCCTGCAAAAACGTATTCAGGGGCCTTGGGAGCTCTTCTCATGGCGCCCGTATGCACGATGATGGTAGGAGATTTACTTCATCATCCCATCACTTGGATGAGTGCAAGTATATTAAGTATCTTTGCTCAAGTAGGAGACTTTTTAGAATCTTGGGCTAAGCGTCATCTTGAAATTAAAGATATGGGTACATGGATTAAAGGACATGGAGGCGTAATAGACCGTACAGACAGTTGGTGGATGACGGCAATGGGATATGGAATTGAGCCTTGGATTTGAAATATGTTTTCTGAAGCACACAAGTTTATGGATCGTGCTTTGGTTTTAGCGGAAAAAGCAAAAACCATGGGAGAAGTTCCGGTAGGTGCGGTCCTAGTTTATGAAGATAGAATACTGTTTGAAAATCACAATCGTATGCGTCAATATGCACTTCCCTGGGCGCATGCAGAATTACTGGTATTAAAAGCAGCCCACCGTTTGCTTAAAACCTACTACTTATTGGAATGCAGCCTATATGTTACATTGGAGCCCTGTAGTATGTGTGCCTCTGCTTTAGCGTTATCTCGGTTAAAAACCGTGTGCTTTGGTGCATACGATCCAAAACACGGCGGTATTGAACATGGTGCTCGAGTGTTTGACGAAAAAAGTCATTTTTATAAGCCAAAAATTTTATTAGCAGGAGTTCGAGCACATGCTTGTGAGAAGCTTTTAAAGACATTTTTTTCCTGTAAACGAGAGTAAACGGATGCTGTGGCTTTTATGGAATACCATGTTAATATATATTGCTCTTCAAGATTTACGCTATCACTGTTTTCCTGTTTGGAGTGTCTTTTCCTTAAGTGGACTCACCTTATGGATATGTCCTTATTGTGTGGGGGATATTTTATGGTGTGGTGGGCTTTTAAGTTTTTTGAAATACTTAATAGAATGGAAGCGTACTACATCGTATCTTGGATGGGGAGATGTAGAAGTTTTAGCACTTTTGAGCAGTCAAAGTAGTAGTATTCCTGGATTTTTTATGGTTTCTGGTATATTAGGCGCGGTAAGTTGTGCTCTGTTTAATCGAAACGGGATTCCCTTTGTACCTATTATGACAATGGCGTGGTATGGTGTGGAGGGATGGAATAAACTTGCATTATTTTAGTATAAGAGACCCCCTACACTATTCTGGGTCTTTTGCTTCAGTGCGTTTATTGACCATTTAATTCATTTGATTGAAAATTAAAATAAAAAGTTTTTTTATAAATTTACTGTAATATTGACATAGTACACAATAAATAAAAAAATAAAAAAATGAATAATAAAATAAAAAATATTTTTATTATTATCGTGATTTTTGGGATTTCAGATTTCACATTCTGCGGTGAGGTTCCCTACAGTTTTGTTCCAGCATTGTGTACAACCGCAGACGGAAAAACTCAATCTTTGGTAGGAAAAGTACTAGACCCTGCACCATCTCAGGCCATGTTAAAGACGGGCATTTATTGGAAAGGAGGAAAATTTTACCAAAAAAATCCTGGAGACTTGTTTTCCTCTATAGATTATATGGGACTGCCTTTTTACAGTGATATTATACAGACATGTAGCAAACTGCAAGGAGAGGTGGACGAAGGTGCTATGGCACTTAATTATCCGGGAAATTTTGGATTAGGAGAGTTTAAAGAAAAAAACTTACTCTATATTCAATCCTTAACAGATAGACTGTATATGCATCGATTAATTCCTCTTTATAATCTTGATGATACAGGCGTTCCGGTTCGGGTGTTCCAAAAAGATTTAGGAGTTTATCCAGTACTTCAGCTAGACTCAACAGGAAAAATTACTGATGATAGTATTGAAACAGTGAGTACACTCTCCACAAATGGAAAATCTCTTGCAATAGCTCATATGATGAACAAGGCAAAAAAAATTTCTCTCACCAAAGTAACTGTAGGAATAATACAAGCACAACTCGAAGGAATTCAAAAACTTAGTATGCTGTATAAAAATAATATTACCAATACAAAAGCATGGCTTTCCGGTCTCAAACAGTACACGTACGATGGTATAGATCAAGATATGAAGACGCTTAGTACTTATCTAAGTAAAGCACGTGTTGGAAATGACGCAGATAAAAATCAGTTAAAAATAATGATTGAATTATGTAATAAGATTGCTACTACATTAAATTCTATAAGAGTGATTAAAGATAGAGTACGTCCAATAATTGACGACATGATGAATACATCGAAAAATATTCCTGGAAGTGAGCCTTCTAGTATTTCTGAGATGGTTAAAAAACCGAAAAAGTATACGCTGCCTTTCAGATTAATTTTTGATGCACTTTCAGATTTAAATTTAGTAAAACTATTTTTTGAGGTAGATATTTGGTCGACTGAAGTGATTAAATTTCAAGAAAAATTAAAAGAACTTAAATCAGTAACGTCAAATTTTATTCCAAATTTAGATAAAAAAATTACTGACTTAACAAAAAAGATAACAAACATTCCACAAAAAAAGAGTAAATTTGAAAAAATACTGAATTCTTCTTCACAAAAAGGAACAGGAACAGATTTTGACGGTACAGTACGAAACAGCTTCGATGAGTTACAAGCTTATATCATGGATATTGTTCAAAGCTATGAAAAAATTATTACTTTGATTGAAAGTGCTCAGTCCATTAAAGATGACACATTTCAATCAAATATTAAACAAGCTCAAGGACGTTTAACTTCTTTTCCTGAAACAGTAGAAGAGTATATTAAGTATAAAAATGCCATGCCCAAAATGGTACAAACCGCTTACGAAAAAGCTCAAGAACAAAAAGATGCCCCCCTTCTTAAAATAAAACAAGAAATAAAAAATCATAGTAATGGATTAAATAGTTTTTTAAAGCCTATTATAGAGGAGATTAATGCACAAAAAGACGCAAGCCAACTGTGGCAAAAAAGCTCTGGAAGCATTAACTATTTTGTACAAGTGTTGGGGCAAGACAAACGTAATTTAGAAGCTCTTCTGGCAAAAAGTGGCCCCGAAGACATTCAGACAATCAATACTATTATGTCATTAACATTTTCCATCGAATCTGAAATTTCTGCTGCAGAAAATATTGCTAAAAGAATCACTGTGAGCCAAATGTACCCGAATTATATGGCGGCAGAAGCGCTAAAACAAAGAATGATGATGACAGCAAAACAAGATCCAAAA
>NZ_PHHC01000123.1 GCF_002930195.1 Holospora curviuscula | reverse complement strand
GGCGGATCCAGAAAAAAGATCTGTATTGTACCAAAAGTGTGATGAATTAACCAGAAAAGTTGATGAATGTGGATTGTCTCATGATATGCCAAGAACTCACGGGTATTCTATAAAAGGGAAACGTTGTTACAAAAAATAGGATTAGAGTGAGAACGGAGAATCAATATGTAAAACAAATGCTACAAGCACTTTAATGGGCTCTACTTTAGAGCTCATTGAATTATTTACGGGTTCTGTAGAAGTATTGACTTGTTGGGTAGAGGAAATGTTCCTAACCAATATCCCAGAAAACCGTGGTATTGCCAGGGATAATGCTGCGTTCCATCAAGGTAAAGCTATGTAGAAAATGAATTAAGGATACTGGTCATACTTTACTTTACCTCCCTGCGTATCCTCCTGACCTTAATCCCATTGAGACACAATGGTCTCACGCTACACATTGTTCAATTGACGCGCTATTTTTTATAACCGTTTATAGTTAATGTTCTATATGATCCTATTATAGATTATTTAAGTAGAAAGGATTCTCAAAATTTATTTCCTTGCTAGAGAAAGACTACACAAGGCATAGGTAAGACTACTAGCTCTAGCACTGTAAAAACTTTTGAGCATTGTTGAGCTTATTTCCATAAAAACGCCAGTATTCCGTCTAGGCGCAGTCTACCTTCTCTTGTTAATTGAATAGATGCTTTATCTTCCACTACATACCCTGCGTCTTTTAAGTCTTGAATTTTTAGCCTAAAAGATGGCGAAAGGGGGGATGTTAATGACATTCCTTCTTTTAAGCGCAATCCCATTAGCATGCGTTCTTTAAACTGGGCTTCTTCCTTTAAGGGATACTCGCGTCTTATGCCGTTACCCGAGGTAGTACACCGATTCAGCCAGCACTCAGGTCGAGGGTCGTTGACAATAGCATATTTCGTAGCACAGGGAAGGGTCACCCTACCGTGGGCGCCCGTTCCGATGCCTAAGTAATCTTCATAGCGCCAATAGCTTAAATTGTGAGAACAATATTCTTCTTTAAGAGCGTAATTAGAAATTTCATATCCTTGCCACCCCAAAAATTCTAAATAACTGTCAGTCCAGACATAAAGATCTGCCGCAGCCGCCGAATCCAGCGTAAGCCTATTTCCCTGCTTTTTATAACGATGAAAGGGGGTACCTGCCTCCACTGTCAATTGATACAGAGAAATGTGATTTCCGGCAAGATGTACCGCTTCTTTCAGCTCTTCTTGCCAAACTTCTTCATTCTGATGATAAGCATGTGCATACATGAGATCTAAAGAAAAGCGCACTCCTCGTTCCTTGAGCCAATACAGTACAGTCCTTGCTTCCTGTGCACTATGCTTTCGCCCCAAAAAAGTTAAGATTTTGTCTTGGAGTGATTGTACTCCCACCGAAATTCGATTCACGCCCAAGGAAATAATATCTTGTAGCTTTTTTAACTCAACTCCTGTAGGGTTCATCTCCAACGTTACTTCAATGAAAGAGTGAGATTGTTTAAATATCTTATCGATATGAATTAATATTCCTTCTAATAATGGTAGGGGCATAAGAGACGGCGTGCCTCCCCCAAAAAAAATACTAGTGATTTTACGAGGTCCAAGACGATGGCACCAATAAGAAAGTTCTTGTTTATAGGCTTTTAGCCAAACCGTCACGTCTTGAGTAGGAGCTTGAGACCATAGCCCTCGAGTAAAATCGCAATAGGGACATAAAGAAGCACAAAAAGGCCAATGAATATATAACGCTAAGGTCTGCATTGTATACTAAACCATGCCTTAGACGGCGTTTCCCACATTACCCCTTTAAGACGATTCCCAAGTGCATAAAATATACTGAAGGCTAGGGTAAGATATAAGTTTTCTCTAAGGCGCAGAAGGTTTTTTTCTCCGTACCAAAGCGTCACAGAAAATAAAAGAACCAAAAGTTGCACTAAACTAAAGGCTCCCATCGTGTAAACAGTGGTTCAGGTTTTGGCCAAGGTCCAGGTAATAACTGAGCTCCAAGCCGGTGCACACTGCCTTGAGCTCCCTCTATTTCTTCCCCCATTTGCTTTAACAATTTTCCCATAGCTTGGGGGAGTACTATAGAAAATAAAAGGGCTGTATCTCTCAAAAACATACACAAGCTATACAATCCCTGCGATAAATACGATGTTTTTTCGGGAAGACTACGAAGCTTCCATGGCTCAAACTCTGTGACGTAACCGTTAACCTGCTGAACAGCAGTTTGCAGTAAATCAATGTACCCGTAAAGATCTTCCTGTTCAATACAAGTTTTTAAGTATACTACCGTACGGCGCCCCCAGGTTTGCAATGCTTCGTGCTGAGGATCTAAAGGGGTGTGTGCTGTACCCTGTACACCTTCTGGATGGTACTGATGAATAAAAGCTAAAATACGTTGTGCTAAGTTGCCTAGTGTATTTCCCAATTCTTGATTGCAACGCTTTACCAGAGCTTGCTCAGAAATATCTCCATCTTGACCAAATCGTATCTCCCTTAATAAGAAGTATCTCAATGCATCTGATCCGTAATGTTGAATAAGCGCAAAGGGATCCAGAACGTTTCCTAAAGATTTTGACATTTTTTGACCTTCTTTGGTCCACCATCCATGGGCAAACACGCGAGCCGGAGGTTCAAGTCCTGCAGCCATCAAAAAAGCTGGCCAATACACCGTATGAAACCGAAGAATGTCTTTCCCTACCAAGTGAACGCTATTGGGCCAAAATTTTTTGTAATACTCCTGCTCCGTATCCGGATATCCCAGAGCAGTGATATAATTTGTCAACGCATCCATCCATACGTACATAACATGACCAACATGAGTGGGTACACTAATTCCCCAAGACAATTTTGTTCTTGAAATGGCTAAATCTTTTAACCCGGATTCAATAAATCGAAGCGTTTCGTTGTAGCGCTCTTTAGGTCCAATAGCCTCTGGATTGTTTTTATAATGGGTTAATAGCGCATCTTGCCATGCGGATAATTTAAAGAAATAGCAAGGTTCTTCTACCCATTCTACAGGAGCTCCTGTAGGCGCTTTTCCCTCTTGGATTTCTGCATCCGTATAAAACGCTTCATCTCTCACGGCATACCAACCCGCATAAGTCCCCAAGTAGACCTGTCCTTTAACCTCTAACGCCTTCCATAGCGCTTGAGCCGCTTGGTGATGGCGGTGATCTGTAGTACGAATAAAGTCGTCTGGAGTAGCATCCAGGGCTTGCACCAGTGCTTTAAAAACTTTTGCCATTTCGTCCACATAGGATTGAGGGGGAATATTTTTAGCTTTTGCGGAGTGTGCCACCTTTGCCCCATGCTCATCAACCCCGGTAAGAAATCGTGTAGGCCAGCCTAAAAACCTCCAAAATCGTGCAATAACGTCTGCAGCAATAGTGGTGTACGCATGGCCAATATGAGGAACATCATTGACGTAATAAATAGGAGTTGTCACATATAAAGGCGCTCCGTGACGGGGTAACTGACTATTTCTTAAAGACACAAAAGACGTGGGGAGAGCAAATAACGTCGGCTTTTGAACAGGCAAAGTTTCAGTCATAATAAGAGTTTTTGAATAAAAGACATTCTTATTGTATCCATAACCACCCCCAAAAAAAAGTCTTTTTATTTTTTAGACATATGTCATATGCTTTTATAATCATTTCCGGATAGTAAAAAGATGGATTGTGGTAAAAAGTCTGCGCTTCTTGAACACCCTTTGAGCTTTGTTTTTTAACGCTTGACAAATGTTTTTTTTCTTCCACAATTTGATTGTGTAAACAGTATTGGAAAATTTATGCACATATTAAAACTATTTTTGTTAATTTCATTAACTTCTGTAAACATATCGTCTTCTGTATTTGCTCTTACAGAAGAAGAACAGATGATAGAACATATAAAGAGGGAAATATCCTCTACTAACGACCGTTTAGAGTGTTTAAAAGAGCTTTTGGAATCAAACTTTTATCTCACACAATGTTTTCTTTTGTGCCCAGAAGAACCAAGACAAACGCAAACGTTGCAAACGTTTGATCTGACGGAGGCACCTTATGCGGTGAAGCACAACCATTTTAAAGAAATAGACTCGCTTACAAAATCTGCGATTCTTTCTGTTCAAAATAGGAGTAAAAGTCTTAACAAATTTTTAGTAGAGAAAGATACTGCTTCTGCAACCTTATATTTTAAAAATGAAAAAAACACCTTGGAAGAAAAGAAAGTTGATGAAAAAATCCAGAAAATTGTTGATTTTGTATCAACATCTGGGTTTGTTAGAAATTTACTTAGCTCTACATTACAAGTGCAGATAGATCAAAAAGTTAACGAACTTAATGGAGTTCAAGAGGAGAGAGATGATCTAGAAGAAAAGAAAATAAAGCAGGTTAAAATCCATAAGTCAGAAGATCTTGAAAAAGGTAATGAAGGTCAAAAACCGCCTCCACCTTTCAACTCAATATTAGTGCAACAGATAAAAATCGGTGTTCCCACTGAAGAACAGTATCAAAATAAAAAAGTTGATGTTTCTGATGAGTATTATTCCAGTGTACTTTCAATGATTGAAGCTTATATAAAGCAAGCATTTGAACTTGAGGTAGTGGCTAAATTTCGAAAAGTAGAGGCGATATGTAAGTATAGTAACGCCTGTCAAGCTCTTAAATACGCTTTTGGTAATGAGGAAGTAAAAAAAGCCGAGGCAGAGTATCGTTTTAGAAAAAGTGTGATGGATTCCATTGGTCAACAAGACAAGGAACGGTTTAAGTTTATAGATAATCTTAAAAAAATAAAAAGTGATATTTTGAAAAAGAAAAATCCTTCTAAAAACTATTTTCATGAAGTAGAGAGCCAAAAAAATGCGTTGATAAACTATATGGTACAGTCAAAACTAAAAATGTTTGAGGGTCAAAGGAACTATTGCTCATCAAAGAAAGAGCTTAAACAGCTCAAAGAAAAGCAAAAATTAGAACAACTTGAACACACTGCACAATTTGAAGACCAGTCTTACTCGAGACAAAGTAATGAATATCAGGAATACAAGACCTCTTCGAGACAAAACAATAATTATCGATAGTTGACTGAGTATTTATACAGCACAAAAAAACCATAGGAATTCTTCCTGTGGTTTTTTTATATTTCTAATTAATGAAGAAAAGACCTGCCTTTTCGGATTTTGTATAGTAATTTTTATTAAGTATTGGCTCAAATTTCTCTAAAGATAGAACTATTTCCTACTGTTTAGAACGCATGATGCAAGTGTGTGAAAAAACGTTTATCGAATCTTAAAAAGCTTACTGTAAACTGAAGCGCGAATTATGCACATTACATAAAATATTAGATAGTTTAGTTACGAGATAGTTTCCCAAAATAGTTCGGTCGCTAATAAAGATTTTCACTAGGTAAATATTTAGCCATCCCGCTCGTATTGTTAAATGTGAGAACCTGTCTTCACAACGTGAGATAAATGGATTAAAAGATATGGATAGAAAGAGAAAAAATGACCTATGCAATATGATTTAATAGATAAACGATGGGGGCCTTAAGTGAAAGTCATTTTAGAACGAACAATGATAGAAAAAGCTGCAAGCATAGCCCAAGACCGTTGATGAATTCTTTATTTTTTTCATGAAATCGGGATACCGATGGCGTTTTTTTCCAAAATAATACCCGCTCTGGAAAACAGTCTATAGTTTTTTAAAGAGCTAAAAATACAGAAATCCGGGGAAAAAGGATGAGATATCTTGTAAATTTTAGTTCCATAAAATAAAACGCCATGCTAATCCCAGTTACAGTATACTCGATTCAAACAATGTAACAACAACGAACTACGCTGAAAACCGGGTCATTGATGGGGAAAAAAGTCGTAACCGTCATAGTATAACAGACCCACAAGATTATCCTGTATATGCTAAAGTCTAGGAATCTCATATTCATAATATGGCTGGACGCTGTGCTATATTTCAAATCCAAAACTTAAGAGTATTTGCGCGGATGCCGGTTATCGGAAAATAATGGCATCATCCGTGAAAACGTCCTGAAGAACACAAGCAGATTTTCAGCTCGCCTGACTTAAGGGGGGTATTTTGGAAAAAAGATGATCTGTGGAGCCCACATTTTCTTGGCTTAATGACTTTCTAAGATGCTTCCAAGAGTATGAAAGTTTTGTCTTGACGGAGGAGAATAATATTATTGTGACTACACACTCTATGCTATTGATTAGAAGACTTGCATCATTGTGAAGGCAGGTTCTTACTTTTTTTTAATATCTTTGCTATGAAATCCAGGCATTCTTCTTTGAAAATACCATACTATATATAAATTTTAACTTAATATTATACAAAATAAATAAATATAATAAGGTTTAGTGCCCCCCCCTTAACATAGACTTTTGCTCCTCATGACGCTTTGAACGAGATGGCTTCTTGTTCTTCATAAGTTCTTATATACCGTGATTTTTATAACTTTTTTATCATCTTTTGAGTGCATTTCTATGTGAATCTAATACCTTAGGTTCTTTTTTTACACCATTTATTCTAGCATGAAATAATCGCTTAGGTTTTTTCTAAGTTACATTACGCCGTAAATCCTCAACATAAAGAAATACGTACTGAAACAAGTTAAAAAAATTCCCTTTAAGGAACCGAAACAGATTCTTTGAGCTGTAATGTTAAACGCTGCTTTTTGTAGTTTTCCAATACAACATAATGTTCCCCCACTTTAACTACATACCATCCATGTAAAGATCGCTGATGAAGATGATCTAAACGATGATCATTAATCCAAACGATCCATTCTTGAGTATCTGGACGTAAAAAAATTCCCTGTAATACAAAAATTATCGGAGCACGCTTTACCTCCTCTGAAGACACTTTTTGTTTTTGCTCAAAATTGTAGGGGTGAGTAAAAAATAATGATAATCCAAACATCCACATCACCCATATTACCTTTCTGCATTAAAAAAATAATACCGTGCCTTATACACCCCGTTTATCCAATTTTTTAATGCTTCGTCTTCAGAAAAATGAGGAGAAGACGCATCATAGTCTGATGCCTCTGCTTCTCCTCTAGACAGTGTTAGAGTTACCGATTCAATCCTACCTTTGTAGCGCGTGTATAACGCTTTAAAAAAATTCCAAAATATATCATCATGCTGTATTTTAAATGTTATGGTCATTTCAATCCAAGCCTCCCCTACAAAAGGTTTTTTATAGGTCACTTGGAGTGTATCAAAATGCATAGCATACTTTTTCAATTCTTGAGAAAATTCTGGCAATTTATCCGGTAGAAAAAAATCCTCAACTTTCCAAGTTAATGCACGTTTGAGTACATCCGTAGTACGAGTCAAATACAGTTCTAAATCTTTTATTCGTGAAAAGTTCTTATATCCCCAATAGAAAAAACTCCCGTTTAATACTGTGCCTATACTCCATAAAAGCACTCCAAAGCGTAGCTTTACATAGCGTATCATCCACCGCACCATCCTCAAGGACCTACGGAAAAAGGCGATCCACCTTCACCACACTCTAACTCTTCTACTTCGCCTATTAAGGGAGATGGAGCGTATTCTTTCCACTCTATAGAACTTTTAGAAGACATATATTGTCTCCAAGCCGCTGTTAATAAATTTTTTTGCAATACCTTATCGGTATTTTCAAAATTAAACCAATATCGCCCTTTATTCTGAGTAAATTCAACTTTTTTAAGCAAAGATTTGTCCGCTAAAATCTGTTCAAATTGCTGTATGTATGCTGTAGTTTTCGAAAGTTGTCCGTGGTTTCGGTGCAGCTGCGCTTCAACATTTAAAAATTCTTGTTCTTTCCAAGGCAATTCTTTCCACTGACGATGAACATTTTCACAAAGATTCCTTAGCTTGGTTTCCCGTCGCCATTGATAACTATGAATCCATATTCCGCCCATCAAAGGAAGTATGTGGATCCAAGCAAATCGACGAAGTTTAGGCTCTAATGTATTGAGAAAAAATCGTTTGCCCTGTACCCGTAACAACTGATATGGGTGGGCTTGGGCCAAAACAAACCGATCTAAAAAACTTTCACAGCGTGTTGATGAAAAGATAGAACGCTGTTCCATCCACCGTTCTAAACGGGGTCCATAATAAAATTGTCCGTCTAAAATAATACTGTTAATTTCCGAAAAAGATTGTTCATGATCTCCTAGACATACAAACTCTAGGGTATGAATATGAAACGTTTCTTCTACATGACGTATAGTTTCTTGAACAAGTTGAGCCAGAGATTCTTGAGGCATAGGAATTAAAAGACGTAAAAAGATAAGAACATCCCCATAATATACTGAAAATATACTGGGGCTATCTAATCTTTGCAAAATAAAGCATTTAAATTTTTCATGCACTGTTTCAAAGTGAACTTTTATATTTCGTACTAACTCTAAAGGATAACTATGATAAAAGAGTGGGATAGATTGAGCCTGTAATTTTTCTTCTATCCACTGAGGTAATACCGGCTTTGTGACTTTTAAAGCGCATAGCCACTGTTGACGACGATTAGCGTACCACAGGCTATAGGGACTATCTTGTGCAAATTGTTTCATTTTTTCTCGAAACCATTGTATACGCTCCCACCACGTTAATCCTCCCGGTGCACGCTCCCACTTAAAATAAGTAGTAGAACTTAAGTCCAAAATATGAAGTGTACAATTCCAAGCTTGGAGGGTGTGTAAAAATACGGGAAGCTCCTCCAAAGAATGTTCGTATTGAAATGTGCTTTTTCCTAGCCGTACATCGTAAGCCAGTGCACGATGCGGTTCTACTACACAAATAATTCTATCCATGAGAGACCTCTCCTAACGCATCGTATAAAGGAAGAAAAATGCTTTGTATCAAAAATAACAATACGCACGCTACAATTCCAAGACAGAACAGAGGCAATCGACGCATCCATTTTTGAATTCCAAATTCTAATCGTAACGCTAATAAACCGCTAATATGCTGCACAGCGTCTTGAAGATGTCCATGATCTTGGCCATATCGCAAGAGATAAACATAATGTTGAGGGAAACAAAGCCAGTGTTTGGAGGCATCAGAAAAATTCCCTCCTTCCTGAATGAAGGTTCTCAGGTAAAGAAAGGTTTTTTTTAAATACCCCGATGTAACTGCCTCTTGTGTGATACTTAGTCCAGAAAGCAAGGGAACTTTTGCATTAAGAAGGCTAGATAAAATTTCAAAACCATGGGTATACTGAGCATCTGAATACAGAGGAAGAAAACGAAATAAAAAAATCTCCAGATTCTGTTTAGAACGCGGTAAATAGAAAATGTAGACCAGACTCAAAGCGATAGCGCTTGCTAATACACTAGAAAAAATCATTCCCCAGGAAATATTCGCTAAAAGAATTAGTGTTCTTGTCCAGAAAGAAAGTACCGCATGTTTTTCTAGCAATATAGGAATTAAGGATTGAGCCACCTCGGAATACAAGAGATAGCCTGTAAAAAGACAGGCACCCAAGTTTAAAAGAGGAAGTCGTAATACGCTCATAAGCTGTTGATGTAAAAATCGGCGTTTTTCTAAATACAAACGCCCCTGTTTAATTCCATGAGATAAATTTCCTGACACTTCCCCTTGCCGAAAAAAAGCAAGCACCACCGGAGAAATAAGCCCTGTATAAGAACTCCAAGCTTCAGAAAAAAGTTTACCTTGTGCAATGTGTACCCCAACATCTTGCATAATCATACCAAAAAAACCCTTAATCTCCAAACTTTTTAGCGCCATAGAGAGAGGCTGTCCTGTACTTAAAGACCATTCTAAACCTATTAACATGTGAATAATGAAATTGTGATTCAATCGTAAACGATCCAGCCAAAAAAACCTTCGATAAGCACGTAAAATAGTCAAATTTTGTCCATTAAGTGCGCTACATAAAGCATGATAAGAACAATATACGCCGCAACCTTTATAGCGTGTTCCGGTTTTACTCACAGCTTTATAAGAATACATTTTTTTATGTTTATTCTGCATACTGTAATTAAATTCCTATGACGCGTTTAAGTTCAACCCAACTTGTGATTCCCTGCTCTACCAATTTTTTTCCTTGCATAGCCAAATCTTCAAATCCACTAGCGTACAAAGCGCGTTTAATTTCCCAATAAGGACGTTGTTCTAGAATCATAGACTCTATCACACCATTCATCACCAAAATTTCTGCCAAAGCTTTACGTCCCTTGTATCCCGTACCTTTACAAAATTCGCATCCCACAGCTTGGTATAGCAGGCCTTGTATCCCATGAAATTGCGGTTCTTCTAGTGCTTCTTTCTGAACAATACAACAGTAACGACACAGTATACGGACCAAACGTTGAGAGATCACACCATGAATAAGGCCTGCTGTCATCGTCAAGGAAATGTTAAACTCCAACATACGGTAAAAAACTCCTAGCACATGGGTGGCATGAAGCGTAGTTAAAACGTGATGGCCTGTCATGGCAGCCCGTACCGCCATAGCAGCGGTTTCTTCATTTCTAATTTCTCCAATTAAGATTACATCGGGATCTTGACGCAAAATAGAGCGAACTCCTTTGGCAAAAGTCATAGGACTTTCTTCTCGTACTTCCGTTTGTCGAATCCCAGAAATTTTATACTCGATAGGCTCCTCCAGTGTCATAATATTCAAAGCTTCCGAATCCATTTCATGAACCATAGCATAGAGCGTACTGGTTTTTCCGCACCCTGTAGGGCCAGTGATTACCAATAATCCTTCTGGCTTAGAAAGAAACTGAGTCATTGTACTTAAAGTAAGCGCATCATAGCCTAATTCTTTTAAAGAACGCAGTTCTTGATTGCGGTTTAAAATACGTAATACCACGTTTTCCCCATAATAGGTGGGATGCGTTGCGCTTCGTACATCGATTAAACCATTGCTTAAAGCAAAAGAAAATCGCCCATCTTGAGGATTGCGAGATTCTGCAATATCCATACCGGACAATACTTTAATCTGTATACAGGTTGCACTCCAAAAGCTTAAATGAAAACAACAGATCGTACGTAATAGTCCGTCATAGCGATAACGCACACGAACAGAAAATTTTTCTGGCTCAAAATGAATATCCGACACCCCTTCGTTGACTGCGTTAGACAGTGTATGATACAAAAATTGACTAATCACTTGATCATCAAAATGATGCTGATCTGAAAAAAGTGCATGTAGATCAACCTTTTTTTGAACCTGCTTTAAAGCGTTTTGAATTTCAGAGGTAGTTCCTAAAGCCCATTGAAAAGGGACTTTTACGCAACATCGTACTAAATCTTGCACAGGTAAATCTTGAGCTTTTGGCATTAAGATATATAATACATCTCCCTTACGAATAGGAACGATGAATACTTGATGGAGTAGCTCTACGGAGACAACATCCCAGGCAAGTTGGATGTTGGGATCCTTAAGACTAAAATAAGGCAAATTATGGATAGAAGCAATAAATTCCAACAGTTTTGCTTCACTTAAAATTCCCCAGTCTAGAATTAATTTTTTAATATCTATACCGGAATGCTGGTGCTCTAATAAAACAATTTTTTCCTGATCTAAACTCAGAATGTTATCCTGTCGCAATTTACTTAGCAACATAGTCTCTTCTCGGGACAGCTCTCTAAAAGATAAAAATCGCATTTTTACATTGACGGATAAAATCAACAGTAAGAACATAACGTTTTATTCACTATTTTGTCAATATGAAGAGAAAATAAAAAAAGTTAAAATTTTATCTTTTATTTTAATAAAAGAAATATAAACAATAAAAATATTTTTTAATTTTTGTATTTACATTTTGATTAATAAGTAATTTTTAAAAGTTTTTTACTCATAATTTAGGAAGCGCTAGAAAAAAATATTTTTTTTAATATTGTATTCAAGGTCTATTCAATATAGAATAAAATCTAGTTCTTAACATTTTGAGCTATGTTTTCATTTAAGACTTTAGTTGTTTTGTGTACCTGTTTTGCTTTATCATCACCGGTAAGTAGTACCAATATAGAAAAAAATAATTCTTTAGATACAACAAAAGCCCGGGAAGAAGCCATAAATTGCGTACAGCGTTTTGGAACCGAATTGGTAGAATTACTTTCTAAACAAGCGCCGTTTTCGGACGTTCAACAGTTAGTTCAAAAAAATTTTGACATGAATAAAATGGCCCAGCATTGCTGTCCTTTAAAATATAAACTTATTTCTCCAGAACAACGCGATCTTTATGAAGAAAGATTTAGTACATCCGTGTGTAAGGCGTATCATAATATTCTTAAAAAATATTATACTCCCAAAGGGAATACGGAAGAACATTTTAAGATAGATGCCAGTAAAAGCAAATGTTATCCAGGAAGAGGCGGCATAAGTTGTACGGTAGTGACCGATGTTTTTGCTTCAAATGGTGCTCGTATTTCTGTAAAATGGTTGTCTCGTGGAGGAAAAATTGAAAATTTTGTAGTGGAAGGAACGGATATGCGCGCTGCCAAAAAACGAGATATGAAAACGCGATATAAGCAATCTGGTAGTGATTTTACAAAGTTTTTAGAAAATATACTTGAATCTAGCGAAACTGCTTAATGATTTGTGTTCCTTTGATTATTGTTATTCCTGATTTTGAAGAAGAGGCAGAGAATACAAAACTTTTTTTAAGAAAAAACTACCTCACTTCCCTTATAGAACAAGGAGGTGCTCCAATTGTAGTGCCTTACAGTTTTGAAAATATTGGATTTTATATGCAATATGCCCATGGGTTAATGATTATTGGAGGAAGATTTACGATTGATCCTGAATTATTTAATCAGTCTTTGCAGTGTAATCTTCCTATAAAATCAGAGCGTACTCAGCTTGAATGGGCTTATTGTCAAGAAGCATTACAACGAAATATGCCTATTTTAGGTATTTGCGGGGGTATGCAACTAATTAACGTGGTATTAGGGGGATCATTACTACAAAATCTATCTCAAATACCAGACGTAATATCCCACAACGTTTCAGAAAGTAATGCACATTCTATAAAAATATTTCCCGATACGCATTTGTCCCAGTGTTTTCAATGTGCTACACTAGACGTAAATTCTTCTCATCAACAAGGTGTAGATCGTTTAGGACATGAGATACGTATTAGTGCCCTTGCCCCGGATGGTGTAGTGGAAGGAATCGAACATATTTATCATCCGTTCTGTGTAGGAGTTCAGTGGCATCCGGAATACTTTGACCAGAATAAGAGTTTATTTTCTGGATTTATTCAGGCATGTAAAATATTTCAGAAGAAAATAGAAAAATAAAAAATAGAATAAAAAATAGAATAAAAAATTTACTTAAGGCATGTCGACATTTAAGTTTATTTTGTAATTATGAGTGACTCAGAAAAATGAAGGAAAGAAAAGCGTGTGCAAGTATAGCACATCTGGGTGTAACAGGCCTAAAATAGTTTAACTTGTTGAACATTCGCTCGACTAAAGTCTTTTCTTTATAAAGATCTGGGTCAAATTCTGTGGTTTTTTTTTTGCATGTACCGTCGGGATAACGGCTTTTTTGCCGCCAGCATAATGGACAATGTTATCAGAATCCTAGCTATTGCTAAAAGAATCACTGTGAGCCAAATGTACCCGAATTATATGGCGGCAGAAGCGCTAAAACAAAGAATGATGATGACAGCAAAACAAGATCCAAAA
>NZ_PHHC01000122.1 GCF_002930195.1 Holospora curviuscula | reverse complement strand
CTAACATTTGGGTTAAGCAATCAAGACGCCTATTGTCGATTTTGAAATATGGCTTTAAAATGCGCTTTAACTCGTTGACTGAAACCATGATGTATACCTCTTTTTCGATAATCGAGATTATACACTTTTTGTTTTTATTTCAGCGCGTTACTGTCAATGCAAACTAACTAACCAATTAGTTTTGTCCGGTACAGAGAGTTCTTTTATAATAGTTGGCACGCTTTTTACCCACAAGTCTCTCGTTTTTTTACCACTCTTTGTCTTTAAAATAGTCATCTCTATACCACTCTCATCATTCTACACAAGATTTTCAGGCGCTATAACATTCACAAAATGGTGTTTCACCACACCCCGAAAGCAAGAAAAGTGCTGTATTGTATGCTTTTTCTCTCAGTTCATTGGCTTTTTTTGACGCTCTGCAAGCAAAATAAGCGTTTTGATGCGTATTTCTACACCTTGATAGCCCAATTTTTTTTGGCGGACGTTTTTCACAGTTTTCTCGCGTCTTTGAGGGCTTTCAAGGGATTGCTCCTTGGCATGAATAATACAGGTTTCCAGCTCTTTTTTCGATAATTTTTCCACTTTTTAAAGACTATCTCATAGGCCAAAATGGGCTCAAGACGCGGTATCATTCGATATATGTGAGAATCGTCAATTTGAAACATACACTCCACAAATCTTTGAGTTACATAGACGAGAAAATACAACCAAACCATCAAAACCTTTCTGAAAGGTCTAACTTAATCGGTGCCACTAGGTCTTTTTTAGCCTGAAATGGCTATCATGCGCTATCTACTTTTTTTTCTTTTATTCTTCTTCGTTTTTAGAGTATCTGTGTCGTTTTGAACCTCTGAATCGTCAAAATAATGATCGTACACTCTTCGGTATAGCGTCCCTCCTATCCAGCACTCAAATTTGCAATTTGGCGTGCCTTAATCTTTTGACTTTTCTGCTCCATTTTTAGAATGGCCAGTCCAAAAATTTTAAAACTATCTGTTTTTGTATCAATTTTCCTATTGTATTTAGTATGGTTTTTTACTAGAATAAATTACAGTTTTTCTCTTGTTTTTAGAATTTTTAACATAATTTCCTCAAGACGGCTTTTTCACGTAAAAAAACAATAACACTTTTGTAAAAAAGAATTGTAGAAAAGGAAAATCTTATGACTAGCTTTTTGGTGTATAATATTTTATGACCATTCATGTCACTGCTCTTGTAGATTCTAATGCTGTGGTGCACCCAACAGCAATAGTAGGCCCTTATTGTGTAGTGGGCGCCGGTTCTATTTTAGAGGCAGGCGTGCATCTGATGTCTCATGTAGTGATCGAGGGTAATACTCATCTACAAGAGGGAGTGAGAGTCCATGCTTTTTCTGTATTAGGGACTGCTCCTCAGCATACTGGATACAACAACGAACTTACACGACTTGTGATCGGGCGAAACACCCAGATTCGTGAGCATGTAACTGTTCACAGAGGAACAAAGCAAGGTGGAGGGATCACTTCCATAGGAACTTCTTGTATGATCATGGTGGGATGTCACATTGGGCATGATGGACAGATTGGTAATGATGTTATCATGGCAAATAATGTTGTATTGGGAGGGCATGTAGAAGTTGAAGATTCGGTAGTGTTTGGAGGTATGGTGGCAGTCCATCAAATGACCGCTATTGGTAAAGGTTCTATGATCGCGGGATGTTCTGCAGTAGGCTCGCATATCACGCCCTATACCATTGCTGTTGGAAACCGAGCAAAGTTAGCAGGATTAAATCTTCATCGTTTAAAAAAAAAAAAAGTCAGTTCGGAAGAAATTCATGGATTGAGGGAAGTGTATCAGTATTTGTTTAAGGGGGAGAACCAACTTTCTCTCGAATTTCGTATTCATAACATTGCTCAAGGATTAATGCATTATGAGACAGTACAGGAAGTTTATCGTTTTCTCAGTACCTGTAATAAAAATAGACCCATATGTCTTTCAACTCCAGATAAGTATATTCAGGAAGCACTAAAAATAACCCTTTAAGAGCTCTAGTACACAATATTAGAGATGTACAATTTCGGATTGTGATCTACAATAGTCAACTAACTATAGAATGGTTATAAAGAATAGCGCGTCAATTGAACACTTTCTAGAGCGTCGTATTTGTTTAGCCTAATCCCATTGTTATCAGGAGAATACGGAAGATCAATCAAGGAAAACATGACCAGCGCTTTCACTCATCGGCTGGCTATCTTTTCCTTTGTGGAAAGAAGCATTGTGCATGACACTACCCCTTTTGTGTTTTTCATGAATCCCACAACAACGCGTTCCCTTCCAAGAATAGCCGTGTTTCTGTAGCATATTCTGGGACTTTTCGCTAAGTAAGCCATTGATTTTCCGTTTTTTTCTCGTGCCTCAATCCTTTGGCAGAACATAGATCTTTTTTCTAGATCTGTTCTCGCAGGATAGAGTATTTTTTGTATAGGTCACGCCTAAAGGCTTTGGTACATATTTATATCAGACTCGCTAAGTTCTAATCTTTCTCCGTTTTCTCGACGATCGCTATCTGGAAACTGCTCTATATCACTAGACCTCTTCGGAAACTCTCATTTTTTTAATTCCATGGTATAGACCCCTGCAATGAGCGTGAATCTCAGTCCAAATCTGTTACGCCTGTTTCTGTATGTATCAGAGATGATCTTGAAGCGTTTGAGCATCCCAACACCATTTTCATTCATTACCCGCGCACTGGAAAGTTCTCTATTTTTCCTTTTTTCTTCTTGCGTTAGCGGATTTTTCTTACCCTTCTTTTTTGGAATGTCAGTTCTACTATGGAGTGTTTTTAAGCCTTGATATCCTGTATCCGTAATACCCTTAATTTTAGGATGAATATGAGTTTTTGATTCCTTAAAACCCCTGAAATCATGACGTTTACCCTTTGAAAAAGCCGTGCATATACCTTCTTGAGTTACTACACCTTGAGTGTTTAAGGGGTGTCTTTTCTTTGTCTTTTTTGGGCGCTTTATTGGGGGTTCTGTTGCATCTATTAACCCCCCTTCATCATTCATATCACGTTTCAAAAGCGCTTTCTTACCTGGCAAAGCAAAATCAGGGTGCTTGATACGCGTGCCCTCTATCCATTTTTAATCGTATCATAAGCCGTACGCTCACTGACCCCATCGCTTTGACTTATATGGAAATAAGTACGGGTATTCCCGTAT
>NZ_PHHC01000121.1 GCF_002930195.1 Holospora curviuscula | reverse complement strand
TTTTTACACTGTGTGAATCAATCATGCTATAGCTCGAGTGTTCACTTCCACTAGCTTTTATTCAACTTATCTTAACAAACTCGCTCAGTACTTTTTGCCATATTCTTTTGATCCTGAATCTTCGATAAAATGAATGCACAGTGGAATATAGCGTAAAATTATTTAGGAAGCATTTTCCATGGGCAGCCGCTCTTTTTTCTTCTTGTATTTACTTCTATTACTATACTTTTCTCATTCAAAATGATCCTTAATTGGCGCTTATTCATGATCTCTTAAATTTCTTGGATTCCTCATTTTTATTACCTCCAAGCTCGACTATACTCTCTCCTTTTATCCATTAATAGAGGTTTTAAGCGTCATCATAATACCTTTATCACCCCAAAAAAGGAATAAGTAAATAAATCTTCCTTTAGAGCGTCAATATCTTCTATAAAATTTTAAAAAAAAGACTTTTTTTACTAAAGTTTTAGCCATTTTGCCCGAATTTAAGTTGAAAACACTGTTAATGTCAATCCGATCCGCGAAAAAAAACCTCGTTCGAGTCATAGTACAATATCTGTTCAGAAAGTCGCGCTTCATTAGGAACTTGCTCAATAGTAAAATTTCGGTCATACAATGTTATTTGTCTATTTTTGTCGATATGAGCAGCCATAGAATGCGCTCTACAGACCCATGGGTAGTACGACCTATGAAAAAAATAGGCATAACAAAGTTTTTTTGTTTGACGCAAGACGCTTTAAAAGATCGGTTAAGGGTTTTAATTTTTTCGTCTCAATCAAATTTCTCAGAAAAGCCTATCGACAGTATTGTATCTTGTATAAGACCTGGATCAGAAAGTAAGCGATCCGTTAAACTTTTATTCTTACTGGTTGACGAAAATTTAACTAACGCCTCTTTTTTTTCTGGAGTTACATTTCTTGTTTTTTTTATATCTATTGACTAAAATGTTTAAATTATTTTTTGCAACGTTTGATCTAAATTTCTATCTTTTTCTGTTAGAATTCTCCGTTCTTTAGCTTATCAAAAGATTGGGTAAATTTAAAAAAATCTTTATTTCCTCCTATGATATCTCTTATAATCTATACATATATACATCCCTCACACTCTTCCTTACTCTTTTCCGGCGTCTGAATAATTATTTCTTGAAAATATTCGTTTTTTCATTTATTTTGAGCTTTTAAGTATTTTATAATGATCTTCATAGTATTAACTTGCATATAATGCGCGTGTACTCTTTTTTCAAGATTGCGTGTCGTAGACCTACCCTTCATGGTATGGTCTAGCTGCAGCTTTTCGTGAACAATATTTATCCATATAACAGATAAAAAATAAATTTTTTTATTCATATTGATAAAATTCTTTCTTAAGTTGCCTATATAAAGAGCGTTCTAACTTTTAGTCCATAAAAAAAATTTCTTACGGACTATTTATGTTTACGACACACATGTTCGCAACAAGCGGTGTCTTCAACAAAAAGCTATTTCCCTATACTGTTCTTGGGCGGTTTGCAGAAATACTGCCTCATCCCAAAGATGTATTTCCCACTCCAAGTGTACCTGGTAGGCCAATCTCACCCGTGTTTGAAGCTCACTACCTAATGCCCACACGTCTTGAGCAGTACTCCCCCCTAAGTTAATAAGAAAATTACAATGAATGGAAGAACATTGAGCGCCTCCCAAAGATTCTCCCCTGCCCCCTACCCTATCAATCCACTGCCACGCCAAGCTTCCTGGAGGATTTTTAAAAGTACTGCCACCGGTGCGTACTTGCAAAGGCTGAGTCTTTTGTCTGTGTTGAATATAGTGGTGCATGGTCTTTAAAATTAGGTCAGGCTCACTGGGAACACAAGCCAATACCGCTTCAATAAAGATCCATCCCGAAGGTAACGTACAGTGACGGTACCCATAGCCTAATTCCTGAGGAGTAAGAACGTGTAATTCTCCCAAGGGGCTCATTACTGTAACTTCCTCCAAAAGATTAGAAATTTCATGGGCATAGCATCCCGCGTTTAGAGCCAACGCACCACCGATGGTTCCTGGAATAGTGTACAAAAATTCTGCTCCTGAAAGACCTGCTTTGTGTGCAACTTGCGCAACCACTCGGTCTAAAGCCCCAGCACCTACTCGAATACGACTTCCTTCCACGTTAATAGCATTAAATCCCTTTTGTAATTTAATGATAAATCCTGGCCACCCTTTGTCGTGGACCAAAACATTGGATCCAGCCCCTAAAACTCGGTAAGGCGCTGAAACTTGTTGAAGAAATTGACGTAAATCCTGAATATGTAACGGGGAAAACACTCCAAGGCAAGGGCCTCCTACACGAAACCAGGTATGTGCTTTCAAAGGAACCTGTAGCGTCAAAGGGCCTTGGAGTGCCCTGAAACTCATAAATTATCTCCAAGCTAAAGCAGGATTCACTGCAGCTTTTACTTCAGTAAAGACGCTTTCTAACGCTTCAGGTAATGCGTAGGCTAGATGAGTAATATCTCCAGCACCACAACAAACAATAAGATCTTCTGGAGTTGTAAAACGTACAATATGATCACACAAATCGGGTAAGCTTAAATTCCATTGAGAAAAAATATAAACTTTTTTATGAAAGTCTTGAATTTTTTTAAATAACACATCCGAACTTACCCCTTCTAAAGGAAGTTCCCCCGCACTATAAACGGGTAGCAATATTACTTCATCTGCATTACCAAAACTTTCTGCAAACAGATCCATCAAATGGTGAAGACGTGTATACCGATGAGGCTGAAAAATAATGAAAATCTTTTGCTTGGGATTATGACACCGCAATGCTTCTAACACTGCTTTTATTTCTGTTGGATGGTGAGCGTAATCGTCTAAAATATGAACACCGTGGGAGGATCCAGTGTAAGTTAATCTTCTTTGCACGCTCTTAAAAGTAGAAAATGCTTTGCGTACCTCCATAACCCCTATTCCCAAAGCTTGAGCTACCGCCACCGCTGCCAAAGCGTTGTATACATTGTGGATGCCCTGGAGTCTCAACTCTAGTCCCTCCAATACCAGGGAATTGGGCTCTTCAGTGTGCACATCAAATTGCGTGCCTTGAGCACGAGGAAAAACATTCTTACAACGTAGTGTCCCTTGAAGTCCATAAACCACGTTCATAATAGAATGATTCTGTTTTATAAACCCGTCACAAAAAGTACCCAAGTGTCCTAAAATTCGTTTTTGAGAGGCTTTCAGTAAAAATTTTGAAAAAAAAGAAAATAAATTTTCTTCTGTACCGTAAAATTCCATATGTTCGGGTTCCACATTGGTGACGATAGCAATATCGATACGAGAAAGATTGAGAAAAGTTCCATCGGATTCATCTGCTTCCACTACCGCCCAGGGTCCATGTCCTTGGCGAACATTACTTTTGTATAAAGGCATAATACCTCCAGCAACAATCAGAGGATCATATCCTGCTACATCCAACATATGACCAATTAATGCTGTAGTGGTGGTTTTTCCGTGAGTTCCACTCACCGCAATCACCTGATATCCCGAAATGATCTGATCTAAAAATTCGGAACGATGTAAAATAACTTTATTATGCTTTTTTGCTTCTACCAACTCTACATTATCTTGCGGAATACTAGAGCTTACTACAATATAGGTAGCGTCTTTAGGAATATACGCTGCATCGTGACCGCGATACAAATGAGCGCCCAGCTTTTCTAGTGAATCTAATAAACTCTCCTCACCGGACAACGTACTTCCAGAAACCTGGTACCCTTGCTCCAAAGAAATCCGAGCTAAGGCGCTCATTCCAATACCTCCGATCCCAATAAAATAGATATGCTTATCTTTTTTTTTTATCATTATTTTTACACACATCCTTTCCAATAGTTGATCATTGCTACGGCAGCATCTTTGCGCCCCAACCTCATCGCATGAGCCCCAGTATACAGCAATCTTTTGGGGTCTTCTAGACATTCTTGAAGAAAAAGGGTGATTTTTTCTTCTTTTAACATCCGTTGGTGACAAGACCAACCCGCATTTTGACTAACCCAAAATTCCGCATTATGAGATTGATGGTGATCTTTTGCATGGGGGTAGGGAACAAAAAATCCACTACGACCACAACACGCTAATTCTGCCGCAGTGGACGCACCACATCGGCTAAACACCACGTGAACCTGGGCAAGTACTTCAGGTAGAGACGAAAAAAAAGGTCGCACCTCACAAACAATAGAAAGCTCACCGTAGTTCTTTTTCACAATAGAAAGCTCCTGTTCTGGACACTGATGAAATACATGAAGACGACTTCGATGCTGCAGAGATAACTGCGCAAGTGCGTTTAAGATCAATGAACTCCAAAAAGATGCACCTTGACTTCCTCCTAAAATGAGAATACCTAAAGTAGTCTCTGGTAATTTCATAGGGGGAATTTGAAAAAAAGTTTTTCGAACTGGAGTACCGACTACAATGGGATGGACTTTTTTTAAGAAACCTAGTGTGTCAGGATACCCGGTAAATACCACTGGGATCCAGCGAGAAAGAAAACGATTAGCACGACCTAATACCCGATCAGACTGATGTAAAGCAAAAAATTTTACTCTTTTTTTACCGTATGTTCTCCAAAGGCGTGCCCATATCATCGGCATCACAGTCATAAAGCCCCCAAAACTAAATATAGCTTGGACCGAATACTGTTGAAAAAATTTTCGCGTTTTCCGCAAAGAGAGATACATTTCAATGGCCGCAACAAAAAGCTTTACATAAGCCATACCACGCCAAGCGGATGCAACGTTAGGAATCACTTCAACGTGCTCAAACAAATAAGAGTATTCCTGAATAAAACGCGCACCCCGTTGATCGGTTAAAAAATACACGGGATAAGACATATCTACCAATCTTTGCGCAAAAGCAATGGCAGGAAATACATGCCCTCCAGAACCACCAGCAATTAATAGAACCACAAATTTTCTCGGATAATAACACACAATATTTTATTATCCATACATTTGTTTCCCTTGTCATTCAACACTGAATAAGGTCTAGGACTAGCGCATCAAAAGCTATTGTTCACAACACAGAAAAGCGTTCCATTGAAGTAAATCATGTCATATTAGGTTCGGGGAAAACGTAGGGTATATCCTCATCTCATTGAGCGAATTCTCTAACTATATCCTTAATGCGTTGTTTCATATGAGTCCAAAATTTCTCTATAGGCTTTAAGATTTGGTGAATAAGGGAATAAAAATATTATTTTTTAGCCAAAAAGTTGGATTCGTACTCTGACTTTTTATCTATGCTATAGGTTTTTTTGTACTATTTATAATACTTTTTATCTACCAGCTTTTGGCTTTTTTCTCTATTTCTTATCTTTGCAACGTGCCATATCAACACCACTTTCATCACTATACATAATAATTTAGCTTGAAAATAGGATTAGATCTATTATTCATCGTCAGAAATGAAAAAAAAAGTACAGCTTAGACTTAAAAAAAGGCGTAAGAGGATACATAAAATTATGTAATGATCAAAAAAAAAGCACAAAAATAGTTATGGTGTAAGTAGAGGGTAGATACTGTAGGAAACAGAAGGATTCATCAAGCCTAAAGCAAGATTAGGCAGAAAAGGAAAAATAAATCTAAATCAGCTAAAAATGTATATTCAAAATAACGAAAATAAAACATAAAAAGAGATTTCTGTGCTATTTAACGCACGCATTGCTTCTATCTATAGAAGGCTTAAAAGTTAGGCTTTGGCCATAAAAAAAGCCTGTACCCCTGGGGAGGCTTGTAAAGAAATTCATATCAAGAAACGATCAACAATATATCGCCTGAAATTCTTGTATAGAGTGACGAGAGCGGTATAGAAAGATTATTTGCAAAGATATGAGATGAATAAAAAAGAGAAAAGCGCGTAGATAAAAAGCGTGTTGCATATTCCAAAAAAACTTATAGTGTAGCAGGCTTAGTGAACAATCAATTCATAAAACTTATGATATTTAACGAGTCTTAGATGTTTAGTCCCGCCAAGAAATGGTTAGGATTAATTGTAAAATATTCTGGATGAATTATCCACTGATTTAGAATAAATTGCCAAGGAGTTTTGCTTTTGATGGCTTTAAGTCGTTTAGCGAAGGTATAAGCCATTAGATAGGCATGCAGATGCTGTTTCAGCTCATCATGAGATGCATAATGGAAATTGTTTACAGTTGCCTCTTTAAGCGTTCTGTTCATTCGTTCTACCTGCCCATTAGTCCAAGGATGCTTGATCTTAGTCTTTCTATGCTCTATCTGATGCTCATTGC
>NZ_PHHC01000120.1 GCF_002930195.1 Holospora curviuscula | reverse complement strand
AGCCATGCCGACTCCCAGTGATAATATCCTCGATTCCCAAAGTGTATAAACAACGGACAACGCTTCAGAACGGCGTATTGATGGGAGAAAAAGGTCTTAACTGTCATAGTCTAACAGACACACAAGGTCATCTTTTGCACGCTAAAGTCTCTAGGAAGCCCATATTGATCATACGGCTGGAGCCCTATGTTTCAAGAAACCCCAAGGCTTAAGGATGTTTGCGCGAATTTCGCTAAAAGTGTCTTAAAGCATACACTTTAGATATCGGCGCGCCTGACTCAAGGGGGGGGGCTTATTTTGGTAAAAAGATGGCACGTGGAGCGCACATTGTCTTGGATTAATCACTTTTCCAGACGCTTCAAAGAGTATGAACTTTTTATCTTGATGGCAGATTTTGAGACAAGCTTCTTTGGGTTTGGCGCTATCCACACCATTAAAGCATGTTTCCCACCCAGCTTTAGGTATTTCTATAGAGATGGCTTCTCTCTTATTGGGGTACTAGTCACGAACCTAAGGGAGAACTAAATATTTGTATGGAGAGCTTTGGCGCTTCCAAGGCCTGTGCACCCCTCTTTGAAGCGTTTTTGTTTTTGCGCGTGCCATCACTAAAACAATTAAAAAAAAATCCAAGATAACAATGAAGCGGATACACCTCAATACCCTTTAGGTTTAGAAAGATAGTACTATATTTTTAATAAACTTCTTGAAAAAATATTTTTATATGCCATAGTGATTTGATAAGTATTGTATTCGTTGATTGACATGAAAAAATTAAAATATACAGTCCTATTTCTCTTTTTTGGAATTCGTATTTTACAAGATAGTGTCTATGCTGTCTTTACGCGTAATACGTGGAAGAAGCAGGGTGTTCAGGAAAATCCAGAGACTCTTAGAGCAAAATGTGAGAAGCAGGGTGCGCAGGAAAATCCAGAGACTCTGAGAGAAAAATGTGAGAATCAGATTGTTCAGGACAATGGGGAGGATCTTAAAAAAAAATTTAATTCTCTAAGCGCAGCCCACAGCACACTTTTAAATACGGCTAAAGATACTCAACAAAAACTGAATCGCAGCTTTATTCAGGGGATTCATCGTAGCCTAACTAAATTTGTTTCAGATTGTGCAGAATTTCCTGAAGTATTTACAAATCACTATAAAATTATTGTAAGAAGAATAGAGTTAATGGCTAAAAATTATTGTATTTTTAATCTTGGAAAAGAAGACTCTAAATTCTATGAAGCAATATTCTGTCTAAACCCAAGGATTGGAGCTTTGACAAAAGAACGATACAACAAAATTAAAGAAGCGCTTCTCGAACAGATGAAAAAGTTAAAAAATACTTTAAAGAAGTATGAAAAAGCTACTCAAAAAAAAGACCTCAATGCGCTTGGCAGTAAAATCCAAACTACCGTAAGAGCACTTCAAAAAGGGGGTGCAGTGCTTAAAGCGAAAAATAGTTTGCTTCAAAAAATCCTTATAAAATATGATAATAAGGATGGTTTAACCTATAGGGATAGGCAACATATGCGAGACCTTAAAGTAGAGAAGACAGAAAATACGGCTTATATTGAACAAATCAACCTTTTAATTCAACTAGGAAGGCAAGGTAAAGGTAGCAAGCAAGATCTTCAAAGGCGTAGTATCTTACGCAAAGAACAAGCTCCATATTTCATTGAGAGAGCGCTAGAACATATGGAAGCATGTATTAAAGAATTTATAAAGGTTAAAAAGTATTATAAAGTGTTTGAGAGCGATCTTGATTGTATGGGTGTTTTTCTAGTTTTTGTAGAGCCCTTATTGGATCTCAAAGAGCATAAACTATTTCTTCAAAGGGAATTTGAAAAATTCACTCATGATATCAAAGTGTTTACCGAGAGTAACAGTGAATTTTACGAAACGAAAAAAGATAGAATCACAAGACAAAATGACTTGATATACAATGAGATTAGTGACGAACAAAGGCAGAAATATGGCAAAAAAATTCAAAATATGGCACTTTTAACAGCCAAAAAGGATGCTTTTTTTGTTCGTGAACAATCAGAGTTAAAAAAAATTGAGGACTTTGCTTTAAAAAAATATAATAACTACCTTTATTCCTTAGAAAATCAGTTTATCTTTGAAAAGCAATTGAGTAAATTTATTGATAAGGAGATAGTGAAAAAAGTTCAAGACAAAGTGAAGAAGCAGAAAGTGAGAAAACAAAAAGTCAAGCCAGAGGAATGGAGGAATAGAGTAGAGCGCTTTTTTGACGAAAGTTCTATACAACGGACAGACGAAAGTTTACAGGAATCCTCTCAATACTATACACCGTTCTTAAGTGAGAGCTTATTTCCTAAAGTTAGACCCGTCTTAAGGGATAAAGGTCATGAGATACAAAACTTTTGAGTTATACTTTTTTCACAGTGATTTGATGATTTAAGCTATTATAGGTTACATTGATCTTGTAACTAAGAAGCTCAGTCCTAACGTTGAAAGCTAGCGTTTACAAATGTTCAGATTGAAATAACGATCAATACAAGGTGCTGCTTAATATTACGAAGCACTCTCCTATAAGGGAGCTTATTTTTAATTTTTATATATTAAATTTCAAGATCCTGAATAATGGTAGGGATTTCTTTCAAAGCTTCCAATACCGAAGCAGTATATTTTGAAGTTTGGAGGCTTTCTTCCGGTATCATCACTAAACTCATTTTAGGGAAGCTGCAATAGAAAAATAAAATAGGTACACTTTAATAACTTGAAAATTTAGTGAAATAAAGATAAATTTTTTAATCTTTGCTTCATACAGAAGCGTAATAAAAAAGATTAAATTTATAATAAGTTAGTATTTTTTTTAATGAAAATGTATGCGAAGCTTAAAAGTAGTACATGCAATACTGTTACTTTTTACTGGAACGATTGTTTCAAAAAATAGAGTTCATGATGTTTATACATCGTCACTTAAATAAAAATAGAGATCAGCATTAAGTTGAACAAAATAGTCAGTATAATTTTGAGCTAAAACGTAAACTTAACTTTTTAATAAAGATGTATAAAAATTGTGTATGTAAGGTTAAAATTTAGCACGAAACACTTAAGCCTACCTTATTTAATAGATTTTATCGAAGTTTAACTAAAATGCTTTCAGATTTTTAAGAGTTCCCTGAAACGCTTCAATGGAAACGCGAAAGTACTTTGAAAAGAATCAAGATAATAGCCTAGATCGTAAATCATAAGTGCATTAAGAGTTTTTCTAAAACGAAGTTGACCATGTTAATATCTTTCTCAGATCCGATTTTGGAAGGATATTCAAAAAAATGTTATAAAAAAATTCACATAAATATCTATAATAAGAAAAAAATTCAAAATAGTTTTAAAAATATATCCATAATTCAACTTCAAACTTTAGTTCAACAATTCAGAGTAATAAAAAATTTTTTCAAAACCATTGCGCAGCGCTTAAAGCAAAAAATGTTCGAATCCAAAAAATTGTTGCACAGGATGGGTTCTAACGCCTTATGATGCTCTTAAGCAAGATATAAACCCTCTTCACAGGGAGAGTGGAGAAAATGAAGATACTATTCGAACAATCAAGCTCTGATTCAGAACGGGAGAATAGGGATATAGCCAAATAATGATAAAATGGTTATAATAAAAGATACGTAAAGATGTCGTATGCATCAGAGTTTCGTCGTAAAAGTTGAGGAATTAAGAAGGGGGAAAGCTATGAGGATCAGGTAGACGTTTTGGAATGGGTAAGCAAACGATAGAGGGAGTACGCGTTTAGAACCGAAATTCGTGCGCTCTAAGCCCGAAAAAACAATAGACATGGACTGTTTAGAACACGATATCACGATAGATCCCTTGATGCTTATCCACCAGAGCGCTTTGGAGTTAGCGCTGTTGGCATTTTGAAAGCCCTGAGACGTCTTGGGGTTTGCTATAAAAAATCCAAAGTCGGATCCAGAAAAAAGATCTGTATTGTGCCAAAAGCATGATAAATTAACCAAAAAAGTTGATGAACGTGAAATTGCTCATGATATGTCAAGAATTCACGAGTATTCTGTAAAAGAGAAGCCTTGTTACGGAAAAAAAAGAGTTGGAGTGCCAAAAGTAAACCAAATACTCTATGCGCTTGAATGAGTTCTACTTTAGAGCTCATTAGATTGTGTACGAGTTCTGTAGAGGTATTGACTTGTTGGCTAGAGGAAAGGGTACTTACCAATATCCCAGAAAACCGTGGTAGTGTCATGGATAATGCTGCCTTCCATCAAGGGAAAGCGAGTCAGCAAATGAATTAAGGGTGCTGATCATACTTGACTTGACCTACCTCCTTATTCTTCTGACCTTAATCCCATTGCGAAATAATGGGCTCACGCTACACGGATACGACGTTCTACAACGTGTTGAATTGAGGCGCCATTTTCTATAACCGTTCTATAGTTAGCTGATTATAGAGACAGAAAAAATTTTAAAGATCCGTCGTCCTTTGCGTGAAAACAAGCGCCGTATATGCTTGATAGATCTCTGAAAGATATAGAGACCAATATTGCAACTTTTATAAACACTAAAAAGTATTTTGAATATTTTAGGGGTTACCTAAGGAGATATATGCTTCCTTGATAATGAAAAGACCATATTTAAATCAGACACATTGCTAACTTTTCCTTCGAGACTCTTGTGCATTCACGCAAGGTTTAATGGAAAACCTTGCGAAGTATTACAATAAATTTTATAAAAAGAAAAATTCTGAAGTAAAATTGTTAGCGGGATCTCCTAAGCAAAAATGTCTAACACATAAGCGATATATGGTGGATAATTATGAATATTTTTTGAATCTGGATTTAGTCTTTGGCAAGAAACCTAAAAAATTTTTCTTAAATCAGTTCTTAAGGTCCCAGAGTTCAGAAGATACAGAATTTTTTATTGATACTTTCTAAACAGCGATTTAGTAATGTTTCTAAGTTTGTAGCGATTACAGAGTATGTCTTGGGAAAGAACGATATTGGTGCGTATGTTTTAGATTATGTAGTATCTGTATAGAAAAGATCTGTATAGAAAAGATATTGACAAGGGGGGCGGATATGATTTACCTTCTCAAACACTATAGTTTTTTAGGGTAGTATGATGGTAAGTTCAAAAATAAAGTACCTATTAATGACGTTAATTTTTGGAATTTTTTTTTCACACGCTGAAATACGCGCTACAGGCGGTAAGAGTAAGACAGGAAAGAAAAGTGATGTGTCTCGACTTGCTCAGGATTTTATTGTAACACGTACTAGAAGTAATGGAACAGAAGTTCAGCTTCCTTCACTGAGTTCCGCCCTCTTTTCTCAGAACTTCCCGTTTCCTCTGATTCAGGGAGTTTCATCACCACATTTTTTAGATGTTATATGGAGTCCGGTTTGGCTCCAATTTTGCAATATTCGCTCGGAATGTTGTTTATTAACAGAAAAAATAATTTCAGAAGATTGGAAGGAAGTTACTAATTTTGTGGTATTAAAAATTTTTCCTTACGTTCGTCAAAAGCGTTTAGTAGAGTTTGGAAAAGCTTTGGCAGCTTATATCTGTAGCACATTGAATATAAGTGACCAACGTAAGAGTGATCAGTTTAGAAGAGATATTGAAGGAAGCCTAGGAGTAAGCTTTTATGATTTTTTTACTCAAGATTACGATTTTGATAGGGAGAATTTTTCTGCTTTATTTCCTACCAGTGCTAACGAAGCTGAAATACAGCGTGAGGCAAATTATCTTAAAGAAAAATATAAAAGTCCAAAATTTGTAAAAAAAACTAGAAAAGCAATGAAAGTACTACTGGATGAACGAAAAAATTCAGATCAAGAATTGGTTATAAAAAAAGTATTTGAAGAAGTATTTGGAGATGGATTTTTTTTAAAAAAATTCCCCAAGAAAAATAATAAAACACAGAATGATTCAGGTACTGTAAAAGAAAGGAAGCTAGCCCCTTTTCTTAAATGTATTGAACATATCGTGAACGATTTGAGAGAGACAGATGTAAAGCAGCGAGAGGAGAGTTTTTTTCAAGCAATCCATTCTTTGAAAAGGATATTTCCCAGCGCTCGTACCGCTCAAGCTCACACGATTCAAAGTTCTTTTCCTATAATGAAACAGGAGCTTGAGACTCGGGCTATATTAGGTCGCACTCAAAAGGATTGGGTTAATCAGGCCATGAAAAATTTGGAAAGTGTAGAGCATTTATTAGATGAAATAACTCAAAAAGACTGGTTTAATCAAGCTATGGCGAATTTGGAACAATCTTCAGAACTTACACTGTCTCACTTTCCTTTTACACCTAAGAAATCCATTCTAAAAAATCTAGAAAGCTTCGTGCAACAAATTCAGGATCGAGTTGAGAAAATTTGTACTCGTGGTTTTTTTGAGATTAAAGCGTACGGAAAAGTAACGGCCACTGCTCGATGTGCGCAAGATATGGCGTTGCTGAAAGTCTATGCCCATGATCCCATTATTGCTTCTAGTATAGCAATGATTAATATTTTGGCTCGCCCCGAAAAATTTAGACTTTCTGCACTGGAATCACCAGGGCAATTACCGCTTAGAAACGCCCTGGAAATTATAGTACCTTCTACGCCCTTCGCGCGGAATCCTCTTAATTTGAAATTTGTCGACGCAGGACTGCACGCTCAAAGAATATTTTATGAGATTCAAGTTACGCGAGAAGCAAGTAATTTGATTGAAGATGCATTAATAGCTGTCTTTCCTTTTCTTCAGGAAGCTTTTATGAAGCGTATTCTTGAGAGTCAAGGAGCCAAGGGAGCCAAGGAGTGGGGTGATCAGATTGGACGAGCATTCGATCAAGTAACGAATACACACATTGCATTGGTTCAATTGCTCGATTCAGGAAATTTTTTAGATGCTCAGACATTGTCTCTTCAAGATGCGTCCAACATTGTTACACTTCAAGAAATTTTATTAAATCCAATGGCTGAGGAAATACAACAGTGGGATGAAATGATTTTGGTGCAAAAAGTTCTTGCTGCTTTATTTTCCCATACGGAAACAGTACGAATTAGTTATTTTCAGAAAAAAACTGAAGATGCTGTAAACACTTTCCTGCAAGCGGCACGTACTGTGTTACCTGAGGCTCAAAAAGTTTCGAACTTGTTGAGTGAGGCTCAAGTCACGCTTACGGAAGATGCACTAAACCTTATTTTCCAGGCTAGAAATATTTTATTGAGTCTAGAGTCTAAAATTCCAGAGGTGCATTTTTCTATATTTTCTGACGCACGCACGACTCTAAATGAATTTTATCAGGCAGTCAAGACTACTTGTGAATTAGAAGTCAAAGAGCAGTACATTATCCAGACTTTAATTTCTAGAGATTGTACTGTGCCTGTTTATCAGGGTAAAGGTCTAGAAGTTGACTTTCAAAATCACTAAAAGCTCAGAATCTGTATTCATGGATAAAAGGAGGAAGTATAGTAAAGCTAGGAGATAATAAGCACGCGTGATCCAAAGGATTGAATAGATCATGAATAAGAGCTAATTAAAGATCATTTTGAATAGGGCAAGTATGGTAATACAAGTAAACACGAAAAGAAACAGCGTGTTAATGGAGTAGTTTACATAATAAAGAGCGGCTGCCAATAGCGAATACTTTCTAAAGATTGTCCGCCATACTCCACGCTACATTCGTTTTATCGAATCTTCAGGATCAAAAGAATATGGGAAAAAGTACTGAGCCCGCTTGTCAAGATAAGGTGGATCAAGGCTGGTGGAAGTGAAGACCCAAGCTATCACAAGATTGATTTACACAGTGTCAAAACTACTCGGGCTTGTGAACAATGCGGCATTGGCGGAGGAAAAAAAGGACGTAAACGCCATCGTGTTGTGAATATACAAGGCACTCTAGTACACGGTACTGTTCATGACGCTAATCACAGTAGGGGGGTGCAATGTTTTTTAAGAGGCTCTGCAAAATATCCGACACTCAAAAGCGTTTTCGTCGATGCCGGGTATGGAAAAACCATGCTCAAGTTTGTGGGAAAGGTTCTTAACAAGACAATTAAAATTTCATAACCCCAGGATGAGCGGTATTCGCCAAAAGATAGGTCGTTGAATGAACTTTGGCTTGGCTCAATCATTATCCAAGCTTGCCTAAAGCGTACGAAATGGCTCTAGCAGCTGTCGAAAATAGGGTGATGATCGCTCATTCTATACGCTTGTTAAGGTGGATCGCTCATCCATAAATACAGGCTCTAACTTTTTTTCTTGGATTAATATGACTCTCTGCTGTATATCGTATCCAAAATCTATCAATTGTTGATTCAGTAAGTTTGAGTAGATTAATTAATAAGCGCTGACGATGACCCTTTTCTATAAAACGTATTAATTTTTTTATAAGTTTATACTATAGTAAATTACTTTGAAATAAGTGTAAAAAGATATTATAGTACTTTAGCTTAAAAATAAAATTAGATATACTATGTAATGATCAGAAAATAGTACAAAGATAATAAAGCCTAGAGTAAAAAAAAGGAATAGAACACATCAATCTAGGTCATGATGAAAAGACGCGCACAGTAATCGTTATGGTGCGTAAAAATAGAGTAAGTACAGGGTGAAATATGCTACAAAGAAGAAGTCATCAAGCCTAAAGCCCCTGTAGGCAGCACAGGA
>NZ_PHHC01000119.1 GCF_002930195.1 Holospora curviuscula | reverse complement strand
CTGAAAGATTTCCCTCGTTACCTTTGAGAAAGAATACATGATTTTATCTGCAACGTTATAGTGACAATAGATCTTCTACGATTCAGCCAATCCAATATTTTCGGTATTACTGTGAGCGCGTTACTTGTATCCCTTCTCTTGGCCTAGCCTTTGTAGCAAAAGCGCATATCTTATGTAACATCTTCGCCATCATAACTGCGCCTTAGTGTCTTTCCATCGATTGCTATATCATTGCCTGGCTATTTTTACTTATGCGCTTCACTCAGGTAGAAAATAGATCTTGACTCAACATCTTACCATCCGTCAGCCCCGCATAGCGCTACACACAAAGTCGCTAACTCTATCAGACATTTCATGGAACCTCATGGAACCTATTCTTTACTCGATCTAGGATAGGGGTTTGAAATGATCTAAAACCGCTTCTTTTACTTTTTTCAAATATTTATTTTTATGAGGGGGGCCTAAGCAAGATATGGACTATGGTAGATCTTTGGTGTATTTTCGGTTAAGATAAAAAATGGGTTTTTGTATCTTTATTTGAATAATGTTGTGTCGTTCTAGGGTGCCTATCTGGAATTCTACTGAGCCTCTTGTGGTGTTAGCCCCTATGGCGGGAGTTAGTGATTTTCCGTTTCGGAAAGCAGTGCATGCCTTTGGGGGCGTAGCTTTTTCTGTTTCAGAAATGATTGCTAGTCAAGCAATTTTTCGAAAAGCATCAAAAACTTTGCGCCGCTCTTTTAAAGTCGAGAACGCCATTCATGTTATGCAATTGGCTGGAAACGATCCCTATCTTATGGGACAAGCAGCACGTTGGGCGGTGGATCAGGGCGCTCACGCCATCGATCTAAATCTGGGGTGTCCAGCAAAACAAATTGCCATCAGTAGTTTCGCTGGAGCTGCACTAATGCGGGACGAGAAGTTGGCAGGCTCTATCTTTGAAGCGGTCGTTAAATCAGTATCCGTTCCAGTGAGTGTAAAGATGCGCATGGGATGGGATAAAGAAACATTGAATGCATCTAGGTTGATCGAGATAGCGTATAATGCAGGCGTGTCTTGGATTACAATTCATGGCAGAACCCGATGCCAATTCTATAAAGACCATGCAGATTGGGATTTTATTTCTCAGTTGGCACGCACATCTCCTTTGCCCATCATTGGAAATGGAGACATTGTAGACATTGAGACTGCAGATCGGCATTGGCAGAACACAGAAGTTGCGGGGCTTATGGTGGGACGTGGAACTTATGGAAAACCTTGGTTGCTAGCCCAAATTTTTCATAAATTAAAAACTGGGGTTCTCTTGCCTCCTCCTTCTTTGGTGCACCAACATGAAAGCGTTCGTCGCCATATTGAAGACATTCTAACTTGGTATGGAAGAGAGAGTGGTGTTCGAATTTTACGCAAACACTTGGGATGGTACAGTAAAGGCGCTCCCGGGGCCACAGCGTTTCGCCAATGCGTGTTTCAAGAAACGTGTCCTCGAGCAATTTTTCAGCATATTAATGTGTTTTACAGGGACCAAGTACAAGAGGTTGCTTCTTGAGTATTAAAAAAATTTTCTGGGCAGGACCTCTGGCAGCATTTTTGGGAGTAATTTGGTATTTTAAGAAAGACTATATTTTTTTAATTATCATTTTTAGTCTCCTCTTTATTAACGGCTGGGTTTTATATACCTTGCTTTATCGCCGACGTACACCCTGCGTACGTGAAGAAAACCGTAAGTTTCAACGAAAAATTGTAGGGTTATGCTCTTTGATGGTGGTAGCACCGTGTTTATTAATTACACTTTTTTCACTAATTTTTTTAGAATTAGGTGTTCAAACTTGGTTTAAAGATCGGGTAAGAACTGTAATGGATACCTCAACCCAGGTTGCAGATGCCTATCTTTTAGAACACAAAAAAATTTTAGAAGAATCTATTATGAAGCTGGCTCACACCATTAATATGGCTTTTACTATAGAAGGCGTGACCTCCAGTCAACAACTTAAGAAGAATAATCCTCACGCTAAGAGCGTTCTTCAGGACTTAAAAGAATTTTTAAACTACATGAGTTCTTTTTCAACCCATCAAGCCATTTTGTTTGAGCGTGTGCGTGAAAAAAATAAAATTATTGCAAAAACACAACAAATTGACGACGTGATCAAGTATATAAGCCGAATCACTGCTTCTTATATTAAAAAAGTTTCTTCTAAGCGCATTATGTTCTCTTTACATAAAGAAGAAGGTCGAGTAGTCGCGGTGGTCCCTTTAACATTAAAGCATTGTTTCTTGCTGATCACTCGGAGGGTAGATCCGGCTGTACTCCATCATGTTGAACATATGAAACGTTCTGGTAGCGCTTATCAACGGGTTTTTGAGGAACAAAACGCACTCATTGAAAAGTTTATTATTTTATTTATACTATTTTCCTGCATTCTTTTACTGTGTGCGATTCTAGTAGGGGTGCGCTTTGCAAAACGGCTAATAGAGCCTATTGGCGCATTACTCGCCGCAGCTCAGTCTATTAGATTAGGGAAACTGATTCAAGTTCAAGATGTTGAACAAGAGTCAATGGAGGAATTGCGTTTGTTAATTCAAACGTTTAACGTTATGGTGCAAGAAATGCACACAAAAAAAGAAGAATTAATGATCATAAACCAAACTTTAGAAGATCGCAGCCAGTGTTTATCTAATGTGCTGAAAGGTGTTTCTTCGGGAGTTTTAGGGCTTGAGCTAAACGGTCGTATTATTTTATCTAATGAGCGCGCCCAAGTATTATTGGAAAAAACACACAGTATGGAAAATGATTCTCTTCAAGATATTTGTGAAGAATTTTGGGAATTTGTCAAAGAGGCGAACCTTGCACCAGGGCAACAAAGTCAAAAACAAATGACAATTTTACAAAATCGCTTGCCACGCATCTACGCGTTATATGTTCGAGCTTGGTCCAATGGGGCAGAATTGACGCTTACTTTTGATGACATTACTGAGCTAGTGGCAGCACAAAAACGAAGGGTTTGGGAAGATGTAGCACGTCGAGTAGCTCATGAAGTAAAAAATCCTCTTACTCCTATTGTACTTTCTGCACAACGATTACGAAGACGTTTTTTAAATTTGGTGAATCAACCAGACATCTTTGAAGATTGTGTAGACACTATTATACGGCAAGTAACTTATATTGATCAATTGGTTTCAGAATTTTCTTCTTTTGCTCGCATGACGGAAGCAAAAATAGTACCTTTTTTGCTCTATCAGATGCTGCATCGTTTAATTAATTTTCATCGACATACTTATCCAGACATTCAATTTCATTTTATGAATAACGGATTAAATGAAAAAGATATGTGGAAGGGAGATGAAGGACAATTAGAGCGCGCTTTGACAAATCTTCTTAAAAATGCAATCGAATCCATTCAAGATCGGGAAGGCGAGGCCTCCTTAGTTCCAGGATGTATTGAGATAACGATTACTCGTCACGCAAAAGATGTGACGATTTCAATACAAGATAACGGTAAAGGATTAAATACGGCAGCTCCTCTCTTTTTGTTCGATCCTTATGTTACCACAAAATCTTACGGAACTGGCCTGGGACTTGCTATTGTACATCGAATTATATCGGATCATCACGGTACTTTGACGCTCTCTCCTTCTACTTTTGGTGCAGTGGTCACTTTAAATCTTCCAAATTTAAACTATCTTTAGTGAGAAAAAATTTTGAAGATTGATAAAATAATCAAAAAAACAGAAAAGATACATTGACTCTTATGAGAGGTAACAATTTTAGCAGTGAATATATCGTAAAAGCCGTACAGTGGGTAATTATCTAAAGTATGCAAGTAAAGAATATCAAGAAAAATCCCAGATTTTTCTTGTGCAACACCTATTTAATCGCTTATTCAAACCCACGAAGCAATAGTACAGATCACCAATATAATAATTTTTTCTTGGATTTTCAATATTGAAAAAATTCTAGATTATATCGTAGGACTGTTATGCTCGAAAAATTAATACACTAATAGTAATAGAGACGGAGACAATGAAAAGAAGCGGTATATTCCTATTTCGTACCAGAATTAAAGCCACAAGCATTCATTCTTCATAAGGCGTCTAATTATCTATATTTTCTTGTAGTATTCACGCTAATAAAGACAATTTTTGAAATGCTGAGTATCATCTCTATACTTTCAGCTCTTCTGATCAATAAGGTTTGTCTTTTTTCTCTCTCATCCTCTATCTTTGAAAAGGGTAAGCTCAATACCACTCTTCTCAATGCTATACAATACTCTGGTGTGGTGTATTTTTTATTTATTTTGTACTTATCTTGTTTTAATTTGCTATAGGTTAAGAATTATTTATATTTTTTAGGTATTTATAAGCGCTAACTGTGCGAATATTAAACCGCTTACTAATATCAGATACGTTACAATCAGCTGCTTTTTCTAAATAATCTTTTAATAATATGCTGTATATTCTCGGCCTACTGTCCAAATTTTTTCTTGGATGAATATGATTTTCTGTTTTTATATTTTAGCCACCATCTATTAAATAAGTTTTCTCTTATTCAGTTTGAATAGTTTAGTCTATTAAGCATTAATGATAACCTACCTCTATACAACGTATTCTCTTATTGTTTAAGTATAACTATATGTTTGCAATTTTTTCCCTCCCTCACATTGTTATTCTATGTACGTAGTATAGTATTTACTCTCTGGATGCTTTTTATGAACAAAGATAACGTATTGAGTAGTGCCAAACTTTGAAAGCTTAGTGCCTAAAAATTGTAGGTACGAGATAAATTACGCTGAGATGGAGAAATATACAAAAATTCTCTAAAAAAGCTTTTCTGCCACAATGATATTTTAGATGATATTTGAAACCTTTTTAACGCTCTTTTCCAGGCCAATAGAGGGTTTGGGGTTCTAGATAAGAGACAATCAAAAATTTATTAATGTGATTCTTGGAGTTTAAAAACGGGCGCTCTGTGGCGCTATTTTCCTCCCCCTTACGGCGTATGGAGAAACACGCATCGCCGATTTATTTGCTCAAGAGACAAGAAAATCTGAGAAAAATTGCTTGAAAAATGCATTTTTTATTCCGATTTTGGATAGTATAAATAGATATTACCCGCATTAAAGTTCATTTTCAGGGGAAAAAAAACCTGAAAAATAAGCTGTGAAACAGTGGGCTCAACACAAAAATACCCTTAATCGTAGATGCTTTGGGTATTCCGGTGCACATGGGGCTCACACAGGGTAGCCCAGATAGATTGTATAGAGGCACTTCCAAAACACAGCGCAGGTCTAGATGCAGAGCATTTTTTTTCTTGACACGGTCTATAATAGTATGATAGCAACAATATTATGAATTAAGCGGCTAAAACAGTATAACTTTTTGCGATTTCAGCACAAAAAAATAGTAAATTTCAGTGTAATGATGCAAAGATATCTATAAACTATGTTCTTTGGTTGAAAATACTTTCCTTTATCCCAAATAATGCCACATAATGATCCCGCGCTATGCCAACAATGCACTTTCATTCTGGGCTGCTGTGCACATCCGATACCTCATTTTTTGGCTTACCATCTTGTGACTACATTGTCTTATTTAGAGATGATTTTTTCAAAAAATCTTGAACTTCTTTTAGATCTTCTAAAGTATCGACACACATATAAGAAGAATTATTTGTCACTTCAGCAGCCCAAATAGAGTGTCCATGATCTAAAAACCGTAATTGCTCCAAAGCTTCTTTTTGTTCTTTTGGGGAAGGATCCCATGTTTTAAATTGTTTCAATACCTCGGGCCGGAAGGCGTAGATTCCCCAATGATGATAATAAGAAAAAGAGGGATCTGGAAAGTCTATAGTGCGCTTAAAATCATGACATTCCCAGTATCCGGAAAGAGGAGATGCTCGGCATACTGCCTTTACTTTAGAAGGTTCAGGTCGTAAGCTTTGTCTTTTAAAGCTACAAATTAAGGTTACTACACTAATTTCTGGAAGGGAAAACGGAATAAAAAGCTGAGAGAGAACGGATGTATCTAATATCGGGGTGTCTCCCTGCACGTTAATCACAATATCAAATTGATTCCAGGCTTTTTTTATGTCCAGCGCTTGAGCTACACGATCTGTCCCAGAACAGCAGACTCCTGTTTTTACGCGTTGAGATTCAAGAAAAAGATTTCCAATGCAATCGTCATCGTACGCTACCCAAACCGGTGCAATGTTTGCCCGCTGCAGATTTTCAAAAACCCTTTGAATCATAGGCATTCCGTCTAGGTTCACTAACGGCTTTTGGAACAGTCGCTTAGATTCGAGGCGAGCAGGAATAATAATAAGGGTACGCATAATTTTCATTTATATGAATACAACTATTGTTAATATTTTTTCACAGTTTTTTTTACAACGCAAGCACAAACCTTCTGTATAAATTAAAATTTTAGAGAAAATTATGTTAAATAGGTAAACCAGTCGATACAGTATAGATTTAAGAGTAAGATTCGTAAATTGTATCAAGGCAAATAACAGCCACGAAAAAACATCCAAAGGGTTTGGTATCAAGAAAATAACAATAAAGAGATAATATGTACGTTACGAAAATGAAGAATATTACTTACAAAAAATTACGTATAGAACTAAAGCCAGAGTCTTGTATTCAATAGGCCAAAGCACCCTCTGGATGTCAGAGAAGAGAATCGTTCTTGTGAAATTTTGCATGCATGCTTGTGGTTCAGGATATGGGTTGAACAGCTAGGGTTGCGTGATAAAAAAGCCTGAACCTAGGTGAAAGCAAGTAAAGCGAACGAGATAAGTCCATATAAGTACTAAAAAGACATACCCCCTGAAAAACATTGACATTGTATATATTGAAAAAAGTGGTATTGGTATAGCAAGTTTTAAAGCGAGGAGATCAAGTACAATAAGGAAAAAGCGTGATATATATTACAAAAGAGCCCATAGTATAACTGGCTTATTGAATAATCAATTCATAGTACTCATGGGGTTTAACAGGTCTTATGATATGGATTTTTTTAATCATTAGAGAGAATAATGTTGAATCAAAGTTCTAAAACCCGGACAAGGGGTGATTTTGGATTATGCGTCATTCCATCACTTTTATAAGACAAAAAAATTGACAGAATCGGTTGTCTGAAGGTTAGTTTTCTTACCGTCATAGTAGACTGACCTTAACTTCATTGATAAATTTTGGACTAATATGAAACGATGCATTAACCGTAACATTATTTAATGTACTGATGATTCTAGAACGTTTGTGTTGTGAGTATGAATTCTTTTTTATGTTTCAAGAAATTTAGAAATTACATCTCATGCATGCTGATATCTAGAGACTATGTCATTTTAGGGAAAGGTTTTGTTTTTTTAACAGTAAAACTTCTACTGTATGGGTTTTGTTTACTCTCTTAACGCATTCCCAATCTCTATTTTTTGTATACGAAACTTAAACCCTGTATTCATGGATAAACGGAGGGAGTATAGTCAAGCTAGGAGATAATAAGAACGCGTGATCTAAGCGATTTAACAAATTAACTAATCACGCTTGTTAAGATAATTCGGATAAAAGTTGGTGAACGTAAAAATCCGAGCGATCGCAGGATTGATTCACACAGTGTCAAAAATACCCGGGCTTGTGAACAACGCAGCATTGACGGAGGGAAAAAAAAGGAACCTAAACGCCATCGTGTTGTGGATACACAAAACACTCTCGTGCACGGTACTGTTCATGACGGGAATCAACACGATACAGTAGGATAGTGCAATGTTTTTCAAGAGGCGCTGCAACGTTATCCGACACTCAAAGATGTTTGCGCCGATACCGGGTATGGAAAAACCATGCGAGCGTTTGTAAGAAACGGTCTTATCTTAACAAGACAATTGAAATTTCAGAACCCCAGGATGGGCTGCGCTCGCCAAAAGATAAGTCGTTGAACAAACCTTTACTTGGCTTAATCATTATCCAAGATTGTCTAAAGCGTACAAAATTCCTGTAGCAGCTGCCGGAAATAGAGTGATGATTGCGCATTCTATGGGCTTGTTAAGGCGGATCGCGCATCCATAAATACAGACTCTTAATCAAGCTATCTTATTTTTGAAATTTCTATTTTTACCCTGAATGCATTGTTCTAAATATGGATAGCGTTCTATATATTGGTATTAAAATTAGATGGTATCTTAGGTGCCCGATGCGCAGTGTAGTGAGATATTCTATTTTTTTCTAAAGAAATTTACTCTTCTTTCTTTTGAGACTGTTGACTGTTCTTTAGCTTTTCTCTCATCTGCAAAAATGCGTTAATTTTACTTTTTTTAGGGTGACGACGCTCCCAAAATGTAATGGCCATTTTAGGGGCTTCTTCTTTTTTTTGTGCTTCTTCTGAATCTACATCTTTAGCGGAACTTTCAGCACTGAATCCTAAAATTCCAGCGCCTTGGAGAGAAATTCTAGAATTTTCTCGTGAACCATGGCCTCCAGAAATGGGGGAAGCGCCTCGATCACGATATCTCGAAGTTGAAGAATCATAGGAACGATGATAATCCTCTCTGTCATACTTAGACTTAGAAGCGTCTAAAATCTGAATGATTTTTTTAATAAGAGGCTCGTTTTCAAGCCATGTTTTATCTTGGATATCTTTTTTATATTCTTTATTTTTTAAATATCGTATAAGTTTTTTTCGTCCAGCAGCGCTAAGGGGCGCTTTTTTGATTCCCTCCAGGAACAATACTTCCATTACTTTTGCTGGTTCAGGAGTTGGGGCATCTCCTTCAGGCAGTTTTTCGTCTTCTTCCTCTTGAATTTGTTCCCTCAGCAGTTGAAATTTTTTCATACATTTTAAGTGTTGAGCAACCAAATTGTTATTGATGATTTGTGCATTATTTTGATATTCCGAAAAAGGCATGGCAACTACTTTTTTAATTAAAACACGAATATCTGTTTGATTCAGCATGGTTTCTAAAAAATATTGCAGTAAAGGTGCTGGGTTGATTGCGTTGTGTAAAATTCTTAATGCGGTGTTCAGAATATAGCTTGTTTGAAAAATCGAAGTATTAGAATACGAATGAGATGAAGCGTCTGACGCTACTCGATAAAGAATAGCCAAAATTTTATTATAATTAATGAAAGCTTCTATATTTAAGTTTTTTTTTTCTATTTGTTCTTTCTCTTTTTCTAGTTCTGATTTATTTTTTCTGTCCTGCGTTACTGCAGAAGGAGTAGGAAAATTCAATATTTTTTTATAATAATTTATAAAGAATTTTTCTATATCTGCGGGAAATGTTGCGACATTTATGTTCTCTTTTGCTTCTGGACTAAGCTTGATCAATTTTTCTAAAAATTTTGTGACGTCTCCGTGACCAATGTTTTGAATCAGTGTATTGAATAGTTTATCTGCCCTTACATCCCACGCTAAAGAACTTTTTTCTGATGGCTCTTTTAAAAAACTAAATTCTTTCCATAAATTTTTAAGTTCTTCCGAGGTTTCGTAAGCGTTTATCTGACAGCTGCGTTCTGGCTCAGCATAGAGCGCATTGATCCCTATAATTCCACAAAAGATGATCCTTCTAAAGACTAGGATACATAGGGGAAGATGTGATTTATTTTCCATGTTTTATCTCTTTTTGTCTCGAAAAAAAAGTTACTGCTTTGTGTTTACCTACGGGGCCTTGAGGGGCTGGAGGGGGCGCTTCCTGATTAAACATTTGATCTATATATCCAGGGTCAGTGGTAGGTTTAGAACTACCTTGGACATTTGAACTGCTGGCAGAGATGGGAGCGACGGATGTACCCGTAGATCGGGTAGTTCCATCATAAGAACCCTGAGAATGATATTCTTCGGTGCCTTGGCTCGTCGTTAATGCTTTTTTTAGATGCTGAATAATACGTTGATTTATAGGGTCCTGATTGGCGGAACTAAAAGCAGCCAGCCAATTTTGAGGGTTTTTTTTATGATAATGCATACTTTGTTCTATCATACCAGTCACCCAAAATTCTAAGCAGGGTATTCCTTGTACATAACTAGATACTGGTTCTTGGGAAGATGAAGTATGCTCATAAGCAGATTCAGCTTGAGATTCTTTATAAGATGTATCTTGTCCATGCATAGGAGGGGGATAAGAATGTTGTTGCTGTTGAGCGTTTGCGTTTGAATCGGAAGAAGGGGCTTGCTGAGCAGCGTAAGAGATCGAAGTAGAAACGGGTGCCTCCGATGTCTCTGAAATAATACAAGAAGCCTGGTTCTGTTCTGATCGAGCATCGTCGGCCTGTTCAAAAGCGTCTTGAAAAGGATCGGGTATAGGAAGCTTTATAGTATTGCATTTGATTCTGGAAAGGGGGGCGGCGAGTAATCCAAACACATCTTGGACACTAAGCCCCCTAGCGCTCTCTTGGGTATTCTTAAGGGGAGCTATCATATCTTCTAAGAAAAGACACCATGCTTCAGGAAATTCTGCCCGAGTTAAAAATTCACTCACAACTACTTTGTTTACTTTTCGTTCCAATAGTTTGTTTAAAATAATTTTTTTAACCTCTTCCAGAGACTGAGCTTGTTTAAACTCTGGGATATGTTGAAAATTAGAAACTGTTTGGGTGTTCCAATCTTTGATAGCCAGTAAAGGAGATTGCCTAAGGTCTTTTGATGCCGCTTCTGGGCTAGAAAGTAGTTCCCAGGAAACTAAAAAATTATCTGCATCTCCGGAATGATTTGAATAAGTTGGAGGTGACGAGAGCGTAGGTACTTTGGCTGTTAGGGGATGGGGTGTTCCACTGTTATTTAAGATCTCAGACTTGCGCTGTGCTCGAAGTAAAGAAGTAGATAAAAAAGAAATGCATAATAAAAAAAAATAATTCATAAAAAAAATATATATTTTATTGTTGAATAATGATATCATAAAATGATATTTTAATTCTTAAATAATAAAAACTTTCTTGTTATATGGTGGAACAGCAGATTTATGTGGTGCAAGAGAGGATAAAAGTGTGGTACATATTACAAAAAACTGATAGTATAGCGGATTAGTGAATAATCAATCCACAGTGCTCATGGGGGTTAACGGGTCTTGTAATACGGATTTTTTTAGTCATTGAAGAAAAATAGTATTGAATTAAAATTTTTTTGGCTGAAAAATATATATACCCGATCTGAATTTCGTTGAAAAATTCTGAGCTAGTATAAAACGATAGATTAACCGTACTATTACTCAATGTACTGAATGGGATATCCTTACTTGAATTCTTTCAAATCTCTTCTCCAAGCTAAATTACTCTAGAGCTTGTCCGCAAATGAGAGATATGTTAGTGTATCTGGATGATGTTGGATGCAATTGAGGAATATAAATGAATAGAAGAGCGTATGAGACAGATTTAAAAGACAAAGAATGGGAATTAATATCGGAATATTTTATACCAAATATTAAGAAGGCTGGCAGGCCTGTGAAACACAGCAGAAGAGAGATATTAGATGC
>NZ_PHHC01000118.1 GCF_002930195.1 Holospora curviuscula | reverse complement strand
CTGAAAGATTTCCCTCGTTACCTTTGAGAAAGAATACATGATTTTATCTGCAACGTTATAGTGACAATAGATCTTCTACGATTCAGCCAATCCAATATTTTCGGTATTACTGTGAGCGCGTTACTTGTATCCCTTCTTTTGGCCTAACTTCTGTAGAAAACGTGCGTATCTTATGTAACATCTCAACTGCGCCTTGATGCTTTTCCATACCATTGCCGGGCTATAGGATTCTAAAAAACCTTGGAAATGTATCGTCACGGGGTATGCCGTTCTTATAGAGCAGAGGACTCTTGAGATCTATCTTTAACTTCGCAAAATCTTCAACATCTTACCATCCGTCAGCCCCGCATAGCGCTACACACAAAGCCCCTAAGAATACCTCAGACATCCCATGCGCCCTATTCCTACTGGACCTAGGATCTTTTAGGGGTTTAAAATGATCGACCCCCCCCCTTCTTCTATTTCTTTCATTAACTTTACCTTAAATGGTTCACCCTTCAAGGCATTCCCTATTATTTTTCTTTTTTGAAATATTTATTGTTATGAGGGGGCCCTGGGTCGGGCGAATAAGGGGGTAAAAACATTATTTTTTAGCCAACAGATGCAATGAGTACGCTTATTTTTTTGAGATCATTACCCAATTTTATGTATTCTATTTTTGTTTTTTTAAGTCTAGAATGTGTCGACATTTATAATTAAGTGTTGTAAGATTAAAGTCTTTAGTTACAAGAGGGGATGAGATTACAAAGGATACGAGATGACCAATGGGAAGAAATCAAAGAAAGGTTGTCTGGGAAAAAAGGGGATTCAGAACCTACTGGTAACGATAACCAGAAATTTATCAATGCCGTGATGTGGATTGCCCGCAAGAGTGCGCCGTAGCGTACCTTGCCAGAATCTTACAGGAAATACTCGAGGGTTCACAAACGCTTGATAAGATGGTCTAAGGTCAGTGTGTGGAAAATGATCTTCAATACCCTTGCAGCAGATGCTGATACGCAATGAATCATAACTGATTCCACAATGATTTGCTCCCAATCCACACGTCGCGGCCTTAGAAAAAAAATAAAGTCAATAGTACCCAAGAACAAGCGCTGGAGCGCTCAGCAGGCGGTTTTAGTACGAAGATCCACGCTGCCATGAGATGCTTTAGGAAACCCCATCAGATTCGTTCTATCGCTTGCGCAGTGCGCTAACTATACCAACGCTCTTGATTTAATGGAGAATTTTGACTTTAAAACGCTATTGGCGGATAAAGGCTACGATTCCCATGATATTGTCTATTATGCTGGCAGCGACAACGCCGTCATCTCCCCGCGATCCATGCAAAAAAAACCCAGAAAATTTGACGCAGCTCTTTATAAAGAACGTACTCTAGTTGAGCGAATGTTCAACAAGTTAACCCATTTCAGGCGTGTTGCACCCAGAGATGACACACTTGCACACGCTTTTCTTTTCCTTTCTTCATTTGGCTGTATCACTCATAATACTAAAGTAAATTTAAATGTCGACATGCCAAAAATGACTATATAAGAAAGAAGAAGACTATGAAGTTAAAAAATGCTTAGTCTACCAACAGTACTCTTAATTGTAAAAGAGATATGAGGATGCGCAATTGAATATCGCAGGCTCTAAATTAGCGTACCTAAAGAGTATTCAGTCGTATTAAAAAAGCTAGAATTCAGCTATAAAAAATGTTCCCCCTTAAAGTCTTGTGTATGTTGACCAAAACGGTATTGAACTCAATACGTAGCAAAGAGAGAGACTGAAAAATATGTGGCTAAAAAAATGGTAAAGATTACGAAAGAATAAGTATTATAGCAGGACTTATGAATAATAAATCGATCGCTCCCATGGGTTTTAATAAGTTTTGCAAGACAACACGTTTTAATCTTTCGTGCCTAAGCCCTGAGCCTGTTGGAGAGGGGACTTACATTTTGGTATACAATGTTGTAAAATTAGGGCTGCCTAACATAATTTTACAGTTAAGTCTATTGAGTAACGTGAGGAAAAGTTATGCATCATCTGTATTTGAATCCTGAAATAGAAAGACGCTTTACAAAAATTACAGTTTTATTTCTCTTTTCTTTTGGAATACTACTATACATGCATCGTGTTTATCGTGAAAATTTTTTTCAAAGTCAAGGACTAGATTTATTTTCTTTTAGAAATCGTTTTGGTCATTTTTCTGATAATTTATATCCTTATCCACGTATTTTTTCTCAGTTTTTTCCTTTGTTTCCTTATCGGAGTGTAAAGCCTTCTACTGAGTTTCATCATTGGCAGAAAATATTGGATTCTTCTGGGGTCTGTTCAGAAACGCTTCTTCCGTTACCAAAAATTTTTCCTCCTTCTTTGAAAAGTTTTTGCTTGCGGTGGAATTCTCTTACTGCGTTTATGCACGCATTGCGCTTAGAAAACGTTCTTCCGCATCATCGTATCTCTATAAGAAATGCTCTTTCTAAACTGATTAAAGAAAAAGTATTCACACGTGCCCTTACGGGCAAGGTAATTCGCGTGTACTATTCAAGTTTCAGAGAAGAAAATTATGTTTCCTCCATAGAAATTCCAATTAATCTTATGATAACAAAAAAACTTCATCTTGATTCCCAAGGCACTGTGCGCATTGAGACTATTCAAGATACGGTGGTTCCTTTTGTTATGCGGACTCAGGGTGTTGTAATGGGATCTTTGCTTTTGAATCTTCGAAAAAAGAAATTACCTCCTCATGCTTTTAATTTGATTACTTCAGCGTTGGAAACGAGTAAAATTTCTGTACGTCATCAGTATGGTAAGGGCTCTCAATTCTTTGTTTTGTATCGAGGTATTAAAAATTCTCGTACTGGCGAATCGCAATGTACAGATATTTTATTTCTTAAACTGAAAAATGCAAAGCGTCACGTCTCTTTATATTCTTATGCACCCCAGAAAAATAAAACGGGTTTATTTACGGAAGATGGGAGAAAGTTTAATTCAGGACGTCACTTATGTTTTATTCGTCCTGTTTCTGGTGGACGGCTATCTTCTTGTTTTGGCCGTCGAAAACATCCTATTTTCGGTTATCATCATCACCATAAAGGTATCGATCTTGCAGCCCCTCGAGGAACACCTGTGCGCGCGGCGGCTTCTGGGATAGTAGAAAAAGTGGGATGGGTAAGAGGATATGGAAAATTTATCCGTCTTCGTCATTCCAATGCTTACCATACCGCTTACGGACATTTATCAAACTATGCGCACAAGTTAAATCCAGGAACCAATGTGCACCAAGGGCAAATTATTGGGTTTGTGGGGTCGACAGGGAACGCTACAGGAAATCATTTACACTTTGAGATGATTCGCAATGGTGCTCAGGTAAATCCTTTGATGATGCACGCATCTACTCAGCCTATTGAACGTATGGGAAGGGCTCAGTACCAAAGATTTCGCTCTTATATTCACTATTTAAACAAAATTTATAATAAGTTAAAAAATAATAATGCAACTACTCGAATATGAAGAGTCGTTATGCACTTAAGATTGAATATGATGGGGCTTTTTTTTCTGGATGGCAAAGTCAAACGTCTTCACCACTCTCAGTTCAACGGAGACTGGAGCAAGCATTTTTAGCGCTTACGCAAGAAAGCGTTCATGTATATGCTGCTGGTCGTACTGATACTGGAGTTCATGCGCAGGGGCAGGTAGCACATGTAGATTTTTCTAGACACTATACCCAGGAGTGTCTTCATAAAGGGGGTAATTACTATTTAAATCATTCCGGGGTGCAAATTTTGAAGGTTCAACGTGTCAGTGAAGCATTTCATGCACGTTTTTCTGCAGAACGCCGGATTTATAGATATATACTGCTTCCTCGCTCTAGTTCTAGTCCTCTATGGAAAACTCGGGCGTGGTGGATTAAAAAACCACTCCAAAACGCATTATTAGAAGAAGCTGCAGTAGTATTAACGGGAAGCTGGGATTTTTCTAATTTTCGTAATTCAGCGTGCCAAGCCTCTAATCCGTTTCGTACCCTTGAAAAGGTTGTTGTAGAACATGTAGAGCCTTTCATCTATCTTCAGTTTCAAGCTAAATCTTTTTTACATCGTCAGGTTCGTATGATGACTGGAGCCATGGTCCAGTTTGCTACAAAATGTATTACTCTCAAAGAGTTTTTAGCTTATCTTTCTCCTAAAGACAGTAATAGTAAACCATTAGCTGCACCAGCACACGGCTTATATTTGGAAAAAGTGCTTTATAATGATTTTGTTTTTTAATTTTTAATGCTTCGTGGGTAAAATGTAATTGTGAATTCATTCAAAAATAAGGAGAAAAAAATGAATTTTTTGTATTACTGTCTAATAACAACTCTATTATCCATGCCTGTCATTGCAAAGCCGGATTCAGACGATGATTCCGATATTTCCGACGTACTCCAAAAAGTATTTGAGGAAAAAAGTGAAGAAAAGAAAGGTGGAAAAAGTGAGCAGAGTGAAAAAAATTCTTCTGATGAAGACGATGAATCTAAAGAATCATCAAAAGAAGAAGAGTAAAGAATCGTAAGAAAGTTTTCATTCAAAGCTTTGAGTAGTATTTCTTTACTCAAAGCCTATATTTTTTTGACTTTCAAACCATGTGAGTAACCAAAAAAATTGTACTTTATGATAATACTTCGTTACGTGTTGTATATTAATTTCATTAATTTTTAATCCTTGAAAATCAGGTTATTATAAAGTGCAGCGAAGTATAATAGTATAAAAAGAAAATAAGAGTTTTTTAGAATATTTTAAGAAATAGGGATTTTCTTCTTGCATTGGGGCTAGGTGGTGTCGATGTTAAGATCAGAAAATATTATAATAGAAGTATCGTAACATGAATTGATTGAATGCTACAGGATTTAAGACAAGATCAATCAAAAGCAGTTTCCCTGAAAAATAAGTCGCTAGCCTAAAAAATAGGATAATTTAGGATGTATAAGGGCAGTAACGTAGATGGCCAAAAGAGTATACTCTGAAATGCTTTACCCATAAAGCTGGGATTTTCAGAGCATATTCAATACCTTGTCGCTAAATCTTAAATGATGATTGACTTTACAATACTAAGGGCTTCTTCTGGTGCTTTAAAAAAATATAAAACCTAGCATATAGGAACAAAAGCTAGGAAGGTGAAGAAATGCATTGAGTAGCATGGCACATGTAATGTGTTTAGCACTTCAATTAGAGATTTTAGAGATGATATAATACCAAAGCTTTAAATCTCATAGAAGGGTAAGCTATGTCAGCATTAATGACTGACTAAAAATAAGGCATCAATTAAATAGTGTAGATACTGAAAAATTTTTGGAACCTTAGGCTGTTATATCTCCACGATCCGAGAAAAAACGCTACAATATTATGATCAACAATTTTATACAAAGAGCAATGTAACTGAGTGATTCTTCAATCAATTAAAACAGTATACCTGCTACGTAAAGCTGAAACAAAAAAATTTAAACCATTGTTCTAACTGAGGATTATTTTAATGAAGGATAGCGAAATAAACGCTTTGGCTGATGCAGTAGAGCGCTTATAAATCTTTGGATAATCTTCTAAAATGATCTAACTACGGAAATGAATACTCTACAAGCTCGCCATTCCTGGACCTTAACCCCCTTAGTGTGTTCTCCATGGTGTACCATGCTAAGAAAAACTCCTTGCGTATGAAGATAAACCTATTGGTGTAGATCCTTGACGCGCTAAAATGTTCACCAGCCTTAGAATTTTTTTTTAAGCCAAATAAGACTCTTTTGGCACACGTGCTATCATGAGAACTAGCGCTGTGCACAT
>NZ_PHHC01000117.1 GCF_002930195.1 Holospora curviuscula | reverse complement strand
TTGCATCTTCGATAAAACAAATGTACCGTCAAGTATGTTGGAAAATCTTTAGGAAGCATTTGCCATGAACAGCCGGTCTTTATTATGTAAACTACTCCATTAATACGATTTTTTTTTCGTGTTTAATTCTATTACTATACTTATCTCATTCAAAATGATCCTTAATGAATTTCCATTTATGATCTGTTAAATCTCTTGGATCACGCGTTCTTATTACCTCCAAACTTGACTATACTCCCTCCTTTTATCCATGAATACAGGGTCTTACATAGTGTTTTTTTCTCAGAGAATGGATTAAATGGTTACTTTAATTGGCTTGTGAACATTTTTTCTTTCATTATACCATGATTCTGAATTTAATTCAAAGTGATTCACTGTAGTATGTTTTAATGAATCATTTTAAGTAAAACGCGGTTTCCTTTATTTGAATATACTCTAGCGTAAAATCACGATTTTTTCAGAATTTAGCAATAATTTAAAATAAGTATTTGTTTGATTCATGGCTTCATCTTGTAAAACTAATGGACAAATATTTCTTACCCCAATCAGTGAAAAAGTAAAAATTAAAATTGTTGCTCTTTGTCCCGTCTAATTCTCCAGAGTCTTTAGCTCAACCTCGAGACATCTGTATTTTACAAATCTACATCTTCTGTTGTAAAAAACATAAAAAAGTAATACAATCTTTAAGCTCTCGTTGTCATGCAGTTCAAGTTTTATTATGTTATTTTATCTGAGTCACCTGACCCACTATGTTTCTTTTTTGAACGTATTCCGATATTTAACTTTTCGATCTATTGGAGCATTGGTAAGCAGCTTTTTTATTATATTCTTTATCGGTAAACCATTCATTCATTGGATGAAGCGTGTACAAAGAGGAGGGCAACCTATTCGTACCGATGGTCCTGAAAGTCATCTGCTCTACAAACAAAATACTCCTACAATGGGGGGAGGAATGTTGTTGCTAGGCTTTACTGGCAGTATTATTTTGTGGTGTGACTGGTCAAGTCCGTATGTATGGCTTACAACATTTACTTTTTTGTCCTTAAGTTTGTTGGGATATTGGGACGATATGTTAAAAATTATTTATCGTAACAGTGTGGGGTTAAACGGGAAAAAAAAACTGATCTTTCAAATGCTTATTGGAATTTTAGGTGCGCTGGGCACATTTTTTGCGCTGAGACGCTTATGTTTTTCTACCAGCAGTACAGTATTTACCGGGATTTATTTTCCCTTTTTCAAAAATTTCGTTGTTGATTTGGGTTGGGTTTATCCGCTTTGGGCTGCTTTAGTAGTGACTGGAACGTCTAATGCCGTAAATTTAACAGATGGATTAGATGGACTAGCCATTGGGCCTGTAATGGTAACCTGTGTAGTGTTGGCAATTTTTTCCTATGTTTCTGGACATTCATTATTTTCCCTCTATCTAAAGATTCCTTATATTCCTATGGCGGGAGAGCTGGCAGTCTGTTGCGCCGCATTGCTGGGAGCGGGATTAGGATTTCTTTGGTATAACGCACCACCTGCGATGATTATTATGGGAGATATGGGCGCACTCGCTTTGGGAGGAACACTAGCAGCCATTGCACTTTTTATTAAACAGGAATTACTATTGGGTATTGTAGGCGGGGTGTTTGTTGTAGAAACGCTTTCTGTGGTGATTCAAGTCGTGTATTTTAAACATACTCAACGCAGAATATTTTTAATGGCACCTTTACATCACCATTTTGAAAAACGTGGGTGGTCTGAGTCTGCAATAGTCATGCGTTTTTGGATTATTTCCTGTTTGTTAGGCATTGGTGCTTTAACGGCTTTAAAAATTCGATAGGATATTCTCTTTGTGTTCAAAAATTGGTGGGATCTTAGAGGCCCTGCACAAATACTACACCAACTTTCTCCGCTACGTATCACATTTTTAGAAAGTTTTTTTTCTATTGAGGGAAGAAAAATTTTAGATGTGGGGTGTGGTGGAGGAATTTTTAGTGAAGCACTTTGGAGACGAGGCGCCCGTGTCTCTGGTACGGATGTATGTAAGGATAGCCTAAAGCAAGCCAGATTCCATGCAGAGAATACCAAAGCGAATATTATTTATGAGTCTCCAGAATATTTTCAAGGTAGACCAAATTATTTTGAAGTTTTATTGTTTATGGAAGTTCTAGAGCATGTGGACCACCTGTATGATACTGTGGCCTATTGGTTTCCATTATTGATACCAGGAGGCTATATTATGGGCTCTACCGTAAATCGCACCACAAAGTCGTATTTTAAATCTATTATTGCGGCAGAATACATTTTACAATGGATTCCATCAGGAACACATAATTGGCATCATTTTATTCAACCCAAAGAGTTGAAAACCCTCTTTAAACGTTTAGGATGTTTTGGGTGGGTAGAGCAAGGGTATCGCTACAGTCTGTTCAGTACAGAAAAGTGGACTTTTTGTGCCGCGACAGACACAAATTTCTTTTTCTCAATACGTAAATTATAGAGTCATCCTGAACGGTGATCTAATTTTTTTCTTCTGTAACCATTTTTAGCAGTAGATTTTAAGAACCATTTTTTACATCCCAAATAAATTTTTAGGCAGTGTTACAAGGGTCCATTTGGAGCAGTTAAAAAAACAATTTTTTAACGTTCAAGGTATAGATGATTTTTTTTATACCCTCCCTCTTGCGTATACCTTTCCATAATGAATTCATCTCTTTAATTGGCTTGTTTTTTTATTTTTCTTTGATTGTCTCTCAATTATTTTAATACCAGGAACGAATTTTTGTAAATTGTCTATTGATCCTATTAAAGTTTTAATATAGAAACTTAAAAAATTTCTTACTGATTTAGGTTCAAGAGTGTCTTACACACTTTTTTTAAGATTAGTTAAAAAAACGTTTCTACCTTCCCATCTTTAACGTTGCTCAATGTACGAATCATTTTTTTTTGAGTGTCTTCAAAGAATTGATCAAATAGTTTTTGTATGACATCATCATGTTGGCTTAAAGACAAAAATTGAACAATTTTCTTCTCATCTTTATTTAATTCAATGAGAAAATCGTTAATTATTAAAAAAAAAAAATCCCTAACTTTTACTGTTCCCATTTTTTCTCTTGTTTTAACTAGTCTTTTTGTAAGGAAAGTTCTTCTTGTTTCTTTTGTAACTCTTTCTCTGCTCTAACTCTTTTAGTATATGCGTCTTATTATTCTTCATATTTTTTTTATATAGCAAAATAACGATAGAACAGTGATAATAGAAAAAAAGAAAAAATATTTAAAGATTTCGTATTTATGCGATTTTCGTCGTAAGGGTTTAAGAATTAAGAAGAAAGAAGAGATGAGCTATGAGAAGTTGGGTAGCCGTTTTAGAATGGGTAGGCAGACTAACTATAGAGCGATTACGCGTTTAGAACCGACCTTAGTTCGCTCTATGCCAGCTAGAACAATAGACATAAACTATTTATAACATGATCTCTGTACAGGACAAAAGTTTATCTCCCTGTAAATACCCGCTCAATTACAGTTTTTTGATTAAAAATTGACGCAATATCATTCACGAAATTGTTAACCGAACGATCAATTTTAAAAAATAATTCCCGCAGCAGATCCAAGCCAACGCGTAACACGCTTTTTTCCAAACGACCATGCTTTTTCTTTTTGATAGGGGCT
>NZ_PHHC01000116.1 GCF_002930195.1 Holospora curviuscula | reverse complement strand
TGGAAACACTGCTGCCCTGTCCCTGCCCCCCCAACAACGTCACGTCCTGGTGTACCACCATCACTTGGCGCTGATCCAAAATACCGTGCACCGTAAGAAACCCACCTCGATTCACAAGACACCCCATGGCTTGCACTGAAGATGTTAGCGCGCCCCTCGTGCCCACAACAAACGCATCCCCACAAGGCTGGCGCTCCCTATACGCAATGCGCTGAATGCGTGCCAAGGCGGGTTCCGTCATCACGATATCTGCGCGAACACTTCTAAGATACTCTTCTGTTCCCCGATGATCCCACCCCATACCATGACAATAGCTCAACGTTACTTCCCCCCTTAAAGGCCCCACCTCTAGCCTAGGAAGCCCCCCCAAAAAAGCCGCACCAAAGGCCAGCACCTTTACCTGGGTATCCCCCGCCACCTTTAAGTTACCACACAGCGTCAAGTAGTCTACCTCAAGGGGATCCGTATACACTCCCCTCTTACAGGAAAAAGTAAGCGCTTTGAGGGTACTCACTCCCCCAAAGCGTACATTGGGAAGGGAAATAACTCCGTTTGACTCAGACAATAGCGGATGATCCGAGTCCCCTGACAGACGTGCCCCCTGCCAGCGAATATGTTCATAGGTCCGTCCATGCCCCGCTGGAGGCCCATAGGACCAGTCCGAATTGCGCAGGGTAATACGTTGCTGATTCCACGTAACCCCTGCGCTCCATTGCCTAAACTCTTCCCCAGAAATTTCTGCGCTCTGACAGTGCATTTCTCCCAAATGCATCAAGGTTTTCCCGTTAAGCCTCAACTTTTTTAAATGATATAAATCTCCACAGACTAAGAGGCGCTCCACCTGGGTCACCTCCACCTCCTCCAGCCCTTCGACGTCTAGAAGAATTCCCCCCTTCCAGGGACTATGGTTTACATACTGTGGGGTGTTTCCCAAAAAAACCAACTCGCCTCCCGGATCCGGCGCAACCCGCCTCATCCAAACGCGCTCCAGCGCAACCTCGTTAAAGGACTCCAGGGAACAGAAAGACCTGGAGGTCTCTTGCCCCAGACCGAGGTCATCCTTTGTGGGGTCCCCCTCTTCCTTTACCCTCCAGAGATCGTTTGGGGTACATCTGGGAGCCAGACTTCGGACTCTTCTCCGCTTCCCGTCTTCCCAACAGTCTTCCAAGGATCCAGAAGCGTCCTTCCCATCACCCGGCGCCTTAGGATGAATAGACTCGTTCACACGCTTCCCATATTCCCCAAGATGTTCCAACACTGGATCTAAACTGTTAAAGCCTCTTGGCGCTTGACTCCCTTCCAAGCGCCCAACACTTCCAGAACCTTCCCAAGGGGTTTGAGGGTTTCCTTCCCCAGAACGCTCCAAAGCGTCAGAAGTGTTGCCTAGACTTCCGGGTGCTTTTGAAGGATTATCCTTCCCTCCAAGACCCCTGAAGATCTTAGCATTGCCCGCACCA
>NZ_PHHC01000009.1 GCF_002930195.1 Holospora curviuscula | reverse complement strand
GGGGATGAAAAGTAAGACTCTGAATGGGGAGTGTGGTAAAAAGAGGAATAATGTTATCGCTGGGGTTTGCCATAATATGTACGTCAAACCACATCTCTGGAAGCATAGATCTTGCCTGTTTAATCACACAGGGTCCTAGTGTGAGATTGGGAACATAGTGCCCATCCATAATATCCCAATGAAATCCATCTACATAAGCACACATATTCTGAAGTTCTTCCCCAAGGCGTAAGAGATTTGCAGACAAAACGGACGCATAAACTTTCCAACGATTTATCTCTTTATGCGCTAAGTCCATAAGCTATTCCTCCGCCGGGCATGTGATCCAACATACAGACCCTTTCCTCATGACGACCTTGAGAAATTTTGTTTGTAAACCTTAAATGTACAATAGGATATTGCCATCAAAATTCCCATGGATATAAAACCTAAAGGGGTTAAGATACTAAAAGAGTTAAGATGAATATTCGTCTTCAGTATAAACTCTAGTGGATTTAAAAGACTTAAAAAGTTATAGCCATCATGATTAAAACTAACGATAGAGATACTAAATAAAATATAAAAACCAATCATATAGGGAGTAGCCATCATGATTGTTCCTCCACAAGTCACGTTGTGAAGCAATGCCCACATTCCCCCAACATATCGGCGGTGTATCCAGGAGGATATGCAGAGTACAACAATCAATGGAAAACACAGGATCGTGAGGAATGGAATCAACGAAAATAATAACGACAAATCAGCAGTAACTTTGTCACTTCTAGAAAGACCCATGACGCCAACAAAATAAACACCATATAATAGTATAAAAAATGTAGAAAGAAAGTAAAGGAAAGCGAGAAATTTTAATAAATTTAAAAAAGTATAAAACAACCAATGGAGCCAGGATTTATTTAAGAAATTTTGAAAATCATCTTCTAGTGCTTGTACCAGTGTGTTTTTTAAAACATTAGACATTTCTACGCGACCACTGGCAGCATTGATAAAGAAATGTTTGTTCCATCGAAAGAACAAGTACTTAAAGAGGACCAAAGTTACTAAGGGTACAAACCCTGCTTTGGATATGTCTACTACACTACTAAAAAGAATTGATAATAGACCCCACGATAGAATAAGGGGTAATTCAAACAGCATTATCTTTAGGCTCATTAAAGAAAATTGATAGGCGACGGTTAACATTCCATAAGTTCTTGAAATGTTATGATGAATCCACCAAGGTACTAGAAGAAAATATCCCATGGAGACGCTACTCAATAGCACCAGTCCTCCTATTTGTAGACTTAAAGATGTATTGAAAAAAAAGCGTACAGTGTACCCAAGCCCGTACAAAGGAAGACAAAATATAGAAATTAATAGAAAGTTTTTAGTCGTAATCCACAAAGAATACCCCAAATTTTTAAGAAATGAACTTCCGTAAAGATGAAAAATCATCGCTTCATATTGTTGAACTAAGACTAAACTTAACCGTGTATCCATGGAGTATCCTTTTAGTAATTTTTTATGATTTTATCCAGCATTTTAAAAAAGTTTTAAATTTTTTAGTGCGTTCACAGCTTC
>NZ_PHHC01000115.1 GCF_002930195.1 Holospora curviuscula | reverse complement strand
TTTACCAACCAGTGTTTTGCTTATCTTATCCAAGCTCCTCTCTTTGCAAAGAGTCGTCTTTGTACTACTCTTGTTACTCGATACAAGATTTTCAGGTCCTATAAAGCTTTATATTTGATCGTTTATTGATATTTATTTTTAGCTGATTTGGATTCATTTTTATTTTTCTATCTAATTGTGCTTTAGGTTTGATTACTCGTTCTTTTTCCTAGCGTATCCAGCCTCTACTTACGAAAAGGCTACCCAATTTATGTATTTTATTGCTTTTTCGTTTAAGTCTATTCTATATTTTCTTCTTGCTACTTCTATTGTATTTTTTTCATTTTCTTCCAATGATGATACATTTAATCCTATTTTCAAGCTAAGTTAAAAAAATTATATAATGGGAATATTCTGCAAAAGTTTTTTCTAAAAATTGCTCCTTTTCGTCAAAAACCACCCTTTCTATCCAACGCGGTACCTTAAACACAAGAGGTTACTTCGATTTCAGAAAAGGTCTTTGAAAAAAACAAGGAATGGTTTTTAGCGCAATGAAGGGTTGCACTTCCCAGAAATTCCAAACCTTTTTTGAAACGTATTAAAGCATATTTTTATTATGTTTAGGTAAAAATGTTCAAAAATTTTACTCTCTTAAACGGAGTGTTAATTTATCAATCTATCATAAAAATTGGAATTTTTCATCCAGAAAATTTTAGTATTAAAAAACTATTACTTTTCTAGGACTGAACATTTAATTTTTTATCAGTCAACGAAAGGCGTTGACACACTATTTTTTCATAATATTCTCAAAATGAGCGGAATATAATTAATGCTTTCAGTGCGCAGATAGAATATGTTACGCGATGGGTTATCACACGCATCGTCTTCATACGGATCACCTGTAGTCGTAAGTCTTTTTTGTGAGCTTCGATGCGCCGTGCAAAGCGCATCATGTATTTCTTTTTGGATGAAATCACCAGTACTTTCAACAGCGTGAACATGCTTTTTTTTAAGTACGTCATTAGCGTATTTAATGGGTTATTGATAAAAAAATGTTAATGATACCCTAAAAGATTTTATTTTTATAAAAGAATACTCTATACTTTAAGATAAGCCCTGTAGGAAAATTTAGGAATGCGTTCACTTTTTATTTTTGTTTTTTCCCCTGGTATCGTGTACTCCAAGCCACTGCCTTTTATTCCTTTCACTGAACCGCTTCTTTTTAAAAAAACTCATGCTCAGCTTAAAAAACAAATGGAATTTTTCTTCATCCAAAAAAACCAAGATGAAAAAAAGATCTTACAGTTTTTCAGTAAAAATCCACCCCAAACAATACAAGGTTGGATTCGATATGGAGAGGTTCTTTCTAAAAACGGAAGTAATCTTCTGCTTCAGCAAGATGCTGTACGACGATTTTGGATAGAAAATACCGCGTCTGAAAAACTAAGTCAAATATTTTTACGGATTTGGTCCCCCGTACTTTCCACCATCGATCATGAGCGTAAGATTATTTATCTTCTCAGCACTAGTAGTCCTCAAAACCCTCTAATCCAGAAAGCACAATTCATCATCAATCTTCTGGAGAAAAAGTTTCATCCAAGCCATGAGTTGCGTATCGCAACGGGTCTTATGAGCTTAGATGCTCGATGGGTTCCGTTCGTAGATCGCAAAACTCACCGTGCTTACTTTATACCAGTATTAAGACGGGCATATATTCGATTTTTGCTGCGAAAAGATCAGCTAGAAGCAGCGTGCCGCTGTTGGTCTTTCTGGAAAAATGATCTTTTATCTCAGATATACACCTTTAATACCCAAGCCAATCAAGCAGGGTTTAATATATCCCGTGCGTTGGCTAGAGATCTGATTCAGAAAGGAAATGGATTTGAGGCATCCCATCACAAATCTTTAGCACAGTTATGGTATACAAAAGCTTTCCAAATCATTCAAACCACATTAAAAGATAACGGTCGATTTCCCATCGAACAGAGCTGGATTGCGGGACTAATCCAATTCCATTTATACCATTGGAAAGAGGCGTTAGGTCATTTTAACCAGATGATGAAGCAGGCATTTATGGAAGATCCCTGGGTTATTTCTTCTATGCTTCGAGAAAGATATTATGCAAAAGCAGCGTTTTGGTGCGGCGTGTGCTGTCAAAAATATTTTCATATTCCTAAAGCTCAAGAATACTTTGAAAAAGCCAGTCAATATCCTTTTTTATTCTATGGCCAAATGGCCTTGACGCGTTTAAAGCGTAAATTAACGATGAAGTTTGTTCATCCTTCTTCAATGGGAAGATCTCGTGTAATTGAAGGATTATTGAACTTATTAGGAGACAAAAACACTTATGGTTTTCCTAAAGATCATGTCTCTTTAGTCAATTGTTTACTTGATGATCTTATTGACAATTTTAGCTCCGTTCAAGAATGTTGGGCGTTTGTAAAAATTTTACGAAAACAGTTTCCTTCGGAAGCGGTCTACTTAGCAAGAAAGCTTTCAGCGCATCGTGCTCAATATGTATTTTCTGTGGCTTATCCCACTTGTGCACTTCCACGACCTTTTGAAGATCCTGCTTTGATATGGTCTATTGCCCTAGGTGAAACTTGTTTTTCTCCTTATGTCGTAAGCTCTAAAGGAGCATTAGGCGTAATGCAAATTATGCCCTTTGAAGTTGAAAAATATGCAAAAAAAGCAGGTCTTCCGTACAGCCTGAATCGAATGAAAGAATTAGACTATGGTATGAGCCTAGGAATTGAAGAAATAAAAGAAAAATTGGCTTTGTATCGAAACAAGTACGTTTTGGGTATTGCGAGTTACAACGCAGGCACCCGGAAGCTAAACGAATGGCATAAAACTTTATATCCGGTGTATGAACCTGACATAATATTAAGGACCTGCTTATGGATAGAACGTATTCCCTATGAGGAGACACGTCAGTATATTTGTAAAATTTTATCTTTTTATTGTGTGTATCGTTGGATGCAAGGACGCACATTAAGGCATCAAGACGTGGAAAGGTTACTAACTTTATAACACAGACTGGAAGAGAAGTTCTAAAAAAATCTTGAGAATGATACCATCATGTGGCTTAAATCTTTACGATCTAGACTAAAATAGAAAAAAGCTCATCTTCCTATTCAACCTGAGGCTGCCTATTTTATAGTGTGAAAATTATCCTGAATATAGACACAGAAAAAAACAAACTATTTTTCCAAAATTGGATCATCAAAAAATAGTGTATTGACATTTTAAAGTCTTTTATAGTAATTCATATTGAATTGGGTTCAGAAAAGAACTGTTTTAAAGTATTGTTGAGATGCGTACACGCAGCAATTTTATCTTTAATCCATCGCTTCATATTAGCCCAGAATTTTTTTTATCGGGCTCAGATCTTGTGAATAAGGAGGAGAAACTTCTTCTGTAAACACCAGATTTAATGAATTATGTTCTTTTTTTGAAAGGTATGGCAAAAAGCAGAATCCATAATCACAACGTGATCGGTTTTTAGCTTAAAACGCGTTCTTGCCAATGATTAAAATGCGCAGTGTTTCAGGAGCCATTGTAATATAATTTACGTGATCGATTGATTATTGGCTAAATTTTCTGTAATATTCCTTCTCTTGTAATCTGTAGTACTATTTTTAGTAAAAAGTTTTTTAATTTTTTTACTCAAGTTTTTATTTGTACACGTTTTGAGTTCAATACTGCTTTCATCAACCTAAAAAAGCATTGCAGGAGTATCTTTTATAGCTTTCTTGTACTTGTTTTTCTTTTCTGCGCTTTTGTTCTTATAGAAAAATGCTTTTTTTATAGCTGAAGCTCAGCTTTTTTAATACTAGTTCAGCTTACCTTCTGCTTATAGAAAACTTAGAACCTATTTCAATCAATTTAGTATCTTCACTATTCTTGACAAAAAAAATTACTTTTTCATAATCAAGCGTATTTTTGTAACCAAAGGATTTTTTAGTTTTATAATTTTTTTCTTATGTTTATTATTCAATGTAGCAATTTAGTTATTGTATTTTTCTGCACTTCAAAACCTTGAATCTACTCTTGCGTGATTTTTTTGTTGTATTAGTTATTCTTTATATATGTGGGCTTTTATGACGCATCCACATAATTTGTAAATCACATTACAGTATATATTCAAAAATAGTTCACCTAGGGCATACAAAGAATTAATTTTTCAGTATACCGAGGTATACTATGGTTCACATAATTTTAGAAAAGGATAGCGTATTTTGTGTAGTTTTTTAGGGTTTACTACTCTTCTGTTCACGCTATCTTAAAAGTTTCTTCATTGTACAGAGGGCATGGTAAAAGAGCAGTCTTTGTTTTGCTAAAACCTTCGTATTGCATCAGCGTATTCTTGAGCAACCATCATGTTCCTTTAAAAATTTTCTATTATTTTTTAAAAATAGATTAAAATATTTTTTAGTTTACACATTGGTTTTTAAAGGAAACATATGGCATAATAGGCAAAATATATGCAGAATTCAGCGCGATTTTGAGGCAATACAGGGTGAGTACAGTGTGGAAAAAATGGAACAAAAAATTTGTAAGTTATTTTAAGCGATATAAAAAAAGTTATAAAATAGTCCAGGAGTTGCATAAAATTGTTGCTAAAATTAACGCACTGGAGCCCTCCATACAAATACTCAGTAATGAGTTACTTCAACATAAAACACAAGAATTTAAAGAGCGTCTTCAAGCAGGCGCATCTTTAGATACTCTTCTTTGCGAAGCGTTTGCGGTGATTCGTGAAGCTTCTGTTAGAACTTTGGGGATGCGTCATTTTGATGCCCAACTCTTGGGGGGAATTGCCCTTCATAAAGGAATGATTGCAGAAATGAAAACTGGTGAGGGGAAAACCCTCGCCTCTACAGCTCCCGTCTATTTAAATGCGCTTATGGGGATAGGTGTTCATATTGTCACCGTCAATGATTATTTAGCGAATCGTGATGCAGTCATGCTGCGTCCTTTATACAATTTTTTAGGATTGTCTGTAGGGTGTGTTACCAGTGATATACCGTCTTATGAAAAGCGCCAAGCTTACGGTTGCGATATTACTTATGGAACAAACAATGAATTTGGGTTTGATTTCTTGCGGGATAATATGAAAACACGTCTGGAAGATCAAGTACAACGGGGACATCATTTTGCAATTGTAGATGAAGTAGATAGTATTCTTATCGATGAGGCTAGAACCCCGTTGATTATCTCAGGTCCTGCGGAAGATTCTTCTCAATTATATCAAACCATTGACCGTATCGTTTCAGAGCTTTTGCCAGAACATTATGAAAAAGATGAAAAACAAAAAAATATTTCCTTTACAGAACAAGGATGGGAAGTAGTAGAAGAGAAGATAAAAGAACAAAATATTACAAAAGATACCACGCTGTTTGATGCTCAGAACACTATGCTGGTTCATCACCTTAATCAAGCACTTAAAGCACGCTTTATGTTTGAGAAAAATATTGACTATATTGTCCACAACGGTAAAGTGATTATTATTGATGAATTTACAGGGCGAATGAAGAAAGGCAGTCGTTACTCTGATGGACTGCATCAAGCGTTGGAGGCTAAAGAGGGAGTAGAAATTGAACCAGAAAATCAAACCTTGGCCTCCGTTACCTTTCAAAATTATTTTTTAATGTACACAAAGCTTGCCGGTATGACGGGAACTGCAGTTACAGAAGCAGCAGAGTTCCAAGAAACCTATAGCTTACCCGTGGTAGAAATTCCTACTCACCGTAAAGTACTGCGTCAAGATTTAGATGACGAAGTATTTGCAACTTTTCCGGGAAAAATAAAAGCAGTAGTTCGTCTTGTGGAGGAATGCCGTGCAAAACGTCAGCCTGTATTGGTGGGAACGTCCAGCATCGAAAAAAGTGAAATTTTTTCAAAAGCTTTTGAAGACGAAGGAATTCCTCACTACGTTTTAAACGCGCGTCATCATGAACAAGAAGCAATTATTATCGCGCGAGCCGGTCTTCCTGGTGCAGTCACCATTGCAACAAATATGGCAGGGCGAGGTACAGATATTCAGTTGGGTGGCTCTGTGAGTAATGAATTAGCATTGCGCTTAAAGGATATTGAAGATTCCGAGTCCCGGGCCCGTATTGAAACAGAGGTGAGAGCTGAGATTGAAGTCCAAAAACAGATTGCTATCCAGGCTGGGGGATTGTATATTGTGGGTACAGAGCGTCATGAAAGTCGTCGTATTGACAACCAATTAAGAGGGCGTTCAGGACGGCAGGGTGACCCAGGAACATCAAAATTTTTTATTAGTCTTGAAGATGATCTTATGCGGGTTTTTGGTTCTAATATTGAATTTGTCAAACGTTCTTTTTTAAAAGACAATCAAGATGATAGCATTCCAGTGACCCACCCCTGGCTGACTCGTAATATTGAAAAAGCTCAAGGAAGAGTAGAAGCACAGCATTTTGAGCGCCGTAAACAATTGTTGAAATATGCACAAGTTTTGAACGAACACCGTAAAGAAGTATATAAAACAAGAAATAATTTATTACGAGGAAAAGCATTGGATGTATTTCAAGACATTCAAGAGGCTCTAGTCTATACGCTTGTTTCTTACTATACAAATTCTAAAAAGCTTCCAGATTTTTGGGAACTGTCAAATCTAACCAATGCTATAAAACGGGTATTTCAAATTGATATAGATTTTGAATGTTGGATAGCACAAGAAGTGTTATCGCCAGAAATTTTAGAGGAACGAATTTTGGTGTCTATCCAGGAAGCATACCAGAGGTATGTGGAAACATTAGATGAAATGTTAGTGCAGAATATGATTCAAACTATTTTGCTACAAACTTTAGATCAAGAATGGACCAAACATTTGAACGTGATGTCCCATTTAAGAGAGGGAATCCACTTACGTTCCTACGGGCAAAAAGATCCTCTTAATGAGTATAAAAAAGAAGCCTTTACGCTTTTTAAATATATGATCCTAGGATGGCAAGAACAATCGTTAACTCAATTCTATAACGTAGATCCATTAAAACTTTTGGAACAGTGGCATTCCCTATATGATGATGAAACAGAACCCGTAGAGGAAATTGAGTCAAAAAAAATAGAATACGATGCCCCACTTTCTGTGGCCCCACCTTCACTTCTAGAGTTTACAAACAATCAGGAAAAGCCTTATGTATCTCCCAGAAATGCCCCCTGTCCCTGTGGTTCAGGAAAACGATACAAACAGTGCCATGGAAGCATTTTATCGTAAAAAAACAGTGTAAATGCAATGTTAAATAGAAAATTTCTAAGATGGATAAGTCTTTCTGGCTTTGAGACTTGAGGAATAGTTAAAAATTATGATTTATTCTGAGATACCCTCTAGATATTAAAATCTTTGGAAAGGCTTAACACACTCATTGAGGGAGAAGAGTGTTAAGTTTAAAATAGAGTGCACTTACGTCTGAAATATTATTAATAAAAAACTCAGTTAAATATTTTGATGAATTTGAAAATATTTATATTCGTCATTTATTTTCAAATTTTAATTGTTTATCCATTAAAAAAATTATATGCAATTATTTTTAGAACCACAGATTGGGTAAAGGTTTTGCTGTGCTTTAATGAGTTTATAAAGTGGCGCAGAAATTTTTTTTTGCTTAAGGAGTGCTAAAAAATTTATTTTTTATTTGGACGAAAATGATCTTTCTTACAACTTCTCTGTGTTTATTCATAGAGACCGGGTACTTTCAGCTCAGAAAAAAATTAGTTTACAAAATAATAAAATATTGGTTATTCTTGAACTATTAAACCATTTAGTTGTTGTAAAGCATAAAATACGTATGGATATTATAAGTAAAAAATTAAATTTCTAATACAAGATAGCAAAATAAATAGAAATGTTAGATATGTTAACGTCTATAAAATTTTAATTTTCTTTTATAAAAAGTCCCTCTTTGAGCAGTGAAAAGTATTACAAACAATAATTATCCGCTCACTGGAAAGTTCTCTATTTTTCCTTTTTTCTTCTTGCGTTAGCGGATTTTTCTTACCCTTCTTTTTTGGAATGTCAGTTCTACTATGGAGTGTTTTCAAGCCGTGATATCCTGTATCCGTAATACCCTTAATTTTAGAATGAATAGGAGTTTTTGATTCTTTAAAACCCCTGAAATCATGACGTTTGCCCTTTGAAAAAGCCGTGCATATACCTTCTTGAGTTACTACACCTTGAGTGTTTAAGGGGTGTCTTTTCTTTTTCCCTGAGTAGTCATGCTTTTGTTTTTTTTGGGCGCTCTATTGGGGGTTCTGTTGTATCTATTAACACCCCTTCATCATTCATATCACGTTTCAAAAGCGCTTTCTTACCTGGCAAAGCAAAATCAGGGTGCTTGATACGCGTGCCCTCTATCCATTTCCCCATCGCTTTGACTTATATGGAAATAAGTACGGGTATTCCCGGATGTACTCAAGAGCCCTAAGAAGGCGATCCTCTAAAATAAGCGTGTTCTTTCCACCGCCTTTCGCTTTCTTAAGGCCTTCGGCTTCTCTCAAAATATCAAGCATCTTTTCAAAAGGTGATCTTTTAACGCCTGTTAAACGACGAAATTTTTCGTCTTCTATATTTTTCATGGTTTCCTACTTCATGACAGATCCTTCTATAGAGCGTTTACATCAAACTTTAAATTCAATCTAGTTTCTCAAGAGGTCTATTGAATGAGGCCGAATTAATACTTTTCCGAAATTTAGAGCTTTGATTAAACACTGTTCTACCCAATGATTAAAAAGATCCGTATTGTAAGAACTATTAAAAATCATAAGAGGAATTATTCACTAAGCGAGCTACACTATGGTTTTTTTGAATACGTACTACGCTTCTTACCTAAGCGCTGTTCGGTTTTTACTCCATCCCTTCTCTTTTCAACGCGCCGTATTAATACTACTTGCATTCATATAGACAAGACTATGCTCGGGTATATCTTTTATGACTTCTAGGTATTCATCTTGATTTTCTTGCTCTGCTCCCTTAAAAGAAAAGATTTTTTTATCGCCAAATTCTAGCTGCTTTAATACGACTGCAGTATATCTTTCGCTTATCGCAAACTCAGTCTCAATACTCTTCAATCTAGTATTCGTATTATCTTTGAAAAATAATTCTATCTTTGCATAATGTATCCTACGTTTACACCCTAAACGTTTTCTAGCATGCTTCTTGCTTATATCTATGACGCCATTTACTGACTGTATTTGTCTGCACCTCAAACACTTTTGATGCGTTCTTTTGCTCAGGGAATTTAATTACTTTTTTTCTTCAATCGTTACTCTAAAGGGTTGTTAATATTGCTTTTTTTATTTTACCATGGTTGTGCATCTCATTTAAGATGATTTATTATACTACGTACTTTCTTAACTTTTGTAGGCCATTGAATGTATAGTCGCTACTTTGAGGCATTTTTCTTTTACATAATTTTTATTTGTATTCAGCTAAAATAGTGTATTATCATTGAAGTAAAATATTTATGTGGCTTAGTTTTAGAACTGTTCCTAAATACGGTATATCCATTGTTCTGGTTCTGGAAGACTTTACGCCTGTGCTTCTCCACTCTCATCCTCTTTTTTCTTGGCTAGCAAAAACTACCAGTAATTTATTCGTACACCAAGGACATTCTACATTTTGCACATCGCCAGATGGTACTATAATTTTTCTTTTATCTGTTGATAAAGAAGATCTTGTTCCAGAACGCGCTGCGAAAGTTGTAGGTGCACTGTTCATGCATCTAAATTCCTATCGTCATTGTGCTTTTTTTGTGTCTTTTTTGGGGGAAGCACTCCATCCAGATGTGTTGAAGGCGATTGGTTTGGCTATTTTGTTAAGGGACTGGAATATTACTACTTATCGTACTTCTAGGTGCGAACCTGAACGGTTTTTCTGCCAGAATTTTTTACTCATTCATCCTGAGGCAGGCACTTGTGGGAAAAGTTTTCAGGATCATAGAAGATTAGCGCGTGCGATAAACTGGTCTCGTGACCTTATGAATGCGCCTTCCAATTTGCTTTCACCAAAAAAATTTATTCAGCTTTTATTAGGGTTGAAAAATATAGGAATTGTTGTGGAAGTTTTGGACCAAAGGCAGCTTGCTCAAAAAGGGTTTCGAGCACTTTTGTGGGAAGCACAGTTTACTCAAACAGCCCCTTACGTCGTAATTTTAACATGGAAAGGGAAAAAGAAAGGTTCTCCTCTAGATCAAAGACCTCTCGCTTTTGTAGGTAGAGGAGCAAGCTTGTACTCTAAAAAAAAAATGGGGGAAATGAAAATGGATCGAGCAGGGGCTTCAGTGATTTGTGGAATTTTGGCTAATTTGGCACTGAGAAAATCTTCAGCTCATGTAGTGGGTGTTGTTGCTTTAGTGGAAAATATACCTTCTAAAAGTCTAAAAGATCTAGACAATAAAGTAATTTCCCTTTCTGGTCACACCATCGAAGTGCTAAGTACCAATACTGACGGGTGTCTTACTTTGGCTGACGCACTATGGTATACACAAAATCGGTTCAATCCTACCGCCATGATTGATTTAGCAACCTTAACGGATACGATAGGGGAAGTTCTGGGAGCAGAATATGCTGGTTTATTTTCCAATTGTGATGGACTCGCAGACCAGCTTTTAAGTGCAGGGAACAAAGTGGATGAGAAATTATGGAGACTTCCGATTGTAAAAAGTTTTGATCCAGTGTGGAGTGACGATCATACTGCTACTCAAACGATTACCTACCAAAATGATGGCTTTGAAGCTTACGCTGCAGCACAATTTTTACACAGATTTGTTAATAAAACTCCTTGGGCACACATAGACATCTCTTGCGTGACTTTTTTTAACCAAGACACACCGCGCGCCTCCAAAGGAGGTAGGGCATTTGGCCTCAGAGCTTTGGATTTATGGATAAAAAATTATGAAAAAAATACTTCTCTTTTCAATTCTTTGTTCTCTGAAATGAAGCTATGACGTAAGGACCCTTCTAAAAGTTTAGTTAGCGCCTGGGATTCTAAAATGGAAAAAACGAGAATTTCTTTTCGAAATTCTCGTGCCAGTGTAAATGCAGTAGGATCCATTACGTTCCATCCCTGAGCCAGCGCTTGATCGTAGGTAATATGGGGTAAAAAATTTGCATTTTTATGATACTTTGGGTCACAATCGTATACACCATCCACTGAGCTTGCTTTTAGAATAACAGGACAGTCCATCTCGCAGGCCCGCAGTACGCTGGTGGTATCTGTCGTCATATGAGCAAGACCACTTCCGCCTACACAAATGACAATTTCGTCATTTTTTAATGCTTTGCGTGCCAAAGATGGATCATACACTGTTCCTATACCGCTGCATACGCCACAGGAAAAAATATGGCTTCTCATTTCTAAATGTTCAAACATTTCTTGTAATGCAAGACCATTCATTCCTGTAGCGAGCATTCCCATACGATCTGCAGTACTGCGATGGCACCAGGATGCCTGAGCACCTCGAAAAAAGTTACCTCCCCCTACAACGATGGCCCACCGATAATCAGATAATGCTCTGATTTGAAGACAAATGGATTTTAGTATATCAGGAACAATACCTTCGGCACTGTCTGAAGAATGGTTTCCCAATGCTTCCCCAGATAGTTTTAGCAAAATTCGTGTTCCGGATGCAAACATTAGACTTGTGCTCCCAGTACAAATCTTAAAAACCCTCTAATATGAATAGGTTTACCGTGGGCTTTTTCTATTTCTTGAATTTGGGTTTTTACTGATCGAGAAAGGTCTTTAAGAAATTTTTGCTCTTCCAGAACAGTCTCTTCAAAAAAGCTTCTAATACGCCCTAAAATCATCTTGTCAATAATGGTTTGGGGCTTGGGAGTATTCTTTAGTTGATCACGATAAATAGACTCTTCCCGCGCAATATCTTCTTTTGAAACATCGTCAATACTGACATACGTAGGAGAAGAAGCTACAATGTGCATAGCAATACTCTCACCCAAGGGGATTAAAATTTCTTCAGAAAGTTCAGATTCCAGAGCTATCAAACTCCCAATAGGGCCCATATTAGGGCAGGCGTCCCAATGAACATAAGAGGACACAACTCCAGGATTGATTTCCAATACACCTAGCCGTGAGCATTGAATATGTTCTCCCAAAATACCACTTTGCTCCAGAATGCGCTCGGGAACGTTCAAAGTTTCGTGGCTTAGCAACGCATCAACAGAGGAAATACGATGCTCTGTAACATCTTTTAGGAGGGCTGTTAAGAACTCTTGAAATCGCTCATTTCGAGCAACGAAATCTGTTTCACAATTGAGTTCTAATAGCACACCAAATCCGCCTTCTACGCGAGAACTAACTAATCCTTTTGCGGTTTTACGATCTTGTTTTTTTGTGGCTTTGGCAATTCCCTCTTTTCGTAACCATAATTTTGCTTGGTCTAGATCTCCGTTACAAGCATCCAATGCCCGCTGACAATCAAAAACTCCTGCGCCAGTATCTGCGCGTAATTTTTTTACTATACTTATATGAGTACTCATGATAATGCTCCTGGTAGAAAATATTTAAGTAAATAACAACTTTTTTACAGATTAGGGGAAGAAGAATTTTGAAGTTTAGACCCTGAATTTTCAAATTCGCCTTGTTTAAAATGCTCAGTCAATTGTGTTAATAGGTGATCATCAAACTTTGGTCCTGGACCCCCGGATGGTTTTAAAGATTTTCCAGATTTTTCCATTTCTGCTTGTAACCCTGCCAATACCGCATCACACACTCTAGAACAGTATAACTCTACTGCACTGGCTGCATCATCATTTCCAGGAATAACATAATCAATCCCATCGGGATCTGCGTTGGTATCCACGATAGCCACGATAGGAATGTTGAGTTTTCGCGCTTCTTTTACTGCAATGTGTTCTTGTACTACGTCTACAATAAAAATAACATCAGGCAGTGCACCCATCTCTTTGATACCACCAAGTTTTCGTTCTAATCCGTTACATAGTCGTGTTAACTGAAGTTGTTCTTTTTTGATATAATTCACAATTTCAGGAGACGCTAATTTTTCTTCTAACTCTTTTAACCGTTTGATCGATGCAGAAACAGTTTTCCAATTGGTCAACATTCCGCCCGTCCAACGATGATCTACGTAATACTGACCGCACTTTTGGGCATAAGTCTTAATGAGTTCCCGAGCATGAGGCTTAGTTCCTACAAACAAAACGCGCCCTCCTTGTTCTGTGATGGTGTAAATTGCTATAAGTGCTCGTTCAAAATTTTCTCGAGTTTTTACAAGATCAATAATATGCACTCCATCATGTTTTTTATAAATATAAGGTGCCATTTTTGGGTTTCCTCGACACGCCTTATGTCCCAGATACACAGAGCGGCGAATTAAGTCTTCAGGACATAGTGCCTCAGGTTTATACGTCATATCTATTTCCTATTCCAGTTCACTCACCGCAAAGCTTCGTACATAACCGTACACTGGAAACACGTGCTTTGCTGCGAAGATTACTCACGTTACCCATTCATTGTAACAAAATCTTCTCAATTTTCAACAGGTACAGTACAGTTCGAAAAAAAAGCTGAACGCTTCTCCTCCTGTTATACGAGACACTAGGTAGTGTTTAAGCTACCGGAGGATACGAGTAATGGTAAAAAAAGCCAGAAAAACTGCTTGTTGTGCCATAGCGCGTTGCAACACGCTGAAAGTGCTTGATTTGAACCTGTGCTCTATCAAATTTCACGCTTTATCAAGGTCTTTGTTAAAATCTTACAGTTTTTTGCGATAGAATTTTGCAGACATAACACCTTTACTCTCCATCTTAACACGTTTTGTACTCACCTAATCAGAATCATATGCCTTTTTCTGTCAGGATAGTATTAGCTTTCACACTTTCCAAAAACCTCAAAGCGTGTGTAGTCAGACACTTCTCCACTTGTTATAAATACATCAAATGGGGGGATCAAGCATATCGTAAGCAGAATAGATTTTAGTAAAAAATTCACCAGAAGAGCGCCCTAATGCGTGGGTTCGAACTTCTTTTTGTACCAGCTTCGCGCTGACGCCCCCACGCAATAGTAGAATCACCCCTTTTCCATTCCATGTCTGCGTCTTCCACAAAGGTGTTGAACACCTTCTGCCACACGTTCTTGTTGGTCTGGCGTTTATGAACACTCAAGTTTTTTCCCACAATTTTTTGGGGTAGAGCGCTATAGACCGCTGTTTCGTCCCATTCAAGTCACGCTTTTCACAAAACGTCCATGGTCATCCAAAAAATGTCCTCGCATTCCAGAAAGACCAGGTAATGCACATTCTATCTTCTCAAATTGATTGTCTCTCAGATGATTTTTATAAAAAGTGAATCTTTGTTGTTACAGAGAATATCACTTCTTTTCAAAATATGTCGACATTGCCTAATTGAATATTTGAAAGGTTTTCATTTTTTTATTTTTTTTAATGCAGTACCTATTTCTGTTGTCTTCTAAGCCCAGTCCAACTTTTTAGTTACTAGGATGCAATGAAAGTTAGGATTTAGAATGCCAAGAGCGTAAGCAATTTATGTGTTACACCAAAACAGTTTTTGAATTATTCTGTTCTTCTTCACGCAGTAATGGACGGATTTTGTCTAATACTCCGTGAACGAACCCATACCCTCCTTCTGAAAGAAAATATTTCGCCCAGTGAACATACTCGTACAAAATGACAGGAGCGGGATTTTCTGAGGCATACTTTAATTCCCAGGAACCACACAATAAGATACTTCGGGTTACTTCTTCTAAAGTAAGCACGGATCGAGACCGAGATAATCCGGTTTCTATGACCTGATCTAAAAAGGTTTTGTGAGTTTCCACTCCAGAAACAATAGTTTGTAAAAAATGTGTGTCCAAGGGGTAGAAAATGTCATCGCAAAACAGTGGGTGTACCCCGCTTTGAATAATGGGATCTAAAAATTTTGCTAAACAAGAGGCATAAGGAGTGTTCCCCATAAACACTCCCTGGATAGCTGTGGCTCTGGCAACAGAACGTGAAGAGAATAGTTTTTTTTCTTTTGGCTTTAATGTACCCTTAACATTATCAAGAAGACTCATACTCTCCTCCATGATTTAACGGAAGAATGATGGATATCTCCTTCTCTTTTCTTTTTAAGGTTATAATAACCCGTTTCACTCCTTTTTCCTGCAATTGATTTAATTGATCTATAAACAGTTTTGGATCTTTTATTTCTTGATCGCCTAAGCGAAGGATTTCATCTTCCACTATTAAGCCGTTCTTCCACAACGAATCTTCTTCAATGTGTTGGACTTTTAATTTTCCTGAGGAAAGTCCAAACGCTACGCCCATAAATTGATTGGATCGTTGTAGAGTGTCAGAAGAAAAAGATTCTACTGGTACATCGATATCAATTTTGTTTTTCCCTCTTAATAATGTTAATTTTACCGATTGTCCTGGCTTAACAAACCCGATAATAGAGCGCACTTGAATCCAATGTTTCACCAAAGTTCCATTGACAGATAAGATAATGTCTCCTGCTCGAACACCTTTTTTATCCGCAGAAGATCCGGGAGAAACTTCTTTGATTAATACTCCTCGCATTCCCTTTGTCATGTGCTCGGTACCAGATACTCCCCTCGGGTGTAAAAATACACCAATCACACCGCGATGGACAAATCCACTTTCAATAATTTGATCCACCACAATTTTTGCTCGCACTGACGGAACAGAAAAAGAAATGCCTGCGTAGGTTCCAGTGGGACTAAATATCGCAGTGTTTACTCCAATAACTTTTCCTTGAATATTGAGTAAGGGCCCTCCAGAGTTTCCTCGGTTCATAGCTGCATCGCTTTGCAGAAAAAGATCAGGTCCTTCTGTAGTATCTCCAGTATCTGCGCCAAATTCTCGATTTTTATAAGAAATACGTCCTACTGTTACTGTACCACCTAACCCAAATGGATTTCCCGCAGCCAATGCAAAATGTCCTTGCTTCACCATACTAGAATCTCCCCAAGATAATATGGGATGGGAATCTTCAGATTTAAACGCTAATACTGCAATATCACACATCAAATCACTGCCCAAAATTTCTGCCTCATAACTAACACCGGATTGAAGTCTTACTTTGACTTTTGCTCCAGGACGATAGGCAGAACTACTATTTCGCTTGAGCGCTCCAGCGATAACGTGTCTGTTAGTGACTACATGGATAATTTTCTGTTTTCCATCTTTTGACGCTTTAGACCCGATAATAAACCCAGAGCCTTGAGAGGCCATTTTTTGTTTTTGAGGTGCTCGGGGAGCGCCTCGAAATCCACGTCGCTGTCCTGAAGATTCTTTGTCACGAAATAAAAATCCTTCAAGAAAATCTTGTAGAAAGTCATTATCTCCAGAGCTTTCCTGGGCTAATTCTTCCCAAGTCACTTCAATATTCACCACAGAAGGAAGAAAATTTTCAATAAGATGGGCAAACTCATCCTGAATTTTTGAAAGCGTTACCGGAGCTGACTCAGATTTGCTGTCTCCAATATTGTCTCCATAAGAGAGAAAACTATACATTATTGCTGTACAAAGAGTTGTGTTTTTTATCATATCTTTTTTGATCCTAAGGATCTATCTTTCCGCTCCACTCATTATGCCTTTTTTCAGTAAAAAATCAAGATAGAAAAAATTTTTTTTTTATTAAAAACAGTCTAAAATAATAAATAAAAGATTTTATTTTATTTTTTTATAAATAGAAGAGAGATATTCTAGATACTGTTGGATTTCCTTTTGGGTTGCACCGTATAGTCTATAAGCTTGTTCAGCGCAGGCTTTGGCGTGATGAGGATGTATTAAAAATTCTTGAATTGCTGTTGTTAGGCTGGATATGTCTGTCACAAGCTGAGATGCCCCTTTTTCTATAAAGGGCGCATAAAGTTCTGGACAATTATGAAGGTGGGGGCCATGAATTACAGCGCATCCTTGCGCTACGGGTTCTATGATATTGTGTCCTCCTATGGGGGAAAAAGAACCTCCTAAAACACAAAATCTAGCATTTTGGTAAAAGTTTTGGGTTTGTCCAAAAACATCTACAATATAAAGCGAAGTTTCTTTTAAAATAGTGTTTTTTTTTGACCAATATGCAGACGTGAGAGGAAAAATATTCGAAGGTTCCAGGTGCCTGGGAATTAATACAAGGAGTAGATCAGGGGTATGGGTTAATAAAGCTTTGTGAGTATTCAGAATAAAAGGTACCTCAGAGGCGTGAATACAAGAAGCAAGCCAATACGGGCGTCCTTTAAAAGAAAAGTCTTTTTTTTGCCATAGGGTGGAAAACTCTTTAAGCGTTTGGATGGGGACTGCTGTGTAATCTTTGTCAGGAAAGGAAATATACTTTAAAGAAGGGGATACGTAGACGGGTATAGTTTTAAAAGATGCTTGAAGAAGCTGGGTTTTTGTTTTTTGAGAAGAGGTAAAACACAAAGAAAATAGAGTAAGGAATTCAGAAAATAGTCTTTTTGCGATACCCCAACGAAGAATGCTTTTTTCAGAAATTTTGGTATTGACGCCAATTAAGGGAATGGTGCATCTAAAAGCTTCGTAAAGAAGATTAGGCCAACGTTCCGATTCTAGAATAAAGGCGCAGCACGGTCTCCAGTGATGGAAAAAACGCTTTACATAAATAATGCTATCAAAAGGAGCCATCTGATGAAGAATACCAGGAATTTTCGGCACTATTTGACGAGCACTTAAGGTTTGGGTGGTGAGAAGAACGTGAACATCTGTATTATCTTTTAGCAATTGGTAGGTAAGGGATAGTGCCATTCGGGTTTCGCCTATACTGGCAGCGTGAATCCATACTACGAAGCCGGGGGGACGCGGCTGATCTGTGATTCCAAAGCGCTGCTTAAGACATAAAGGGTCTTCTTTTTTTTTCTTTAACCGCTTTTGAGCAATGATCCAAAACAAGGGAATGGCCCATAAAGACAAAATTCGATAAATGGTCATCGCTCCTCTAAACCATAACGATGGCTTGACGGGAAAGGGGAGTGAGTGTACTTGGTAATCCATATAAACGCCTTTATGGGGGAAAAAATTTGTGCAAATTCATTGTTTAGTACTGGTCTTTAAGGTGTTTTAAAAATTCGTAAAAAAAACAATACAGTGCATTGAAAGGGCAGGAGAGTAAAAAAACTTTTTATTTTTCACCATAAAAAGTCTTAGAGTAGAGACGGAGAATCTCTTATTTTACCAAAATAAAGTGCTGAGTGCACCAGCACTTTACTACACACCTTCTTGATAATTGATATAGCACTGAATGTCGTAGTATCCTGGACTACATTCTTTAATCCAGTGCGCCATATCTAATAATCCTTTTGCAAATACTCCTACCTCTAAAACTTGATGAGTACACTCAATGATTTCGTTATTTCCAGAAAATAGTACAGAATTTAAAATCATTCCCGTTCCTGCGCGCACTGAATTCCACTGGATTTTTTTGTGTAGCCAAGGGCAAATAGATTCTAAATGGTGAATAAAATACATCACGGTACCCGAGGGAGTGTCCCGTTTATGTTTGTGGTGATGATCTTTTATATGCACATCCCAGGAGGGACCTAAAGTTTTTGCTAACAGTGTGACAGAACGCAAAAAATACCATAAAGATTGGGCTGCATTGGGAGCGTAAAGCACAGGAACGATATTGAGGATATCATCAACAATATCCTTGACATCTGATTTGTGTCCCGTACTTCCAATAATAAGAGCTTTTTTTTTGTGTCCATTAATGTTTTGGACTAGGCTGTAGGAAGAGATCGCATCAATCAAAGTTTTCGTTCCTTCTGCGCAAGATGTGTCAATAATTACATCAGACTTCGCCATAAACTCATCAAAAGAGATAAAATTCTTGTTCTTCTCTTGTTTAGAATCTTTAATAAGGATTTCATTAATTCCTGGGTAACTTTTTGCTAAAGCTACCACTTCTGTACCTAATCTTCCTAATCCTCCAAAAACTCCTACACGCATCGGAAAACGGGCTCCAAAGCTTTAAAGTTACAGGCCACAGACTCTACTTTTTCCCAGGATTTGTGTACTTCAGTGATTCCTCCAATTATAATTTGCATAGCTAATATTGCTAAAAACAGTCCTACTAATCGCTTGGTAATTTCTAAAATATTATGTCCTAGTAAGTTTATAATTTGAGGAGCCATGTATAAGAATAAAAAATTAATTCCTACGGTTACGGTGACGGCTAGTACACTTGCCAACGCATATCCTATATGAGGGGTTTGAATTGTACCACAGGCATTTGCAATAATGCACAGCGCTCCAGGTCCAATGATGGCAGGAAAAGCCAAGGGAAAAACGGCCAAGCGCATGACGTCTGAAGATCTTTTAGAATCTCCCGAAGAATCTTGGGCACTCACTAGTTCAGAAGCTGTACGAAATAATAAAAATCCTCCAGCGACCCGAAGTGCTGCAATGGTAATGCCTGCTCCTTCTAACAAGCGCATGCCAAATAGGCCAAAAGCACATCCCAGTCCTAGTGCTACGAGAGAAGCACGAAGAGCAAGAGCACGCTGCTGTTTCTGAGAAGCATCTCCTGCAAGCCCCACGAATCCCGAAACTACAATAATTGGATTGACCACAATCATTAAATTAGTGGTCAAAGTGTAAAAAAAATCTAAAAGTTCCATACCAGTAAAATAAATTTAATTTTGTGTATTATTTTACCTTGATTTTTTACGTTGTCAATTTGATAACATGGAATAAATTTTAGTCCCTCTGAACAAAATTTTATGGTGTACCAATACCCGGATTATATCAAAAAAAGGGTGATATTTTTTAATATCACCCCTCTATTATTATCATTACGTCAAGTTTAAAAGATTTAGCGAGGCATTGTTGAAGTAGCTTCTCCAAGACTTTCGTTGGTACTTCCTTTTGGATTACACATAGAATCTGCAGGCTCTACATTATTGCGAGAATTTAACTGGCTAATTACGTCTGCAGGAGGGGGGCATGCATGGGTAGAAGTCCCGTGCTTACCACGACCTTTTCCTTTAGATTTCCTCTTTTTTTTAGATTTTGTTTTTTTTCCTTCTTCTGAACTGGGCTTTTCTGCTCCTGCTTCGGGTTCTGGTGTCGCTGCTGCTCCTGATGGCGATGCCGCTTCACCAGGGGGCTTTTCTGCTCCCGGCGCTACACCTGCTGCATCTAGTGATGGAGCAGAAGCTTTATCCTGGGCTTCAGGAGCTTGATCGGGTGCTGCGGGGGGCTGAGAAGGCATCGGAGCTGCAGTAGGCTGCTGGGATGGATCGGCCACCTCTGTACCCTCAGACCATCCTTGAGATGGAATGATGATTCCTAAACTCAGAGCGAAACATAGAATATTGAAAGAATTTTTTTTCATAGTTTAATACTCCCTTGGTTGTACGTGAAATCTAATAACTATCATTACGTAAAACCATAAAGAAAACGCCAATACAAGCGTTTAGACTCCACGCCCATATGTATAACATAAAAATTACGAATGCGAAAGAGGGGCTATGATATGGATGCCCTTTTCTGGTTTTAAAAAATTGAAATGATGCTATTTTAGTAGGGTGCTTTTTTGTAGGAAGAGGGACACACTACCTCGGATTAATTTTGCCACTTCCTAAATTTGTTTTTAAACTTTATTTTTTTGATACCGAACTTAGCTGTTTGATCCCAGAGAGTTATGGTATATATTATGAAGATAATAATGCATGGAGAAAAAGCTTATGGGACAAGTATTACACGCAAATGCCAGAACAACGGAGGCAATCCGTAGAGAGATCCGTGATAGTAAAGAGAGCATAGGAAAAGCGGCTAAAAGATTTAATGTTAACCCAAAAACAATCATCAAGTGGAGAAAAA
>NZ_PHHC01000114.1 GCF_002930195.1 Holospora curviuscula | reverse complement strand
ATAGAGGGGGGCTTTAAGGTTCAACGGAGACGATGGGTTGTAGAACGAACATTTGGATGGCTTGGTAGAAATAGAAGGCTATCAAAAGAATACGACTTGCTTTGTTCTTCTACAGAGAATAACATTTACATGTCACTTAACAGACTACTCTTGCGCAGATTCTTTCCTCCTAATTAATTTGCGGATAAGCTCTTAGTATTATGAGTGATACAGAAAAATGAAGGAAGGAAAGAAAAGCGTGTGCAAGTGTGTCATATCTGGGTGTAATGCGCCTGAAATGGGTTCACTTGTTGAACATTCGCTCGACTAGAGTAGAGTGCTTTATAAAGAGCTGCATCAAATTCTCTGAGGTTCTTTCGCATGGATCGTATTAGGATAACGGCTTTGTTGCTGCCAGCATAATGAACAATCTCATCGGCATCGTAGCTTTTATTCGCCAATAGCGTTTTAAAGTCAAAATTCTCCATTAAATCAAGAGCTTTTGTATAATCAGAGCACTCACCAGGCGGTAGCATGAATCTGATGGGGTGCCTAAAGCATCCCATGCCAGCGTGGATCTTCGTGTTAAAACTGCCTTCTGAGTGCATCAGAGCTTGTTCTTGTGTACCATTACTGTATTTTTTTTCTGGCGCCCGCGGCGCGTTGATGGGCGCTAATCATTGTGGAATCAGTTATGATCCATTGCGTATCAGCATCTGCTGCAAGGGTATTGAAGATGATTTGCCACACACCGGCTTTGGACCATCGTATCAACCGTTTGTGAACCCTCGATTATTTCTCGTCAGATTTTGGAAAGGTACACTACACTTGCACCCTTGCGGGCAATCCACATCACAGGATTGATAAATTTCTGGTTATCGCGTTACCAGCACGTCCTGAATCTCCTTCTTTCCCAGGCAAACTTTCTTTTATTCCTTCCCATTGGTCATCTCGCATCCCTTGCAATCCTTACTCTTACAACACTTAAATATAAATGTCGGCACACTCTAATCCAGCTTGAAAATTCTCAAAAGAATCAGTGTCACCTAAACCATAAAAAATTTTGACTGATAAAGAAATTGTAGAATTTTTGTTATTGTGTTAAAATCGTAATTAATTATTTTGCTTGTAGAGTTTTTTGTATTGAACTTAAAAAAAGAATTCTCAGTAAATGTCAATACACTGTGCGAACATTCCAGTTGGGCGGCGCAAATTAAGAGCGTTCCCTGCGGACTGTTTGTTGTACCAACGCCTATTGGACACAGAGAAGACATTTCTCTGCGGGCTCTTGTCACATTAAACACTGTAGATGTCATTGTCTGTGAAGATACTCGGATAACGAGACCATTACTGCAATACTACGGTATTCAGTCACAATACATTTCTTATCATCAACATAATGAAAAAAGTAAATTAAACGCGGTATTAACTCTTGCACGACAACAGCGCATTGCATTGGTGAGTGATCGTGGAACACCCGGTGTTTCAGACGCAGGAATCCTCTTAATTTCTTCCTGTTACCAGGAAAATATCCCTGTACATATTATTCCTGGTCCCTGTTCCGTGATTCAGAGTTTTTTAGCTTCAGGATTTATCGAAAATAACTTTTTATTTTATGGATTTTTACCTAGAACAATTGGTGCGCAACGGAGCATTTTTGAGTCACTACACCCCATACCTATGGCGCTTATTTTTTTTGAAAGCCCATATAGATTAAAAAAAACATTAATGCTTATGGGAACAATCTTTCACCATCGACAGGCGTGTGTTTTACGAGAATTAACCAAACGCTTTGAAGAAATACAAAGAGGAACCTTTAGTACTTTGACAGAAATATTTGAAAAACGTCCTCCTAAAGGAGAGTGTATAATAGTTGTTGCAAAACCTTCTCCAAAAAAAACTACTGGTTAGATCGATTTTATCCATAGATTAATATTTTCAGCGAACAAAACAAAAGCCAGATATTGAATATCAAGCGTATCATACCTGGTTCCTAGGAGCCTGTAATCTTTTAACTTATTGATATTGAACATGAGGACAATTAAATTGCACTCTTTATACAACGTTTGATCATAGTATCGTGAGGATTTTTTCTCAGATCTTTGCAGTATAACAGCTTCAGCATCTACAAATTTTATAGCATATGTCCTTATATAGTAGTTTAGCTTGAAAATAGGATTTAAAAAAACTAAAGTAAGACCTTATATCATTTATTACATTGCGTAATGTTATGATTAATTCATCGTTTCATATGAGTTCAGAAGGTCTCAATGGTGTGCAGGTCGGGCCAATATGGCGTATGGCGATAAAAAAATTAGCCTGAAGCCAAGCAATTTCTTCAATTCTTGTGGCTTATAAGTGGTATGGAATGAGGCATGATCCATAATCAGGCTGAGGGGTTAGCGCTTTGATTCAACGCTGTTCTCCTCCCTCATGACTAAAAAGCATTGTATTGCAAGACCCGGTATAGGTGCTATGGATGGATTATTCCAGTGATACCATGGGTTTTTTCTAAGAGTTACCACACTACCCGTCACTTTTGATTTAGGAGGATTTTAGGAGTTGGTTTATCCATTTTAGAGCCTTTCGTAGGAAGTGAGCGAGGGAGTGTCGTAAGTTCATGAGGCCTTGTCGAAACACGCTTTTGAGGTGGCATTTGAGGGTTTTTTTCTAGGGTATTGTAGTGCCTAATCCCGAAAGATACGCCCCTAGTGTTGCCATCCCCAGAATAATCAGCAACGTCACTAATCGTTTATCATGCTTCATATGCGTTCCCTCCCAGTTGAAGCCAGAGGATTTGAGTTTTCTGAAGAGTTCCTCTATGGACCACCTGTTTTTGTAAGTGTCCAATATGGCTTTGGCCGTCACGTTTTGGTTGCTCATTACGATAAGTAACGCTCCATCCTCTTTACGCAGGCCCGCAAAACAAACCATGTGGCCATACATGGTCTTCTCAATCAGCCGGGTGTCCCCAATCGCCAGATGGCTAAAGTATGCTTCTATATAAAGATCTGCTTTGCCATAAGGCGTAAGGATATTGCCCTTTACCCAAATAAAATAACGGATCTTCAGGCGGCTAAGTTCCCTAAACCATTACTTGCCGACGAACTCTCGATCGGCAATCAACCGGTTTATACGCTTGAGGCCAAAGACCTTTTAAAACTCATCCAGAAAATCTAAACGTTCTTGAGTGTTGGAGTTTCCGGCTTTGCTAAGCTCCACAAAGAACAGGGGCAAAGATAATGTCTTGGAAATACGCCAGCTTAAGACCAGGCAGTGGATATCCTTCTTTCCAAATTACCAATTGGTACGATCTAGGTATAACTCAAAGAGGCCATGAAACCCAAGGGTGGTTACCAGAGCTTTAGCATATTCAGCACAGGATAACTCGGCACCTTTTAAAAAAACGCTCAACGCGGCGGATGGATGACTGGGAAATGGTGCTGTCCACAAAGTGGCTTAAGGCATGGTTGTTGGACGCTCCCACTATTCAATGTACCTAAAATAAGAGCTGAGAACGTTTCTTGTCTTGATGGGTGTAACGAAACATGGTTTGATAGCACTTGGATAAGGGATTTTAGTTTCGACATCTGACATACCTCTTGGTCGAGTTTATGCCAAATTTTAGGCTGTTTTCCCTTGTCCACAAAGCCCTTTTTCAAAAGTGACGGGTAGTGTGAAGAGTTACCACGCTCAGTGTTTCACTTCTCTTACCCCTTCTGTCTTTACAAAACGTCCTCTCTATACCAGGCGCGTCACTCTATACAAGACGTTCAGGCTCTACATACCCAAAGCAGTCTAAAAGCGCATAAC
>NZ_PHHC01000113.1 GCF_002930195.1 Holospora curviuscula | reverse complement strand
AGCCCCTAGCAAAAAGAAAAAGCATGGTCGTTTGGAAAAAAGCGTGTTACGCGTTGGCTTGGATCTGCTGCGGGAATTATTTTTTAAAATTGATCGTTCGGTTAACAATTTCGTGAATGATATTGCGTCAATTTTTAATCAAAACACTGTAATTGAGCGGGTATTTACAGGGAGATAAACTTTTGTCCTGTACAGAGACAGTCCACATCATTTTTAGAACACCAGGATAGGCGAACACATCAACACGCACATCACAATGAAGAGACTTTATTTTGAATCTACACAAATTTTATCTGATAATCCTATACGCGAGACCTTAAATACTATAGAAATCAAGGATTTATCTGGTCCGTTCATTGAATCTGTTGGGTGCACTGTCATCTTTGTCCTACTCTATTCACATAAGATGAATCTAATAAAAAAATTCTAGACTAATATGAACCAAAAGATTAAGAATATAATTACCAAGTTTGATACTTTATATCATTCTTCATCATTTTTTTCATACGTTAAGTGACGTTAAGTAACACTATCTAGAGCACAAAATACTGAGTAAAAAGTAAAACTCTGTCCGGAGGACACACGGCTAGGCACACTGACAGTCTATTCTATGACAAATACATATACAATGCAGCTGCGTTGAGTGTGACGAGCAAATTTTCCTCCCTCTACACATTTTCCCTCTGCTATGCCAGCACCTTCTTGGGCCAAAAATTCACTGGAACTTGGACTACCGTCTCCCCAAGTCTGGGCTAGCTGTTCTGCTTCTTTCGGTGTAAATAACGCACTGTCTAAGCCGTTCTGAGTTTCTTTTCCAATGACCATCCAAATGCCAGAGCGTTCATTAAAGCGAGCGCGTATCAATCCAAAACCGCCTCCTAAAGTATTTTTTGGATACATACACAGTGCACGAAGTTTACTGGATCCCACACCCTCAATCCATTGATCTTGGGATAAAGTACGCCAAATTTTATTGGAGGCATCACTCAAAGCGTCATGATTATCCAAAGCATGTTCTTCTGGAAGCGCTCCATGAATACACCGATAGTGACGAAGCTGGGTAACAATACTCTGAATTTGTTCACAGGTTTTTATAAAACGTCCCTGATCAACAATCTTCCACATTTTCATACCCACTCCGGTAATAATACCAAAAACCGCCAAACCAATGACCACTTCCCAGAGAATAAACCCCCTCTGTCGTCGATTAAGAATCGAGAGAACTGTTCTCTGAATGCGGTACATTTTGACTATTCTCCGGTTTGAATACGCTCTATAAGTTGAGAAACCGTAGGAATAAAGCCGTCTTTGTAAAAGGGATCCTCTCGGAATTTATACGCATTGTGTCCTGCGAACATCAAATTATGTTCTACATCTCCTGTTAAGAGAATGTTTTGCAAAGTTTTTTGAATACAAAAGGATCGAGGATCTGGTTTTTCACCCGTAGACCCTATAATGCTTTGACTCCAATTGCTAAAAGCACAGGCGCTTAGACATCCCATGCAATCTCTTTGGTCTTGCAGTATTTCTGCAGCCTCTTGAGGGGTCGTAAAAATTACTGTTTGGCTGGGAGTTGTCATCCCCGTAATAAAGCCTTGTTGCCTCCAGTGCGCAATATCATCTAAATCTCGTTCTCTCACAAACAACTTTCTTCCCCGAGATCCCAGTTCTAAAACGCCTAAAAATTCTTCGTTTTGAACGTAAACATAAGGAACTTGACGAGAAGAACGTGATATCAGATTTTCGAGAAAGGTATTACGAAACGCAGAAGAATGAAAACCTGTAGGACTAAAGGTATTTAAAAGTACGTCTCCAGGAAGAATAGTGAGTAACCGCTTTTTCCAGCTGTCCGGAATAGGACTTTCTTGCGTAAGCAACGGCCGGGTGCCAAATTGAAATGCAATCAGTCCCAACTCTTCATTATCTATCCAGTGAACCCAATTCTTTAAGTTCCAGACACCTCCTGCCATAATAATAGGAATATGATTAAGAGAAAAATCTCGCATAGATGCTCTTAAAGCCAAGACTCGGCTGTAGGGATCTTCAGGCAACAAAGGATTTTCTTGATTGCTTAGTCCGTTGTGTCCTCCTGCTTTCCATGGATCTTCGTACACCACTGCGCTTAACCAATCGGATACTTTATTGTAAGCACGATTCCACAAAGCTCTAAAAGCCCTTGCAGAAGAAACGATAGGAAGGTAAAATACTTTAAAGCGTGCGGCAATTTCTGCTAATTTGTAGGGCATTCCAGCACCACAAGTAATTCCGTGGATAAGGCCCTTTGTACCACTTAAAATACCTTCCAAAACATTTTCTACACCTCCCATTTCCCACAAAACATTCATATGAATTCGTCCTTTCCCACAAGATAAATCGTAAGCGATCTTAGCCTGTTGAACTCCCCCTGATATTGCTTGTTCAATAAGCTCTTTATGGCGCTCTCTTCGGGTCAGTCCTTTGTAAACCCAAGGCTTGATCTTTCCTTCTGCATCTAACATTGGCGCATTCACGCCAGAAAACGTCCCCACTGCACCGCAAGCTGCCCAGGCTCCTGCGCTGATACCATTGGATGCTCCAATTCCTTTCCCTCCTTCAACCAAAGGTAAAACTTCTTTTCCAGAGATTAGTATAGGGTTTAAAAGCATTGGATTAAAGACGTTCATTGAATATAAAAAATTAGTATTACTGGTTTATTTTACATAAAGCATTAAATTAAAACAAGCCCATTTATTTGTTTTTTTGTTTGATCAAGTCGTTGACTTTTTGATTATTTTTTGATATTATTCGGAATCGATTTTTTACTTCCAATAATTTTGACAAATAGTTCTAAAAAAGTCTTTGCTTTGAACCGAAAAGCGCGATTTTCATATAATATTTTAGATACCTTAGAGGCCGGCCTCGTGTTAAAGGGAAGCGAAGTAAAAGCTATTCGTGAGGGAAAAATAAATATTACTGAAGCCTTTGTGTTGGAGTCAAAAGGAGAGCTTTTCTTATACAATGCTCTCATCAGCTTACGAGCAGAGTCGAAACATTTTGGGCACGATCCCCTGCGATGGAAAAAATTACTGCTTCACAAAAGAGAAATTCAGAGAATGCGTGGTCAAATACAAAAAAAAGGGATGACAGTCATTCCTCTTTCTGTGTACGCTTCCCCTTCTGGGCGCGTTAAAATTCAACTGGCTATTTCTACAGGAAAAGAAAAAGCAGATAAACGCCAAACTATTAAGGAACGCGAATGGAATCGAGAAAAGCAGCGTATTTTGAGACAACACTAGACCGTCTTGAGGAGATCTCCAAAAATTGTGGTCATAAAAACTCGTGCATAAAGCGCTGAACTAAATGTGCAATCCTGAAAAAATTTAGAATCTTTTACAGTAATAATGTGTATTATCGCTGCGGTGATATAATGAAAGAGATACGTTCTCTACGCAATGTTCCCACTTCTACAATACTCAATTTGACTCTTGTTTCTTGGAAAAAATGAAAAAAGTTATGCAATAATCTTGGACTTAACAACATTGCCTATTACATCCTCTATCTTGAGACATACACGCGTTCATAATGTCGTTAAACTATTGGGAGCGTCCTCTTTGAATGAGTCTCAGTACCGTCTATAATCATTATTTTATCCCAAAGAGCAGAATACTTTGTGTTTTTAGACTCCAGTACACTCTTTAAACACACTAATCCTTCTTTTATTTATATTCTGCTAATCCTCATTTTTTTGATTTTTGTTACTGTTTTCTGCTAAAACCAGTTTAAAACCAGAGGTTGAACTAAAAAATATGCTGACCAAGGTAAATTTGTACAGGTAATACAGGTTTGAAGGTGATCAACACTCCTGGAATATTCACTAACTTTATTATTAATTTTGATCTTTTTCTAGAGCCCCCAAGGCCTACGTTTAAAAATAAACACATAAGGAAAGAGTGCAGACAAATTTCGATAAAACGTATTAAATTATTGTGAATCATGGAAAAAACACGCATCACCTACAGTACAAGCTGTGAAGGTCCAGGATCTTGACCTAATTAACATTATCCTTTAATTTTTTTAATGGGTACACGCTTACTGGAGACCTGATCTGGAACCCATCACTTGAGTGACCTTCAAGAATGTATTAATAGGCATAAGAATAAAATATTTTGATTTCCCTCATACTTCACCCAATCATGATCCTGATCAGCGCTTATGGGATGCCTTTCCCCTCACTTAATGTAAAACATGTTTTTACCAATTTTATATTTAGTCTTAACACAGTAACGTCATGAGTATTGAAGGCATTTAAAGCTGTCGTATTCATGAGATTTTCATCGTCAGGGTTTAAGAATTAAGAAGAAAGAAGAGATAAGCTATGAGAAATCGGGTAGACGTTTTGGAATGGGTAAGCAGGCGATAGAGGGAGTACGCGTTTAGAACCGAAACTCGTGCGCTCTAAGCCAGCCAGCACAATAGACATGGACTGTTTAGAACACGATATTACAATGAATCCTAATGCCTATCAGCCAGAGCGCTTTGGAGTTAGCGCTGTTGGCATTTTGAAAGCCCTGAGATGTCTTGATGTTCGCGATAAAAAACCTTAAATCATCCACAGGCGGATCCAGAAA
>NZ_PHHC01000112.1 GCF_002930195.1 Holospora curviuscula | reverse complement strand
CGAAAGCGGCTTGCTGGAGTTTGATGAGTTTAAACCTAGCCGTCGCTCCAGATCCGTGATCCGGCCTTCGAGCGTTCAAATGGTTGCTTGCAATTCCCCAATAATGACTTGTTGAGCCCGTACAACGTATTCTCACTCTTCATATGTTGGTTTCTTGTAAATTACAATAGCCTCAATAGTCTAGTTGCATCTCTATTTAAAAAAAAATTTGCGGTATGGTGGTTGGTACAAAAAAAGATTAATGCTTAAAGACACTTTACCTGATAAAGAAAAACATGACCCTAAAAGGTCTAGGGTAGTAGAAAGCTTATAAGAGCGGTACATAGTTGGTCAGACCTAAGTTTATCCTGAAGCGCTTTACCCAGAGACTACGACAAGAATACATAAAAAATTTTTAAAATAGGCTAAAGCTGGCGTTTGGAAGAAAATATTCAACGCTTACGCTCTAGATGCTGATAACAAAGGGATAACAAAATTGACTCTACAATCACTAAAAATTTCTGCTGGTGCTTTAAAATAATATAGAAACTGGTATGCAGGAACGAAGGCTAGCAAGGTGGGAAAGGAAAATTTAGGGATAAGCTGCATGAGCTGAGCTTACACACTCTATTAGACTGTTTGTAGGTCAGAAATCAGATAATATTAAACCTTTAGCATGTTTCTTTACAATCTAAATAAGATATGATACGAATGTTGAAAAAGAGTAAGTTATAACTCTTAGCTAAGTCATTTCAGTCATCAGAAGTCGAATTAAATAAAAATCTTATGTTGGTACAGGTAATTAATGCAGCAATCTAGCTTAAAAATAGGATTAGAGTTGTTATAATTGGAAGAAAATGATAAAAAAATAGAGAGGGAAAGAAGGCAATACAGTCTAGACTTAAAAGGAAAGCGTAATAAAATACATAAATTTAGGTAATGATCAAAGGACAAATACAAAGATAGTTATGGTGTAAGTAGAGGGTGGATAGGATATAAAATAAGCAGTAATCAAACCTAAAAAGAGATTAGGCAGAAAAGAAAAATAAATCCAAATTAGCTAAAATTTACGTTAAAAATAAATAAAGCTAGAACATTTATAAAGATCGCTAGGCTATGTAACGCAAAGATTAATTCTGTCTATAGAAGGCTTAAAAAGTTAGACTTTAGTGATAAAAAAAATTCTTCCTCTGAGAAGCTTATGAAGACCTAACTATTCAAGAAACAATCAACGATATAGTTCCTGAAAGGAAGTAAAACAATGGTTGGAAAGAAGCGTGGTACATATTCCAAAAAAATCCATAGTCCAGCTGGAACAATCAATCCATAGCACCCTTAACAGGTCTTACACTATGAATTTTTTAATTGTTGGATAGAACAGTGTTGAATCAACACTTTAAACTCTGGCCTAATAATGGATCATGCTTCATTCCATAACGCTCAGAAGACAAAAAAATTGATAGAATCGGCGGGCTGTGGGCTAGTTTTTTTACCTCTATACTTGCCCAACCTAAACCCCATTGAGACATTCTGGGCTACTATGAAACGATGGATTAACCGTACCATTAGTCAATGTACTGAATTATCTAAGGCTTTACTTCAATTTTTTTAAATCCTATTTTTAAGCTAAATTACTATATCTAGGCTTGTAGACATTTTTTATTTTATCTCAACATGTTTGTACACCTAATGCAAGGTGGTTTATAGCACCTATCGGTGAAGTACCGAAAAAAAGCGCACACGAATAAAAAAATCCAATGTTCCATCTGTTTCATTAAGATTTTTTATTTAGAGCCAACGCTCAAAGCAATTTATGGTAGCGGCGGGTAAGGCACAGTATAATACTCACTGTCCAACACGCACTAAGAAGAGAAGATCCTCCATAGCTTAAAAAAGGAAGAGTGATCCCCTTTGTGGGGGCTAAATGTAGAACACAGGCAATGTTTAAGTAAACTTGATACATAAAATAAATAGATAATCCTGATACTAACAATACTGGTTCTAGGTGTAATCCCCGAAGTGCCGCATTTAATCCACGAAAAATAATCACTGCATAGAGGACTAAAATCCCCAAACATGCGACCAATCCAAACTCTTCTCCCGCTACTGCAAAAATAAAATCTGCATGACCATCAGGCAAATGATCCAGCACTACACCAGATCCGGGACCTTTTCCCCATAATCCTCCCGAAGCAAAACTTTTCAGAGATTGTAAAATTTGGTACTGTTTTCCAAAAGGATCTGAAGATTCATACCCTAAAAACATACGCATACGCAAGGCAGCGTGGGGAAAACAAATGATAATAGGAATCAGAGAACAGAGTCCTAAACCCAAAGTACCCACAACCCATCCCCATCCTAGCCCAGCGATAAAGCTTTGTGTGAGAGAGCTCATTAATAGTAAAAAAATTGTTCCTAAGTCTGGCTGTAAAAGTAACGGACAAGCAACAATCATAAATAAAAGAAATACTTTAAAAAATCGTAAATTTGTATAGGGTTGAGAATATTCTGACAAGAAATAAGCGCATCCCATACAAAACGCTGGTTTAATAAATTCTGAAGGTTGAAGAGACATACCAAATATATTCAACCAACGTTTGGCTCCCTTAATATGGGTTCCAAATAATATTACTCCCCATAATCCTGCCCATGCAACAGTTCCCACAGTATATACCGTGGTTTTGAGGTGTTCTTTACGTAGAAAACTTCCCAATAATAAAAGCGTAATGCCTATAGCGACAAAAACTAAGTGCCGCTTTAATAAAACAAATGTGGTCCAACCGTGTTGCGCTGCAATTGAAGGGCTAGCGGCTAAAATTAACCAGGATCCTAAAACAATCAGCATAATGGAACAAATTAAGATCCATCGATCAATGGCATTCCACCAAAAGGCCCAAGCGCCTCCAGGCTGCTTAGAATCTTGTTTTTTGGGGGGGGAGTTAGGAGTCATATTTTTTCTCTCACTCTCAGGAATAATATTTTTGTTGTGGATATTGAGTTTGAACTAACTGATGTATATACCTTTGAAACGCTTTTCCGCGCTGCACAAAATTTGAAAATTGATCAAAGCTAGGACACCCAGGAGAACACACCACCACTGCATTTTCGTGAGAATACGCAGTATTCCAGGCTGCGCGAACTGCATCGCTCATAGCAATAAAAGCATTACACACCACACCGTGAGCTTCTAAAAATTTTTGAAAGCGCTCTGCGGATTCTCCATATAAAAACGCTTGTGCTACTGAAGCAAGCGCTGGCTTCAGCACCGACAAATCATCTTTTTGCTTTGCACCCCCTGCAATCCAAAATATAGGACAAGACCACCGCATCAGGGCCTGCACACAAGCTTCTGGAGTAGTAGCCTTACTGTCATCTATATAGCGAATATTTTTGTGCGTCATAAAACAGTGTTGACGATGGGGCAAGTCTTGAAACGTTTGTAAGTGATCTGTAAAATTTACTAGAGTCCCGGGTATATGGTAAAGTACAGCATAAGTCATAGCCACATTTTGCTGAAATGCAGGAGAAGTAAAGCGGTCTTCTCTTGGAAATCTTATGTAATGGTTCTCGTGTTGGATACCTTGAAAATTATAGTATACACAAGCTTCGTTTTGTGTGTTCTTTGGGGCAAGGCGCATTAAAGATTCTATATTTAACTGGCCTAGCATATGCTGTATGTAGGGACCGGAAACATCTACTATAGCATGCCGACTATGTTCCAACAGACTGCGCTTTATGGTGCTATAGGCCCCCATAGTCCCGTGACGTTCTAAATGATGAGGCGTAAGATTTAAAATACCCCCTATCTTTAATTCCCAAGGATGATGCGCACAAAGCTCTAACTGATAAGAAGACCACTCGAGCACATACCACAGATCTGGATGATGAAAAGAAGCCACTGAAAAAATGGGAACACCTATATTACCTGCAAGTCGATGGGGAATCCCTTGAGCCTGCAATACGTGGGCGATTAAACTACAGGTTGTGGATTTTCCATTGGTACCCGTAATCCCTATCACATGCGCTTTAGGAAAAAGTATTAAAAATAACCCTAAATCACAGGTTATCATCCCTGCTCCAGAAGCACAAATAGAATAAAAAGACGTTAATCGCGTTAAAGGAATTCCCGGAGAAACCACAATATACAAAAATTTTTTTGGATAAGGGTTAAAAATGATAGATAATCCCAGATCTAAAGCTTGATTTCGTATTACTTCTTCATCATCCCAACCAGAGACCTTAATACCGTTCGCTTGAAAAAACAGTCCAGTAGCCAGACCTGAATGCCCTAGTCCTAATAGGAAAATTTCAAAATTATCTGAGAACATTACACGCACATCAATGATTCGTTACGTATTTAAGTATACAAAAAAAATACTCTTTTCCAAATCTACAAAATAAAAAGATTTAATATATTATTTTTTTTTACAGATCTTAAAGAAAAAAAATATCATTTAAATACCCAAAGTAAAGGTTACAAAGAGTAGACCAATTTCCTCCAGAATAATTTTTAAGTTATTTTTTTGGAAATTTCTGTATTTTTCAAAAAACTGACGTTTATAAATAAAGAAAATTATTAATAAATATTTTATATAGTAAATTCTATATTATTAATAAATTAAGAAAAATTATATGAAAAACTTAATTAAAAGTGATTTTCATAATAGGCTATAAAAAAAACGAATTACTAATCTTGTACAAATGTGCACGTCAAAAAAACACAACCTTAGCCAAGTTTAAGAGCATAAATGTTAGCGTTTTCCCAAGTGAATAAAGTTTTAGGAACACCCCGAAGCACGCAAAGCTCAAAAGAATAAAATTTTTTTTGGTATATACGGGTACCTTTTTCAGCGCCCCTCCAGGAATGATGGAGTGGTTTTTTAATAGACCTCTTCGGAAACTCTCATTGTTCTAATTCCATGGTATAGACCCCTGCAATGAGCGTGAATCTCAGCCTAAATCTGTTACGCCTGTTTCTGTATGTATCAGAGATGATCTTGAAGCGTTTGAGCATCCCAATACCATTTTCATTTATTACCCGCGCACTGGAAAGTTCTCTATTTTTCTTTTTTTCTTTTTGCGTTAGCGGATTTTTCTTACCCTTCTTTTTTGGAATCTCAGTTCTACTATGGAGTGTTTTCAAGCCTTGATATCCTGTATCCGTAATACCCTTAATTTTAGGATGAATATGAGTTTTTGATTCCTTAAAACCCCTGAAATCATGACGCTTGCCCTTTGAAAAAGCCGTGCATATACCTTCTTGAGTTACTACACCTTGAGTTTTTAAGGGATGTCTTTTCTTTTTCCCTGAGCAGTAATGCTTTTGTCTTTTTTGGGCGCTTTATTGGGGGTTCTGTTGCATCTATGCATACCATTTCATCATTCATATCACGTTTCAAAAGCGCTTTCTTACCTGGCAAAGATCTTTTCAAAAAGCGATCTTTTAACGCCTGTTAAATGACGAAATTTTTCGTCTTCTATATTTTTCATGGTTTCCTACTTCATGACAGATCCTTCTATAGAGCGTTTACATCAAACTTTAAATTTAATTCAGTTTCCGAAGAGGTCTATTGATTCTTGCTTGATATTGATTGTGTTTTTCTTCACAAACTTCCCCAGAGGGCACGGGTTTTTTATAGGTAAAGCCTAACTTTTTAAGCCTCCTATCGAGAAAAGCAATACTTGCATTAAATAGCCTAGCGATCTCTGCTCATGTTTTATTTTCGTTATTTTTAACATACATTTTTAGCTGATTTGGACCTATATTCCGTGTGCTGCGTAATCGTGCTTTAGGTTTGAGTACTTTTTTTCGTACCGTATCCTCTCTTTATTTACGCTACAATAACTATTGTTGCGCTTTTTTTTGATTATTCTCTAGATGTTTAGTCCCGCCAAGAAATGGTTAGGATTAATTGTAAAATATTTTGGATGAATTGTCCACTGATTTAGAATAAATTGCCAAGGAGTTTTGCCTTTGATGGCTTTAAGTCGTTTAGCGAAGGTATAAGCCATTAGATAGGCATGCAGATGCTGTTTCAGCTCATCATGAGATGCATAATGGAAATTGTTTAC
>NZ_PHHC01000111.1 GCF_002930195.1 Holospora curviuscula | reverse complement strand
CCCGTACCTCACTTTCTCCAATTTCACCATTTTACCCCCAAAATCTCCATTTTTGGCCTCTCCATCTCCGATATATGCGAACACTCCCGATGAAGGTACGCATGTCCTCAAAGCCTCTATTTACCTAGGTTTCAGAGAATCGCCATTTTTTGAGCCTTCACTTTTTAGAGAACGAAAAACGGAGTAGCAATAGTGATTCGAAACGGAGAAAATAAGATAAATCAAGGGATGGAAATCAGTTTCCACTATCCTTCCAAAATGAAATATGGTATGTTTACATATGTTATGCGTTATAGAAAATTAAAGGGAAAAGGTGTGTTGAAAATAAAACTTATACTTACAATGATAGTGTGCATCTATGCATCAATGGCACATGCTCTTGTTCTTGAAGATTTGGTTAAAGATGGCAAATTAGAGGCCACTTTATCACAGAAAAAGATTGGTTATTATATTGGGTCTTTTGACCCCCCGCACCTTGGTCATGAAGATGTTGTCAATCAAATTCTGGAGCAAAATTTGTGCGATTATGTGCTTATTTATCCTGCTTGGGGTGGGGATGAATACAAAAACAGGACAGATGTTCAAGTCCGACTGGAGATGCTCTTTGCTGCCTTTGCAAACCATCCCAAAGTGATTGTTACAAAACTTACATCCGCTGAATTACAAGGCGTTTTAATGAAAAGGGACGAGTCTTTAGTGGCAGGAAAACCTTCTGTAAAAACAACATTCATTGGAACGGAATACATAGGGGTCATAGGCTCTGACACTGCTCTCGAAACATCCAAAGACCTAAAAAAATTGTCTGTTTTTATGCGAGGCATTCAAATACCTGAAAAATACAAAGAACATACGATTGGAGGGATTATCGCAATCCCAGTACAAAGTTTTATTGTTAGTCTTCGTGCCGGGGATTCAATTGATTCTTTAAAAGGTGTATTTTCAGATCGTCCGATTGTTAAGACAATTTCTACAGATTACATTGATCTTTCTTCTACGAAGGTACGAAAAATTATCAAGAATGGTAGCGCTCTGGATAAAAGTTTTGTAAGCCAAGGTGTAAAAGAAATTATTGAAAAATATAATTTATATCAAGAGTAAGATTAGTGCCACATTCAAATTCTGAGGCCAAGAAAATAATTGAAGAAGGAAAAAAATGAAACTTTATTTAAATGTAGTAGAAGTAGCCATAGAGCATGATGAGAAGTTTTTGATTATCAAAAGGCCTGAAGGCAAGCATGCAGGAGGTTTGCTCGCTTTCCCCGGCGGTAAAGTTGAAGAAATAGATGAACAAAACGAGTGGGATATTTTAAGGTTTGCCGCAAAGAGAGAAATCCTGGAAGAAGTAGGATTAGATCTAAAAGATGATCTGAAATATATCACAAACAACTATTTTGTTGGCAGTAGTAATGTTGCAGCGCATGTGATTGATACCATATTCCATTGCAAAATTGAAAAGACAGATTTGAAGGTTAACGCGTCCGCTCGTGAAGTTCCAGAGTATTATTGGCTAACAGATGCAGAAATAAATAAGGCGCACAATGCACCCGAATGGCTGAAAAAATCTGTGCAATATATTAGGCGGACTCCATGAGCGGAATTCGAAATAGAGAAAATAAGGTAAATCAAGAGATGGAAAGCAATTTCTACTATCCTTCCAAAAAGAAATATGGTATGTTTACATATGTTATGCGCATTAACTTATGAAGTGAGGTAAAAAATATTATGAGCTTTCCGATTCCTAAAATTATTGTATTGCTGTGTTTGTTGCTAGGTTTTACAAATTTAGCAATAGCTAATACTTATAATTCTGTAGAATATAATCTTGATCTTATTAGTATTAAGGATTCAGTTTTAAAAATTGAAATTATTTTGAAAGGCGATTTTAAAGATAAGCTAGTTTTAGATTTGCCATCCAGATGGGCAGGTACGTCTTATGTAGATCAAATAAAAAATATCGAAGTTAGTCCAAATTACTCTGTAGAGTTGAAGCAAGAGAATAACGAATTCGCAAGCTATTATTTCAATACCAAAAACTTCAAACAATTTGGTAAAAATTACATATGAAGTTCATCAAAAAATAGGCAATCCATCTAATGTCCATGAAGCAATAGTACGAGATGATTTAGTACATACAACAGGATATGGAATTTTTGCTACTCCTTTTGATTTAAATGAAAATGATAAAATAAATGTCGCTATCAAATGGATAAATCTGGACTCAAAATGGAAAACCATATCATCTCATGGCGCTAAAAGTAATATTAACCTTAATATTACAGCGCCTGAACTCTTGCACGCTATTTATGTAGCAGGAAGAATTAGGGTGTATAACGTGGGCACCGATTCTCAACCTATTCTTTTATCACTCTACGGTCATTTTGATATAGAAGATAAAAGAATTGCGTCGGATTTGAGAGAAATCATCAATAGTCAAAGAGCATTTTTTAATGATTTTGACTTTCCGTATTATGCCATTAGTCTCATTGAAGGGGATGATCCAAGGTCTATGGGAGGCACTCGTTTATCGGATAGCTTCACAGCATTTTTACCTCGAGGAATGCATAAAAATGATTATTATATTTTGTTTGCGCATGAACATTTACATAATTGGATTGGAGGAAAAATACGTAAGGATAAAGATGAGGAATTGCATTATTGGTGGTCTGAGGGCTTTACTGATTTTTATTCAAGATTAATCGCATTAAGATCAAGGGGCATTGATAGAAAAGCATTTATTGATGAGATGAACCAATTTTTGCGTGCATATTATTTATCACCTGTAAATCAGGAGCCAAATTTAAGAATTAAAAAAGATTTTTGGAATGATTATGATATTGAAAAATTACCCTATTATAGGGGGCTTGTTTTTGCTTTATATCTAAACAATTTGATTCAAAAAGAAAAACCAGATATTTCACTGGATGTGATTATGCATGATTTATTTAAAGTCGCCAAGCAGCAGCAATTCTCATCTTCTTTGTTTAAAGATATAGTTCATAAATATGTAAAGAATGGCATTGAGAATGAAATGGTGAACTTTATTGATAAAGGCAAAATAATTAGCCTTGAAGGTATTAACTTGCCTATAGAAAAGGTTTCAATGGGTAGATATTATTTGGGTTTTAATAGAGATAATTTAATAAAAGATAAATCCATACAGGAAGTTGATGTAAAAAGTAACGCATATAAAGCAGGTCTTAGGGACGGCCAAAAAGTTACTGGGCGGGATTGTCCAAAGGGGAAAGGAGATCCAAAGCAAATAATTACAATAGAGACTACGGCTGGAACTTTCAAATTTAAGCCTGAACATTACAGCAAAATTGAAATATATCAATTAAGGACAGATCTTTTGGGGCAAGAAGAAAAGGAATTTAGTAAATTTTTTGGCATAAAATGAAGAAGGTTTTAGGATGATAAGACATGGTACCAAGACATTTAAGCTGATTTTTGCTATATTGATAACCCTCGTTTGTTTTCTGATAATTTGGCTGGGTACTTGGAAATCACCTGATGTTAATCATTCCGGAGATACAAACATCCATACATGCATCCATAGCGATGACAGAAAATTGCATTTCAAGCTAGATGCTGGTGGCGGTAATAATTTTGATGTTTATTTGGTCGAACACTCTAAACAAAATTGTTTGAACCCTTATTTTCCTTCTATTCATATTCAAGCAAATCAGTCCCATAATGCTTGGGTTCATATCGTTTATACAGATTCAAAAGCGCCAGAATGGAGAATATTCATCGACACAGCAAACATAGATATTCCGGGCTCAGCTTACCCATTTTATGCATATGAGCAAGATTTCTATGATGCTCCTTTGTGGAGGTATTACTTATTCAGTAAACCGCTAAGTTTCTGGAAAGGTCATGCTTTTGCCGCACAAGTGAATCATCAGAAAAAATCTATCCATTGTATTGGTGGGATCGAATGGGGGTTTGCATTGTCCGATTTTAGATTGCGCCCTAAGACTGCTGACCCTCGATTATTAAACAAAGAGCACTGGGAAAAAGCATGGCAGATATTGCAAGAAAAACTACCTGGCTATAGTCAAACTTACGGGAGTGAGTCATGAAAGGACTTCCTCTCAAGCCATTTTATTTCCTTAGGCACGGTGAAACGGATTGGAATCTTGAGCATAGAGCCATGGGTAGCCAAGACGTCCCTCTCAACGATTTAGGTGTTTCTCAAGCATTCAAGGCAGCAGAATTGCTAAAAAACGAACCTATAGCGACGATTGTTAGCTCACCTTTGCTAAGAGCTCGCAAGACTGCAGATATCATTGCTCAGCACATAAAAGCTCCTGTCATTGAAATAACTGAATTACAAGAAGCATGCTGGGGCGAAAAAGAAGGGAAACTTAAAGGTAACGGTTTATGGATCAATTGTTGGCGGAACGGAGATGATGTCAAAGGAGCAGAAGGCTACGCTGACTTTTCAACAAGAATCAAGCGAGGGCTAGAAAAGGCGTTACAACATAATGACCCCATTTTGATTGTATCTCATGGAGGCGTTTATTGGGTTGTACAAGAAATTTTAGGCCTCCCAATTATTGATCTTGGTAACGCTGAGCCTATTTTTCATAGGCCTCCTCAGCATCCAAGTCATCCATGGGCTATTTATCCTTTATCTGAAGAGAGAAATTTGTATGATTATGAATAATCCAAATATTCAATCGAGGCTTGATTTAGAGGGTAAATATCTCTAGCTACTGCAAATTATTAAAACACTCAAGCAGCAGCTTTTCGAGAAGCAGCTTATGTTCTGAGCTTACCGTAGCGAGCATACGTGCTTCAACATAGCGTATCGTATCATGCGCTTGTTTAACAATCTCTTGGCCTTGTGATGTCAATTCTGCGCATAAAATCCTACCATGGGAAGCATCGCTTTTACGCTGAATTAAAACCCGTTTTTCTAAATTAGAGACAATGCCGTGCATGGTTTGAGCAGTTATAAAAGCTGACCTTGCAAGTGCAGCATTAGACGCTCCCGGTTTTAGTTCTAATTGCGCGAGAACTGCATATTGTGGGGTGGTGAGATCAAGAGCTCTTAACGCTTCGTCCATATGAAGGCGCAGAGCATGTTGGGTCTTTTTCAGTTTATATCCAAGCAAACTTTTAACACCTACCTCTTTATCTCTTGACATATCAGCGTCCTTATAATACATTATCAGCATGCTTATACTATAATAGGAGTTAGATATGAACACAACTGATAATTTGAACCTTGCTGAAAGCTATTACAATGCCATGCTTGCCAAAGACTTCGATAAGATGGCCGGCTACCTGCATGATAATGTTC
>NZ_PHHC01000110.1 GCF_002930195.1 Holospora curviuscula | reverse complement strand
GTGATGTATGGGATGATGAGGAATCCCTAATAACCCCTTGGGGGATTTTTAGTCTTTATAATTAGACTCTGCTTCTCTCAAGCCTCGAATAATTGCCTATGAAAAGCACTATTAACCCCCATTGGTACTATAAATTTATTATGCACCAGTCTTGCTATTTAAATACTTGCAACTTTTTTTATTCATAAGGTTCTCAGTTTCTTTGCTCAATTCTCTGTCTTTGCAAAGATTGATCTCAATGCCACGTTTATGAATAAATATAAGACCGTGAGGCGATATAGCGTGTATATTCTCGTGATAAGCATTATGTTTTTTTCATGTGCTCCCCTTACATTTAAGATTTTTTTTATACCTGTATCCTCTACGAAGCTAATATTAACACCTTCTGAGCACCGATACTAAAATGCTTTCTCACTTTAGATAAAATTTTGTTCTATTGCGTTAACCATCTTAAGCTGTTATAGTGCAATTGAAATTAAAGTTATAAATTGCAAAAAAACCAAGAAAAAGGAAGGATAAGAACTTGGATTTTGCCTCTATAAAACGTATGGACTGGTTCGAACTATTTGGTCTTCCCAAGCGTTTTTTGATGGATTTAGACGTATTGGAGAAAGCGTATCTTCAAAAACAAAAAATAGTTCATCCTGATTCTTGGGGGAACCATTCGTCCAAAGTTACCGCTCAATTAAGTGCTTATATTAATACCGTCTACACTCACTTAAAAACCCCTTCCCTGCGCGCGGAATATATGTTAAAGAGCGTTGATGCTTGGCCTGTACCTATGTATCAAGAAATATTAGTGGAGATTTTTACGCTGAAGTCTCAAGAAGATTCTTCATGTTTACATGACAAGTATCAGGAAGCTATAATAAAATTCGATGATGAATTCCGACAGACCCAGTATGTTCAAGCGCAGCATGCCTATATGTATATATGTTACTTAAAACAATAAGGTGTTGATATGCGTATTTCGGTAGAATCCTTAGAAAGCAAGACTATAGAGCAAGATTGTGCCGTGAAAAAAGAAGCGGTGGGCATTGATTTTGGAACCACTTATTGTGTTGTGGGGTTTGCATCGAGTCCTACCCAAGTTGAGGTTCTGAGTACTTCTTACGGTACCCTTATTCCTTCCAAAGTAATTTCTCAAGAGGGGTACACTATCCAATCTGTAAAACGTAAATTAGCCCACACTTCCCTAAAAAGTGCTCAAGCTTCTACCTATTTTCATGCGGCAATTCAGCTCTTCAAAGTAATTGCTCAGCATATTCGTGAAGCGTTAGGTCGAATGATATCCTGTGCTGTTATTACAGTTCCGGCTTATTTTGACGATCTTCAGCGGTCTCAAGTACATAAAGCTGCTCAAAGCGCAGGGTTTGAAGTTTTACGGCTTGTCAGTGAGCCCACGGCAGCAGCCATCATGTACGGTCTGAGTGAATCCTCAGAAGGTAAATATCTTGTCTACGATTGGGGGGGGGGTACCTTTGATGTGTCGATTCTAGATATTCAAGACGGTGTGTTTAAGGTATTGGCCACAGGAGGAGATACTGCTCTAGGAGGAGACGATCTGGATGTGTGTATCGCAAAAAACATAGCACCTTTTTTCTGGGACGTACCGTCTTCCTCTCAGCAAGAATATTGGATCAAAAAAGCACGTTATATTAAGGAATCCCTCTCCGTCAGTCCTACTAATCCCATTATAGACAGTAACGTGACCCTTCAAGACATTGAAACTTGGTGCTTCCCTTGGTTTCAGCGCACTCTTGAAATTTGTGAAGATACATTAGCCCGTGCCAAGTTAAAACATAACGATATTCAAAAAATTGTTTTAGTAGGGGGAAGCACCCGTATTCCTTTTGTATTCAATCACTTAAGTCGGATATGGGATAAGAGAGTAGCGTGTGTACTTCACCCCGAATATGCGGTCGCTCAAGGAGCAGCGCTTCAGGCTTATCATCTAACCCGAACTTGTTCTTTTTTATTGCTAGATGTGAGTCCTCTTACCTTGGGGCTAGAAGTATTAGGAGGTTTGGTGGAAACTTTGATTCCAAGAAATACCCCACTTCCTTGCGTGTGCACCTACACATTTACTACTGCTGCAGATGACCAGACAAAAATTCCTCTCCACATCGTGCAAGGAGAAAAAGAATTTGCGGAAAATTGCACATCTCTTGGTGTATTTGAACTGTCAGGAATAAAACCCTTGCCTAAGGGGGTTCCAAGAATTGAACTTACCTGCAGTTTGACTGTAGATGGCCTTCTAGAGCTTGAAGCAAAAGAATTACAGGAGAAAGAAGATGGGGCAAAAGCATCTCTTCATATTAATACCATAAAAACTTTAGATGATAGCCATATAAAAAAAGAACTTGATTCCTTAAGTATCGACGATGGAATAGACGTTTTGCGACGTATTTGGACACAAAAACATCAACAAGCGTCTGATGCATTAGAGCAAATGAAAAAAATTATTCATCAGTATCCCTATCTTTTTTCAGAGGAAGAACAAAGCAATATTAGCCAAATATGTCAAACTTTTTATAATTTTTTAAAAGACTCTCCACAAAGTATGCCCCAAGCCGTACAGGAAATTTCTGAACGTTGGGACGAATTTTCTGCTTACATACTTCCTTACATTGAACGTCATTTAACCCATATGTTTAAAAAGACTTTAGAAAACCCTTAGTTTTTTTTGAAAAGGCTAGTTAAGATGGTTTATGAGGCGGTAGCTTTGAGTGCTCCCTTTTTTTTAAAATATGTTGAGCTGCTTTTATTTTATCCATACCTTGGTCCACAAGCTTAGCCCAGGCCACTTTTTCATCCGGTGTGCTGGTTTTGCTAAAATCTACCCCATCTACTTGAAAGCTAAAAGGATTTCCCATACCTATCTGCCCATATGCTGAATAATCTAAAAGAAAAAAACTCACAATCATAACACTTACTGATATTCTTCCTGTATAAAATTGATCTTGTTTTGGTAATAAGTGTGCGTCAATCCATTGCATCCGTACTCTGCGGCGTAAAAGAAAACATTGCTTTAAACAATATAAGCTTAAAAAAAATATCATAGTTTTTAATGTGTTTTTATAGTTATTTTATAATAATTTTATTATTATTTTATTAATAAAGAAAATTCTATCATATTTCTTCCCCTTGGGCAAGTCTAGTCCCTATAGGAGATCATATCTTTTTATAGATAGACTTTTAATACCGCTTCTTTTATTATCAGACTTAGGATAGAGTGGAGCATTTACTTATGAAATTAAAATCTTTATACCCTGGCCAAACGATAAAAGGAACAGCGATGTGGCTTCTTGTAGCAATGTATTATTTTTACGAGATGGTGCTACGGGCCTCGTCTGGTGTTTTGGCGAAAGATTTTACAGAAACGTTTCACATTCAAGCAACTCAGCTGGGGGTTTTGGCAGCAGTGTACGGGTATGCGTATTCAGGCTTACAGATCCCTTTTGGAATACTATTGGACAAAATAGGTGTGCGTCACTTAGTCAGCGTTTCCTGTATATTCTGCGCCTTTGGAGCGCTTTTGTTAGGAACAGCGTGTTACTATCCTATGGCAATTTTAGGACGCATATGCATCGGTATTGGGTCTGCTTGTGCCTTTATCAGTACATTAAGACTGATTGTTGAATGGTTTGATAGTAAAAATTTTTCTTTAATGGCGGGATTAACCAACGCTATTGGCTGTCTTGGAGGACTGTGCGCATCTTATCCTCTTGCAAAATTGGTAGATGCTTTAGGGTGGAGAATGGCATTATGCACACTATCTGGGTTTGGATTAGTATTAGCAGCACTGATTTGGCTCTGCGTACGAGATCGCCCTAAAGAAACATTATCTCCAGAAAAACATTCAGAACAATCCACTCTAGAATGCTCTTCCCCAATGTTAGAAACGTCTTCCACCGTATCTCCCCGTTGGAGTAGTTTCCTTTGGCCTGTTTTAAGCAATACTCAGGTATGGGGTGCGGGATTAATAGGTGCGTTTCTGTATGCGCCTTTAGTCGTGTTTGCAGAAGCCTGGGGGGTTCCTTTTCTTCAAGTAGCCTATACAACGACACCCGCCATGGCATCCAATGCGAGTATGGCCATGTACATATTTTTTTCTTTGGGAAGTGTTTTAGTGCTGCCTTTATGTCATCGATGGAAAAGTTATGTACGACCACTTTTGTTAGCAACGCCAGTCATCTCTGGAGGCCTTGGAATGATTGCACTCTGCTCTGGCGTTGTATTTTTTCCCATTATTGTTTTTTTATGCGCTATTATTGGATTGGCTATGGGAGCCCAGGTACTAGTATTTACTTTGACCACTCAAGCAGTTCCTGCACGATTTTCTGGTACTGCCAGCGCATTGACTAATACGATCATTATGGGTATTTCTTATCTTATGCAAGAGGGATTTGGAAGAGTTATGGATCATTTTTGGGATCAAAAACGAGATGTAGCAGGCACTCCTCTATACAGTATTCTTCCTTATAAGTATGCTTTATTTTTTCTCTCTATCGTAACACTCCTAACGCTAGTAGGCTTTTTATTTTTGAAAAATGACTACCAGACCAGTTCAAAGGACTAAATCAAAGGACTAAATCAAAGGACTAAAAAAGCGAATCTTTCAAAACACTCTTTAAGCATCGTTTCTTTAGAGATGTACAGTGCCAAATTATGATGGTATAAAACATAACGGCAAGTACTTACGCGGATACGCCAAAATCACTGAGGCAGCGTCTCTGATAAAGTAAAACAATCAAGAGAGCCTAATCATTCTTTCTAAAAAAATAGCCGAACACATATAAAATGATTATAAATTTTTTAAAAATTTTTCAGTTAAGAGTTCCATGTATTTCACGGATTTTAGGGGGTAAATTTTAGGGATGAAAGCGGGAGAAAAGTTAAGCGTTTCAAAGGATTCGAGAGATTTTAAGGTCAACCTCGAACGCACCGTCAGAGGGTCCAAGAAAATTAATCCTGTGATGAAGCACATTAAACCCGCCACCAAAATCCACCACAGGGACCCACTCAAAAAAGATATTGCCGATCATCCAAATGTCTCTCAGTATGAGTACCACAGGAATTAAAGATTTTCTTAAATGCTTAAGCTTCATTTATAAAAAAAACTTGATTCACCCCAAAGGAAATCCTGAAAAACGATTTGCGTACCTCCATAGAAATTGCTGAACATAAAAAAGAAGGGCGTTCCATCATCTTCATTGATGAGCGCAGATTTGTCCAAAATATATCGAAAACACATGAGTATGCCTGGAAGTTTCGGTTGTGGCATTCACGCCTGGGGTGCAAAGGGCTAGGCGAATGTGATAGGTGCTCTATTGGACGGTGTTCTTTTGATCGTAAATCTGTTTTACACTCTCATCAACACAGCGATGTTTAATGCTTGGGTGAGTCAAGATCTTCTTTAAAACCTGCCCAGAGACAGTGTTGTTTTCATGTACAATACCACGTTTCATAAAAAAGAAGAGAGAGTGAACGCCATAAAATCTTCGGAACACGCGATTATGTATTTTCCTGGATATTTTCCTGATTTCACTCTTATTAAAAAGAAATGGGCCTAGGCTAGCAGGAAAACACTTAGGGTTAAGTACCAAGACCCTTTTTAAAAGACACATATAGTGTTATTTTGTATGGGTCTCTTTATATTTGAGGTTTTCTATACATATTACGAGAATAAGCTTTTAAAGGTGTAATCCTTGAAATTGGTTTTCTAGAGTATCCTCTTGACGACGCCTCATCTGCCGGAACTCTTCTTCTACTTGTTCTGCTGTTTGGATTACTCCATCAAACTTAAATTGGTGTTCTAAATTAATCATCATCTTTTGAAACTCTTGTTTCATCTGTTCTTTTTGTTCGGCTTTATCAAACGTAATATAATTGGTTGCTACTTTGTTCATAGATTTACCTCTTTGAGTTGCAAGATAATTAAAGAAATTAAATATATATTTTTTCATCAAAAGTGCCTTACGTATATCTTGTTCTGTTAACTGTTTGATTGCTTGGGAAGCTTCTTGCCATGCGCTGACTAAAACTTCTTTTTGGTCTATAGAACAAAGTCTGAGAAAACGCTCACATGGTGGACCTAACGACGCCCTAGACGTAAAACAATATTGAAGAATTAATTCCTTAGTGTTTAAGGACGCAGAGCATCCCTCTGACATATACTCTAGGTTGTGGTACAAAGCTAGATAACGGGGCTGATTAGGAAATTTTGACACAAATAATGTGACAGACGACCACTTAGCTATTTTAGGGTCTGAACATTGTACGGGGATGTATTTCACACTATGGGGCATAATCATACTCTTAATGAACTGAACTAAATGACTCATAATTTTTTTATTGTGATAAGAAATAATATAAGATTTTGTTATTTTTTTTGTTATTTTTTTAACAACATCTTTCTTGGGTTCTTCGACGTCCTCACTCTCCATTTTTGCAGAGAAAGCGCTTTTGGATGAAAAAATGCAAAGCATTAATAAAAAAGTGTATATTTTTTTCACAGTGTATTAATTATTCTTTTCTTCCCCTAAAGAATACACAGATTTTAAACCAATCACAATATTTCTTAAAGATAAAATGTATACCATGTTTAAGATTATCCATCTTACTTGTTCTAGGGGTAACATTTCAATATAAATAGTCATCACTGAAATTATGTGGGCTTAACCAAAAAAATTTCTTCTAAGAACATGATATTGTTTTGCGTAACTAAGTTTCATCCTATTCATCATGGATTCTACCCTCATTCAGATATCAAAGAAGACTTCAAACTGAACTGCTTTTGGCCTGGCGTGTGAAGATACAACATAGAATCTAGAAAAACATTTACGAAGATCAGCCTCCTATGCTTTCTGTAATACGCTACAAAATAAAACTTTTAAAGGTGTAATCTTTGAAATTGGTCTTCTAGAGTATTTTTTTTGTGATGTATGGCTGCTTCTTTGGTATAAGCGTCTTGATTAAGAGACATTTTTTGGAACGTTTCTTCCATCTGTTTTTGTTGGGTATTTGCTTTTTCAACATTGTGAAGTTTTCTCACCAAGTGGGTTATAGAGTGATTTTTTTGAGTTGTAAGATACTTAAATAAATCAAATATAGGTATTTTCATAGAAATCGCACCTTGACGTAAGTTGTTATCTGTGACTGTACTAATTTCTTCAGAAACTTCTTTCCATGCTTGGGATAACACTTTTGTTTGATCTTGAGCATTGAGCTGTAAGAAGATATTACATGGTTCACCTAATACGTCACCAAAAGAAACACCACAGGCAAAAATTAATCTATCAAGATCTATTCCATAAGGGTACCAAAAAGGACGTTTCTTTGTACCAAGCCATCTTGACGCAAATTTGTAAGATACCGTTCCATTCCCTAGCATGATTGCTGTATCGGGAACAATCATACCTCTAATCCATTGAACCAAGTTGTCCATAACCTGTTTAGTGTGGGTACGAAACATAGAAGGTTTTTTTATTTTTTTTTCTGTTGTTGGAAGATTTTTTTCGGATTTTATGAGATTCTTTTTTGCAGAAAAGCCGTTGTTGGATATAAAAACGAAAATAGTGAATAAAATAGTATGTAGTTTTCTCATAATTATCTTATTTTTTTCTCAAAACAATTCAATTATAACACAATTTTTTAAAAAAGTCAAAAATAAATAAAAATAAGGCCTTCAAAACTTATTGATACCTCTAATTTTTAGTGGTGGATGATAAATTTCCTTACAGGTCAGAGCCCATTCTCAAGAAAAGGTATGAGACGGAACTCAATACATAAATCTCAAAAAAAAGCCTTATTATCAAGGACATTTTGGTGATTGCACTTCTGCGATACACTGTGCCTCTAAAGTGTTTTTTCCGCGCCCTAACTTACACCACAAACCCTAAATACACACGTATTATAATTGAAAAGATTTAAGATAGTATTAGGTAGTGTAACTCAGGCCAAAAAAACAAAATGAGTTTCGTAATTTCGCCGAAAATACTCAACATGCTTGAGAGAAACTCCAACACATCTTTCTAAAAATTACCCTATTGGGTTAAAAATACCTTCTATTACTATAGAAAACACTAGGATCAATACGATACATTATACTAAAATATATTACAATTCCTTGTGGGAGTATTTGTGTATTAGGTGTTTTATTTTTTAGCTTAAATTTTTTGACTACGATGTTTAAAAAGCTCAAGACGTTGCTTTACGCACTTCTTTTTTGTTTTTGTTTTAACATAACATAAATAAGTGTAGCACTAACAATTATTCCTCCTCCTATCCAAGCATTTGTCCTCATCGGCTCTGCATACACAAAATAATTTAAAATAAGAAAAACTACTAATCGGAAATAATCAAAAATAGCAACAAAAGCAGCAGAGCTGCGCTGTAAAGCGTAAAAGTGAAATACTGCTGACAAAGCCCCCAGTGTTCCAATGGTGGCCAAATATCTCCACTCAAATCCGTTTAACTTCCAAGAAACCGTAATACAAATACCTACTAGACTAAAAAATATTAAAGGAAAAAAAGAATTGGCAAACAACATACGCTTTTTGTCTTCTGCCACTAAAACTAATTTTCGTGTTACAATGATAGATGAAGCCATACAAACGTTGGCAAAAATTGGAATCAAAGTATAGGCAGAAAACCTTACGTCAAAAGGATTCAATACGCATAAGACTCCTCCGTACGCCATTATCATGACGATCCAATGAGCGGTATCTAAACTTTCTTTTAAAAATAAACGCGCTAAAAGTAAAATAAAAAAAGGGCCACTTGTACCTAAAAATGCCGCGGTTTCTCCGGGTAAATATCGGTATCCCGCATACCCTAATACCATGGCTAAAGTTTGAAATATCCCTCGCAACACCAACAGTGCAATATGGGGAGTGTGAAATACTTTTTTCACAGAAAAAGGGTACCAAAAAGGAAGCATTGCTAGCAACCCTACAGCTGCTCTAGAAATCATCAGTACAATTTGAGGGATGTCTTTTGAAAGAGACTTCGTCATCACCATCGCCAAAGAAAAGGTTAAACTCCATAAACACAAAAAAATTGAACTACGGACCTGCGTTTGCCCCGCCCACTTAAAGGCCATAATGTGTTACTTGAAATAAGGCTTTGGATTGACAGAAACACGATCTTTGCGCAACTGAAATCGAAGCACATTTTCTTGACATACTCCTAATACTCCTCCCCGCTTGACTTTTTGATCTTTCTTCACAGAAGGGAGTACCCCAAGATATACACTGGTCCACTTTCCTCCTTTAATACCATTGTGCGCTACAAAAACAAAAGATTTATTGGCTAAAGACGGATCTTTATGAAATTGACCACATTTTCCTGCGTACACAACGACCCCTTCTTCACAAGCCACTACTTGCGCTTTGGACTGAGTATTAAATATCGCCGTTTGTTTATCTAAAACCTCTTTTATACTACCGGAAACCGGAGCCTGTAACACAAGGTCTGGATCAGGATTATTCAAAGATTTTTTTCCTGAACGTACCAAGCGATCTTTTTTCTTTTGGGTCGATACAAAAGACGACGCTTTTGAGCTATGGATAGACGGAGGAAAAATTTCTTGAGACACGGAAAAAGATTTGTTAGGATCTGTTTCCTGGGCAAGTTTCTTTTTTTCTTCTAATGGTTTTTCTTCGGCATGGGGGACTGGAATTGTGGGGGTAGGTAACGGTTCAAGTTCCGAACTTCTTCCCATTGCTTCTGAAGGGTCCCCTTCCAAAGGCACATCTTTCCAAGTATCCTGCGCCAAGTCCACCGGACCATTGGCCATCACATCTAAATCATCTTCTGAAGACTGCTGAGAGGAGGATATAGCCTTGGAAGGTAAAGTCAAAATTTGTCCCTCTTCCAAAATATACGGAGCTCTTAAATTATTAGCTTCCACCAGTGCTCGTACAGAAACATCATGCGCTTTGGCAATACTATAAATTGTATCACTGCTAGAGACAGATATTTGTCCCATTTTTAAAACTATTGTCTTGAGAGGTGCTTCGCTACATCCCCCCAAAATAATGGAGCCCAGAAAAAATAGATGATACACCCACTGCATGCTTTCCTCTACAGATTGTAAATAGGACGATAATGATAAGGGAGCAAACGATTTGTTCCTCCCATATAAGAATGTAAAACCTCTGGAATGGTAATAGAACCATCAGAGTTTTGATAATTTTCAAGAATTGCGACTAAAGCTCGTCCCGTAGGTAAGGCCGAGCCATTGAGCGTATAGGGATACTCTAACTCACCCTGAAAAGTACGGTATCGGGTATCTGTTCTTCGAGACTGATAAGTACCACAGTTAGAGCAGCTAGAAATTTCTCGATAACGTCCTTGACTAGGGAGCCAAACTTCGATGTCATAAGTACGCCTAGAAGTCCATCCCATATCTGCGCTACATAATGCTACTACGCGATAAGGAAGACCAAGGGATTGCATCAAAAACTCTTCCTGCTCAAGGAAAGCAGAATGAAGTTCTTCTGCCTCCTGAGCAACACAAATTCCTACGAGCTCTACTTTCTCAAATTGGTGTAATCGAATCATCCCTTTTGTATCTTTTCCTGCAGCTCCTGCTTCTGAACGAAAACAAGGAGTGTAGGCTGTGAATTTCAAGGGAAGATCTTTTTCTTCTAAAACAGTTTCTCTTACGAGATTCAGCAGTGTGACTTCTCCGGTAGCAATAAGATACCTATTATCTGTGGTTCTAAACAGATCTTCTGAAAGTTTAGGAAGCTGTCCTGTACCAAACACTGCGTCTTCCTTCACTAAACATGGTGTATGAACCTCCAGGCACCCAAAACGACTAGTATTCATATCCAACATCCAACAACATAGTGCACGCTCTAAGCGAGCTAATTCTCCTGCTAATATTACAAATCGTGCTCCGCTCATCTTAGTAGCTTGAACAAAGTCCATCCCCAGATTCATGCCCAACGTCTCGTGATCCTTGGGGGAAAACTCTTTGAAAATTCTTGGAGTTCCCCAGTGTTTTAAAACAACATTGTCTTCTTCGCTTTTTCCCATGGGAACTGCTTCATCCAGCATGTTAGGTAAAAATGTCAGCGTTGTAACCAGTTGCTCTGAAAGTTCTTGTACCTTTTTCTCTAAGAGGGACTCTTCCTGAGACAAGACACTGGATATGCTTACCAAATTCGAGATTTCTGCTCCCTCTTGTTTACGTTGTGCTATTTCTTTTGCGATCTTGTTACGTTTTGCGCGTTTTTCTTGAAATAATTTTAAGGCTTCTCTGTGAACGCTATCTAAGTGCAAGATATGTGTGCTTTGAGGCTCTAAAGTACGGCGAAGTAGTCCTTCATCGAAAAGATGCGGATAAGCACGAATCCATTTGATATCCAACACGAGCTATAGCACACTGAACATTTGAACATAATCCTATTAGAAAAAAATAAAAAGTGCAAGAGGTGGAAGCAGTAGAGCCCCCTCATAACAATAAATATTTGAAAAAAGAAAAATAATAAGGGAATGCCTTGAAGGGTGAACCATTTAAGGTAAGGTTCATGAAAGAAGTAGAAGAAGGGGGTTTAGATCATTTTAACCCCCTAAAAGATCCTAGGTTCAGTAGG
>NZ_PHHC01000109.1 GCF_002930195.1 Holospora curviuscula | reverse complement strand
TTTGGGGGTAGCGCTGTTGGCGTTTTGAAAGCCCTGAGACGTCTTGATGTTCGCGATAAAAAAACCTTAAATCATCCAAAAGTAGATCCAGAAAAAAGATCTGTATTGCACAAAAAGCATGATGAATTAAACAGAAAAGTTAATGAACGTGGAATTGCCCATGATATGCCAAAAACTCACGGGGATTCTGTAAAAGAGTAGCATCGTTACGAAACACAGGATTGGGGAGAGCAAGGAGAACAAATGTGTAGAACAACCGTCTATAGGCCCTTTAAGGGGCTCTACTTTAGGAGCCATATTACTTAAGAATTCTGTAGAGGGATTGACTTGTTGGGTCGAGGAAATTTTTCTAACCATTATCCAAGAAAACCGTGGTATTGTCATGGATAATAGTGCTTGCGATCAAGGTAAAGCTATGCAGAAAATGACCAAGGATGCTGGTCATACTTTACTTTACGCGTTATTCTCCTGACCTTAATCCTATTGAAAAACAATCAGCTCACGCTAAGCAGACACGACGTTCTACACATTGTGCAGTTGACGAAGCATTCTTTATAACCGTTCATCGTTAGTTGGCGATATTTATTTAATTTTGGATACAGCACCCTATCAGGGCGGTCCGTTAGTTGGGAAGCATCCTAATCTATTAATCCAAAAATTCTAAAGAGCATTATCGAGCCCGTTGGAAAATAGAGAGTTTCTTCAACGCGCTAAATTCAGGATGGTTTGTGTCAAATTAGAGCCTGTATTTATGGATTAGCGATCCACCTCTTAACAAGCGCATAGAATGCGCGATCCTCACCCTATTTTCGGCAGCTGCTACAGGAATTTTGTACGCTTTAGACAATCTTGGATAATGATTGAGCCAAGCCAAGGTTCGTTCAACGACCCATCTTGGGGTTCTGAAATTTCAATTGTCTTGTTAAGACTGTTTCTCACAAACGCTAGCATGGTTTTTCCATACCCGGTATCGGCGCAAACATCTTTGAGTGTCGGATAGTGTTGCAGAGCCTCTTAAAAAATAGTGCACTATCCTACTGTATCGTGTTGATTCCCGTCATGAACAGTACCGTGCACTAGAGTGCCTTGTATATCCACAATTTAACCATTCTATAAAAAAAAGTAACTTCACGCTTTCTTCATATTTTCTTTGCCTTATTTTCAACATACATTAGTGGATTTAGATCTATGGTTTCTTTACTTTCTAATCGTGCGTTAGGCTTAATGACTCGTTCTTTTTCGTACTGTATCCACCCTCTACGTACGCTAATTTTACCATAATTTATCGCGGCGCTTATCTTTTAATGATTACCTAAGTTTATGTATTTTATTACGCTTTCTTTTTAAGTCTAGAATTTATTATCTTTTTTTCATTTTTTGATAGTTATAACACATCTAATTTTATTTTTAAGCTTAGTAAACTCTTATCCAGTCATATTATATTAGATTATAATTGAGAAATGTATTTTGAAATAAAAATCAATCTTACATAGTTATTTGAGGCGTAAGTTAAATAATTTTTATGATTAAGACTGAGAAAATATTAAAATTACTGAAACAAAATGAAATAAAAAACGTGTTTATCCGTATCGCTTTTTAAATTAAGCTCTTTATATGGGGCGAGAAAGACGCTCCAAATATTAATTATTGTGAAATAATTCTAATAAACAGAAAAAGAAGAAAACTTTATCAAAACAGTTATATGACAAGTCGCTCCTTCAATATCTTGACTATTCATAAGTGTGCGTGGGGTGGATGAAGGTTCTGCAGAAAATGCAAACGACATCGTTAACATCCTTAAAAGTACTGCCTATCATTTTGAGCATAATTTTGGACATAGAAAACAATACTTAAAGCATCTGTCTCAATATTTTCGCTTTTCTTTTCTATTCAGAGGAGTCTTTTTGATGCAGTCTATGAATAATTAAACAAAAAGAGCACCGGTTAAACAATATTTATTTGAAATTTTAGGTCGTTTTTTTTAATTTGTTTTATTTGATGGTTGGACAGATCTCTTACATTGTTTGTCAAACACTTGTTTGAAAAATGTAAAATGAGAATTGGTGGATAGCAGGGTTGTTTAATAGAGAAAAAATGTATATAATTAAAAAAATGAGCAGTGTAGTTGCGCTAGTTTATGAAAAAAAATATTCATCCTAAATACCATTTAGTAAAAGTTATCATGACAAATGGTGAGAGCTTTGAAGTTGGATCTACTTATGGAAAGCCGGGATCAGAGTTGATCTTGGACATCGATCCTTCTTGTCATCCAGCTTGGACAGGAGGTCACCGCATGGCTCCCAAAGGTCGAGGTGTAGAGTTTGAGCATCGTTTTAAAGGATTGAGTAACTTTACTGTTACAAAAAGTTAACTTTGTTTCGTATGATAAGTTCTGCTTTGAAATCAAAAAACAATTCCAACAATAGTCAATATGCGGAATGTTCTAATTTTGATTTGCTTACCGTGAAAGATCTTAGTATATATTATGGATGTTGTGGTATTATACAAAATCTTTCCTTTTCTGTCAAACCTGGCGGCATTGTCAGTGTTGTGGGAGGAAATGGAAGCGGTAAAAGTACGTTTCTTAAAACACTTGCTGGAATGCATGATCACTTTTGTGGAGGGTTTTCTTGGAACCTTTCCTGCAATAAAAATGCTGCCATTGGATATCTTCCCCAACATTCAGAAGTAAATCGTTATCTGTCTATTCAAGTTCAAGATGTGGTAGCTATGGGAGTTCGCAGTAAAAAAAAAGGAAACTTTTTTGTAGAGCAAGCATTGGAATGTTTAGGCTTGACGAAAGAAGCTAATCGTTATATAGGTACACTATCTGGAGGACAATTTCAGAGAATGTTATTTGCGCGGCTTTTTGCTATGGATCTTGACATTTTTTTATTAGACGAACCTTTTACTAGTATTGATGAAGTAAGTCAAAAAATTTTAATTGAGCAGCTTTTTATTAGAGCTAAGCAAGGAAAAACTTTTTTTTTAGCGCATCATCAAGATAATGTGGTTACACCGTATTGTAATCATACCCTAAAATTATCTTCTGGGAGTTGTTGTTGGAGTAGCATTTAATGTTTATTTATAAGCATTAAATCCATGACATAATCCCACAAGAGATAGCACACCTCAGATAAAACTTGGGAAATACTATAACTTTTTTTTCTGGAAGACACAGAAGTTAAGAAGAAAAAGCTAGAGATAAGCGCGGTAGATTTTAAGAACCGGTTCACCTTAGAAAGATGTTCTCTCTGACCATCAAGAATACAAACCCAAACTTTTGTAGATAAAGCGATAAAAGTGTTTGAAAAATTTTTTAGAGACGCGCATTATACATTCTGATTTTGCATGACTTGTGATGGAAGATTAAAGTGCATCCTCAGGCAACGAAAAGCAAGAAATAAGCCTTATAAAAGAAGGTTCAACACTAAGATACATCTGAAAATAAATGCTTTTTGGTAGGCCGATGCGAACAGGGTCTCATAAAGGGCAGCGAAAACGATTTCACGCGTGCTCCAAAATGCATCGAAGACTTAGATACAAGGGATTTTTTAGCTGACAAAGTTTATGATAGTGATAATATCGTATCGTAAATTAAGCGGCTAAAATGGTATAATTTTCCTCGATTCCAGCACCAAAAACAGTAGAATTTAGCGCAATTAGAATAAAACCCTTGATAAACTATACCATTTGGTTGAAAATATCTTCTTTTATCTTAAAAAATGGCGCACACGCTATGCGAAACGCATCCTTATTCTTGGCTTCTCTTCAAATCCGATGCCTTACTCTATAGCTTAAAATTTCGTGGCTACACTATCTAGCTTTTATCGATGGATCCTCTGTATTGGCTTTTAATTTAAAAGATGATCTGTGTTCTGAACTAAGGATTATGAGCAAGATATAAAGTACTTAAATAAAATTTTAAACATAATGTCTTAAATTTTCTGTTTTGTAAAAACTGCTATAATTCCTGACTTCCACTTTGATTCCAGTTTTTTACTAAGCGATCTAACTTCAGAAGAGGTTTTTGAGGAAGAAAACGCTTTGGGCAGAACTTCCATAGAGTATTAAACAATATCAAAAATTCAACGATAGATGAAGATTTTAATAAGGATGAGAAGATAAAAAATCAGAACATTCTTAAAAAAATATTATATACTATAGTAAATTATATTGTATTAGGTGTGAAAAAAAACCAGGTTATCGCTTTATGTCGTCGATTAAATTTTGTAATTTTATGATCTGGTAAAAATAGTGGTAAAAAAAATCACCCTAAACCTATAGTAATTTAGCTTTAAGGTGGGATTTTAAAGAATTGAAGTAAGGCCTTATATCATGAAGTACATGAGTAATGGTATGGTTAATTCATCGTTTCATACTAGCCCAGAATTCGCTCAATGATATGAGGCGATAACTTGCTTCTTTTCCGTATATAATACTCTATGATTTACTATAGTATAAAGACTTTTATTTTTATTCCGCGATATCACTTCTTTTTCTGAACTCAAAAAAACTTTGACCGTTTTTTTAAGACAATAGGTCTATGATTATTTTGTATAAAAATAAAATTTTATAAAAATGAAGTATTATCTTACTTTTTTTATGGGAATGGGTCTATTGGGATTACAGGGCTGTCGCATGCCAGATACTTCTGAAGGGGGTAGTGGTGGAGTATTAAATAGTTGTCGGGTCCAATGTGAGCGTAATGCAACGAATTTTTTAGAACGGGAAGAATGTTTAGCAGCGTGTGAAGAACAGGGGAAGACTATTCGTTCTATTCCAGATCGCTCAGAAAATTTTTACAATGGCGTTTCAGTTAAAAATCCTATGAATCAAAGAAACTCTACTGCTTCTCGAGCCTAATGACCTCCCTTTGCGTAACATTGAACGATCACACTTAAGCCATAGGGTTTAAGAAACTTATAGTCCGCATTAAGCTGCTTCCTAGATCAGAAAATAAGTTTAGAAATTTTGTACGGAGCAATGAATATGTCATAGATATTAGGCTAGAATTTTTTTTTATCGGATTTAGACCGTTTGAATAAATGTGTAAAAATATTATTAAAAAGATCCGTATTCTAAGAACCCTTAAAAACTATAGGTACTAGGGATTATTTATTTACTAAGTCAGATATATTATGGGTTCTTGTGTATTACGTTTTTACTTACGAATTTTTTGCTTTCTTTACTTTATTCTCTATATTTACAAATGGTCTGTTCCATCCTACTTTTATCAATATATACAAGGCTTTGCTTCGGTATCTTTTTTGTGATTTCTAGATATCAAACTTTTTTTCCTGGACCTGTTTCCCCAAAAGAAAAGATTTTTTTATCGTTAAATTCTAGCTTCTTAAATTCTACTATTGTATTGTCTCTATATGACACAAATAATATAACGTACATTGAAAAATTATTGAATATCATACAGGAACACGTTTGTAAGAATAACGTACTTCCAGCTAAATGCTTACGGATTACCTTGATCTAAGAAAAGATAATTTTTCACAATTCAACACCTCGCTTCACATATATTTTAAATCCTTATCAAATTGGGGAATGCGTTACGGGAAGGGAATTATTTTTTTTCCATACCTCAATATTTTTATGGTGCCCTGAGCGCAGTACGTCAGGTACTTTTCTTCCCATCCAAAGCGCAGGGTATGTATACTGGGCATGTTCTAACCTGTCCTCTTGAAAACTTTCATAAATTAAAGAGTCTGGATTTCCTAGAGTTCCTTCTAAGCATCGCACACATCCGTCAATTAGCATAGATGCAGGTAACTCTCCTCCTGACACTACAAAATCTCCTATACGTTTTTGCTCAAAATTCCAAAACTGTAGAACTCTTTCATCAACGCCCTCATAGCGACCACACAGTAAAATAAGATAAGGAGAAGAGGCGTATGCTTCCACATCCTTTTGCTTCACGGGGGTTCCTCTAGGAGAAAGATACACTAAGCGTGGAGTATATGAACTCAATGCATAGGCATGAATAACCGCCTCATGGACCACGTCTGGTCGTAATAACATACCAGGTCCTCCACCGTAACAGGAACGGTCTACATTCTTACGTTTTCCCACGCCAAAATCTCTGAGAGACACAAGATCTAAGCGCCAAACTTTTTTTTCCAAAGCACGTCCCGAAACAGAACATCCAAGCGCTGAAAACATTTCAGGAAACAGACTAATCACAGAAATATGCATTTTTTCAATACTCCATAGTGCGTTTCAGGATAATGGGAGCATTTAAATCCTTAGTTTTAAAAAAATCCTACTTTTTTATTGCTGCATTTTGTTGCAAAGCGTAGGGTGGGAAAAAGCTCGTGTCAAGGCTAACGTTTGGCTCGCTCCACATAGCTGCAGTCTTGGGTATTCACAACAATGCTCATGCCCTTTTCAATATGCTGCGGAACCATTGTGTGGATTCCATTACTTAATGTGGCAGGCTTATAAGAAGATGTAGCGGTTTGTCCTTTCAGAGAAGGTTCACACTCTGCAATCTCTAGTATTACTTGAGGAGGCAATTTTACTAAAATAATTCTTCCTTCGTAGACAGTGACCGTCAATATCATCCCATCTTCCAAGAATGCAGGGTCTCCATTAAACTCTTTTTTTGTAAGAGAAAAATGTTCGTAGGTACGTTGATCGCTTAACACATACGCGTCACGCTCTCTGTACAAAAATTGCATAGACACCTCCTCAAGGTGAGCACGCTCTACGTGTTCACTAGAACGAAACCGCTCTGAACGTTTTCCTCCCTCCCCCAAAGGTTTCATTTCTGCCTGGATATACGCTCCCCCCTTACCAGGCTGAGTGTGCTGAGTGTGGGTTATAAGCCACAACTTATTTTGGATAACAATAATATTTCCGTTTCTTAGTTCGTTTGCTTCTATTTTCACACTTTTTCTCCCTAGGTCTATGTAAAAAATACTTTCTATTTATTACTGTACAACCGAAAAGCTATTGGGATCAATCCCCTTGTGCTCTGCAGACACCTGAGGCGGGGTCTACACTAATTTAAAATGACGCCATAAAAGAAAATTTTCTTCTCTATATTAAATATTCTAAATCAATCCCAGTAATTAGCCTTCAAACGTACCTTTATGCAGTAACTTAGAGCTCTAAATAGACGACGTAAATTAAAGTACTCCCGGAGTATAATACTGCGCAGGGCTGCGATACCATACACAAATGTATACCTCAGAGGAAAAGAATAGTGTACTTTACGAAAATGTCGTCCTCCTCTTGCTTTTACCTCTGATACCATAGCATCGTTATGGTGGACGATGCGCGGCTCGATACCAGTAAACAATAAATTCCATCTCCACGTTTGCGTATAGTAATCATCCACCTGAAATTGCATAGGAAAACTATCGTGTAATAATTGTCTGGCACTTTTTAAATTCAACAGGTAAGCTCCAGCGCAATAAACGTCTCTTCCGTAAGCACACAAGCGGTGTGTCAAAACTTTTCCAATAGAAAAAGGTATACCTTTGCCTCGTAAAGCAAAACTACATATATCAATACGTTTTTTATATTGGGTTAAAATTTCATACAGAGCCTGGGTCAGAGTTTCTGGACAAAAAATAACATCGTCTTCAAAAATAATCATCCAGGGAATAGACTGATCCACCATACTTTTCCAAGCAAGATAATGTGTGAGATAACACCCGATCGTACCTTGACTAGGAAATTTCCCTCCATAATAGCGTGCATAGATGCGTTCATCTACTAGAGAGGCTTGGTCTGCTTCAGAAAGCATCGCACCATCTTGAGCTTCTAAACGTATTACCTTAAAAGGTAATCTAGAAGCGCTCACTAAAAAAGAAGCATAACGCTGGGGATTACATTTCAAATTTAATACAGTGCCCACCAAATTTTTTTTTAAAAACTCTTCTTTATTCCAACACATAAGACCATATGGTTGCCGGAGGAAGATTATTAAAAACCCAACATTTTCGGGTTTTACTTAAAGCAAAACATTGACTGCGAATGGAAGTAAAAGGGCTGTATGTAAATTGCAAAAATTGACCTTTTGGCTTTAGTACTTTAAAGCATCCTCTTAAAATTTCTTGTTGTACCAACGCCGGAAAATTAAGCATGGGTAACCCAGAAATCACTACTCCAATATCAATATTTACTGATTCCGCCTTCAAGATTTGCTCTAAAGCGCAGGCGTTTCCCAGAACAATCTTTGCCTTAGGAAACTTTTTCTTCAAATATATACCTAAATTAGGATCAATTTCGATACAAATTAATCGATGCTCAGGAATTCCTGCATCAATTAATGCTTGAGTAAAGCGTCCCGTTCCTGCCCCTAATTCTAAAATTTTTTCTTGAGGATTAATATCTTCCAATGCATAACGAGCCATAGCTCTAGCCAACGCCCGGGAACTAGGGAAAAGCGCTCCTAGTTGCTTAGGATTTGCGATCCAACGACGTAAAAAGAACCACCGTTCTTCCCAATCTGATTTTTTAAATATTTTAAACAAAATACACACAAGCTAATTACTCACTCGTTTATACGCCAATACACTTCAAAAATCAATCCAACAATAAAGAATTTCTCGATTTTAGTGCCTTGAAAAAAAAACTTTTTATTAAAAAAAAAATCATTAAATAAACAAAAATCTGTATTCATTTATAAAAAAATATAATTCACTAAAAAAATTATCAGTAAAAAAATGTGAGAGCCTATATTTATGGATGAGCGATCCGCCTTAAAAAGCGCATAGCATGAGGGCTCATCATCCTATTTCGGCAGCTGCGAAAGCCATTTCGTACTCTTTAGACAATCTTGGATAATGATTGAGCGAAGTAAAGGCTTGTTCATGTTGACTAGTGCCATAAACAGTGCCGTCCACGTAGAGCCCCCTCATAACAATAAATATTTGAAAAAAGAAAAATAATAAGGGAATGCCTTGAAGGGTGAACCATTTAAGGTAAGGTTCATGAAAGAAGTAGAAGAAGGGGGTTTAGATCATTTTAACCCCCTAAAAGATCCTAGGTTCAGTAGG
>NZ_PHHC01000108.1 GCF_002930195.1 Holospora curviuscula | reverse complement strand
AGCGGAAATAACGCATCGATGGAGCAATTTCAGGAATCTTTAGCCTAATCCCATTGGTTCTCAATAGGCTTAAGGCCAGAAGAATACGGAAGATCAATCAAGGAAAACATGACCAGTGCTTTCTCTCATCGGCTGCCTATCTTTTCTCTTGTGGAAAGAAGCATTGTTCATGACACTACCCCTTTTGTTTTTCCCCCCATCATGAATCCCACAACAACGCCTTCCCTTCCAAGAATAGTTGTGTTTCTGGGGCATATTCTGGGACTTTTCGCTAAGTAAGCCATTGATTTTCCGTTTTTTCTCGTGCCTCAATCCTTGGGCAGAACATAGATCTTTTTTCTAGATCTGTTCTCGCAGGATAGAGTATTGTTTTTATAGGTCACGCCTAAAGGCTTTGGTGCATAGTGAATACCAGACTCGCTAATCCCTAATTTTTCGCCGCTTTCTCGACGATCGCTATCTGGAAACTGCTCTATATTATTTCTTAAACTGTCTTTGCTCAGGTTTTTTCAAGGCTGATTCCTGGTGCTTTGAGGCTGTAATTTCTTGCTCCATCTGAATATTGCTGCTCTCGATATCCTAAATCTATCCGAAACTTCACTCTATGAAAGTTCTGCTTTAGCGTTTATTTTCAATACTTCTTTTCTACAATCTACTGAATATGTCCGATCTATTAAGGATTGTCGACATTTGAGTTTACTTTAGTATTATGAGTGATGTAGCAAAATGAAGGAAAGAAAAGTCTGTGTAAATTTATCATATCTGGGTGTAATGCGCCTGAAATAGGTTAACGTGTTGAACATTGGCTCGACTAGATTTTCCTCATGGATTGTGGGGGGGGTGACGGCTTTGTTGCTGCCAGTATAATGGACAGTGTTATCGACATCATAGCCTTTATCCGCCAATAGCGTTTTAAAGTCAAAATTCTCCATTAAATCAAGAGCTTTTGTATAATCAGAGCACTCACCAGGCGATAGAATCAATCTGATGGGGGTGCCTAAAGCATCCCATGCAGCTGGATTTTCGTGTTAAAACTGCCTTCTGAGTGCATCAGAGCTTGTTCTTGTGTACCATTACTGTATTTTTTTCTGGCGCCCGCGACGTGTTGATGGGCGCCAATCATTGTGGAATCAGTTGTGATCCATTGCTATCAGCATCTGCTGCAAGGGTATTGAAGATGATTTGCCGTACACCGGCTTTGGACCATCGTATCAAGCGTTTGTGAGCTCTCGATTATTTCCCGTAAGATTCTGGAAAGGCATGCCAAGCTGCACCCTTGCGGGCAATCCACATCACAGGATTGATAAATTTCTGGTTATCGTGTTACCAGCACGTCCTGAATCTCCTTCTTTCCCAGGAAAACTTTTTTTATTCCTTCCCATTGGTCTTCTCGTATTCCTTGCAATCTTATCTCCTATTGTAGCTAAATAAATACCTTAATCTCACAACAGTTCATTATAAATATCGACATACTCTAGATGTCGTGTTATCACTCTTTATATGTATTCCTCTTATCATGCAAATTTTTGAATAGCGTTAATATGTTCTTGAAAACTGGGTACTTCAAGTGTGGGATGCAGTAATAATGCAGTCTAAAAAGTGTACTCTAAACTGTGTTTTGAACGTTTAGTAGAAAATTATTCTTGCAAATTCTCAAAAAATAATCAACAATATCCCAGTATTGTTTTAGTATATGGGGTTTACCTTAACTCCAAAAGGTCAGCCATGAACACTAGCCAAAATTACTTTTGGGATAATTTTCGTCCTTTAAAAACTTCTGTTTTGTGCGGAGTAGTGTGGGGCATAAGTTTAGGAATAGTTATATTTTTCCCCTCCTTACATGCTGTGTTAGCGTTAGGTTGGATTCTTTTGGCCTTTGAGTCACTCACGTCTTTTAAGCTTGCCCGCTACTGTGCGTTTGCAGGAAAAATTGGAATGATGTGTGCTATTTTTTCTTATGGGGGGGATTTTTTAAAACATCATTATGCATCTTTTACTTCGGTAAGTGGGCACACACTCCACTGGACTAGCTACGGGATATATTTTGCCATGATCTTAGGAAGCCTTTCAGGATTTATCCTTGCAAAGCGTACTTCTATGACTTCCCTTCCACAATTAATGGCTTTATTTCATGGCTTGGTGGGACTTGGCGCTGCCAGCATCAGTGTGGTATTAGCAAAAATTCATATTCAAACTTTGTGTGTCATTCCTCTTTCAGTATTTATAGAAATCCTTTCAGGAGGCGTGATCGGTGCGATTACTTGTACAGGATCAGTATTTGCTGTGTTGCGTCTCCAAAATATCATCCGTTATCGTCCTTCTTTAAAAATATTTTTGGGGATGTTTTTTTTGGCGCTAGGGGCATCCCTGGCAAGTGCTGGATGGTTTATTCAGGTTCCTTCTATTGTTTCATTGATTGTTAGTATTGTCGTGTCTAGCAGTTTGGGAGTACTGATGATTCTTCCAGTGGCGGGAGCAGATATGCCTCTTGTGATTTCTTTATTAAATTCGTGTTCAGGATGGGCCTGTGTTTCGTTGGGGCTTTATGCAAATCATCCTCTCCTTGTAGTGGTGGGGTCCATTGTATGGTTTTCTGGCGGAGTATTAACTTTTGTGATGTGTAAAGGAATGAATCGTTCTTTGATGCGCGTGTTTACAGGAAGTTTTTATCAACAAAGTCAAGCAAAAGCAACCGTGATGCTTCCTGTTCAGTCTATTTCTGGGGAAGAGGCGGCTTTTTTTCTAAAATCTGCAGAGCGCGTAGTAATTATTCCAGGCTACGGCGCTGCAGTGGCTCAAGCTCAGCGTCCTTTGCAGGAACTAGCCCTCTTATTAAAAGCAAATCATTGTGATGTAAAATATGGGATACACCCTGTGGCGGGGCGTATGCCTGGTCATATGGATATTTTGTTGGCTCAGGCTAACGTATCTTTGGAGGATATGCTGGAATTAGAAGAGGCTAATCGTCAATTGCCAGATACCGATGTAGTACTCATTATCGGTGCTAACGATACGGTGAATCCTGCTGCGGAAAAGGATCCTTCTGTAGAAATTTACGGTATGCCTATTTTTCAGACATATCGTGCAAAAAAAGTTCTTTTTATTAAACGTTCTATGAATCCAGGATATTCCGGGATTGATAACCCATTATGTTATCTTCAAAACACCTATATGGTATTCGGAGATGGAAAAAAAGTATGCGAAGATATTTTAAAAGCGTTCTCTCTACTATAGAACAGATTCTTGCCTATCAAATTCCTTGGAAAAATTACGAGAAAAGTTTGTGGGTTATATCTTCTATAAGTTGGATGTTAATTTTATTGTCTGCCTGCTTTTTTTTAATATTCACGTTCTTTTATTTTTATAATCAAAAAGAAATACTAGAAATTTTTCCAGTATGTGGTTCAGGGTGTCTGTTTCTAGGTGGGCTTGGAGTACTCGCCTTTCCTTCCCCCCGTCTCTCTGGAATTTGTGCTGGGGAAAAAGCGTTGACCACACTTTTTATATGGGGAATTGTAGCGGTTATTATAAGCATTCCGATTTACGTTCATTCCCCTAAAAAAGAATTTTCTGCTGCACTTTTTGAAGGTGTGTCCTGCTTGACCACCACAGGGATCTCCTTAATTTCTGAAAAAGCGCCGCTTCCTGCTATGATAGAATTTTGGCGTGTATTTGTTCAGTGGATGGGAGGTATTGGGATTGTACTATTAAGTTTTACTCTTATTCCCGCACTAAAATTAAATTCTAATCTCATTGTATTTAGTGAATTTTCTCAGCGTCTTCAAAAAACTACTCCAAGAACTCAAACTGTGGCTATGCATATTATTTCTTTGTATCTAGGCGTAACCTTAGTATTAACACTCTTGTTATGGATGGCTGGAGCGTTACCTTTTCAAACGTGTCTTCATTACAGTATGTCTTGTATTTCCACTGGCGGAATTCAATCTTATCATTACCCCCTCACAACACTCTCTCTTTATGAAAAAATCATTTTAATAAGTGGAATGATTTTAGGAGCTCTTCCTTTTTTAGGACTGCTTCAAGGCATATTTTGTCCTAAAACTTTTTTCAAAGATACACAAATTCGAGGATATTTTATATTATGTGGAATAAGCGTATTTGTTATCTCTACCCACCGTCACCTAACGTTTGATTACTTATTTAACGTTATCTCCTGTATAACGTCTACAGGCTTTCCCTGTGCTACTGCTTTGAACAGTATTTCTTCCTTGTGGTGTCTGTTCCTGATACTGCTAGGAGGATGTAGTGGATCTAGCGCAGGAGGATTCAAGTTATTTCGCATACAATTGTTGTATTATATTAGTAAAAATAAAATTTTGAAAACATTTCGTCCCAAGCATTTGGCTTCTGTGTATTATAACGGAGAACCCGTTCAACAAGAAGACGTCGCGTTATTACTGACGAGCGTTTTCCTCTATGGTGCTGGGTATATTGGGGTAACTTTTGCGTTTTCTGTTCTTGGCTATACACCCAAAATTGCATGTTTGTTAAGTTGTGGGCTTATTACAAATTCTGGAGGAGCCGCCCATTCTATCAGTACTTACATTGAAAATTTTTCTTTTATAGAACAATGGATCAGTATATGTAGTATGTTATTGGGACGATTAGAGGCAGTGATGATATTGGGAATATTATCGATTGTGTTTAAAATAAGGCGTGGTATGCAATTTATTTGATATTTTAACAAAAATTTTTAATGCTCTAACACGCTTAACGTGCAATAAAAAGACTATGAATCATGCAAATTCCTTATGATGCATTTCCGTATTTTCTTGTCAAATGGGCTTTTTTGCATAAGCATTCTTGAACAAAGAGTTTATCTTTCTCCCAAAGGTTTAAACAGTGGGTTAAATCCTTGGTATGCCTAACGTTGTGAAGATGTGAAAAATTGTTGGCTTCAAAAAGGCTGCTTTAGCCTGATAATTAAAAATTCGGGACTGTAAAGTGCTTAAAAATACTATTTCCGCTTAATACTTAGGGAGCTCTATAAGGAGACCTTGATTCTGCTTTTCAATGCCTGTGGGCTTCGTCTTAGATTTATCGTGAGTACGTTGTAAGACCATACAATCCAGCGTATCTTTACCTGCACGATAAGTTTTAGAATGTTTCACGGCTTCCCGCCTTAAAAAAAAAGAGGCATGACGCCTCACTAACACACCTTTTTTCAGAACAACCTCACTCCCTTTATTTCGTGCGCTCATGCTTTGATATGGCAGAATTTTTATGAACCCAGCCTAAGTATCTCTTTTTTAGTCACTGCTATAGGTCTAAGTCTTAAAAAGTCACTATGCTTCTTGTTCGCTGTTTTTTGGAGTTTTATTGGTGGACTTTTCTCCACTCGCGCGCTTACTATTCAGTGATTTAGAATTCAGGGAAAGAAGCGGAAGATTTTTAACAAACACTCTAGGGCTAAATGTTTTAAAAGCGTCTGCATAAAACTCAAGAATTTGGCGTAATAACCGGAACCTAAAATGAATTTAATGAAACTATGGGGATAGATCGATTTTTCCCGGGTTAAGGCGTTGTATGCGTATTATGTCAAACCAAACGCTAATTTTTTCATGATTTTTCAAAACATCACTGTATTCTTCTGCGTTCCTTATTTTTATCGGGTCTGTGGAAGCCACCTTAACGGGCCTGGCTAATGGGGAAAACTTCGAGGATATAGACGTTCTTCGTTGATTTTTGTTGGATATTTTTTCTCTTCACGGCTATTTTTTGATACATGCTTTCCATGTCATTACCGTGTACAACACCTCATACAGCAGCATTATATGTAATCTTTCTAATCATCCATAAAACTCCGTATAATCCATCTATAGCTTTTCTTTCTGTCTCGCACTTACCGCTTAATCCCCCCTTAGGCTTAAAGAGTATCATTCCAAATAAACGATGAACTGTCTTAGATATTGCCAGGATACGTCGATTTATTTCCACCTCTCTTTAATCTAATAAAATAATCAATCTAATAAAAAGTCTTAGGATCATGATTAAAATTTTTTTTATACAAAAAACCATATCGAGGCTAGTATTTTATTGTTAGATTATTTATAGTAAATGAAAAGGGATAGATTGCTGAGCGGTTGAAAGCACCGGTCTTGAAAACCGGCAAACGCGTTTGCGTTTCGTGGGTTCGAATCCCACTCTATCCGCGGTAATTTTGACGACAAAACCCAAAACCTAATGAGTTCTAAGATGAATAATCTTTCTAGTGCATCCAGAAAAGCATTGGAGGCAATGCTGAAGCATGCTAAAGCTAAAAAAACTAAGGTTGCAGCGGAAATCACTTTGGAAGATGGGAAACTTTTTTACGGATGTAATTTAGAAGCTGCGTGTCATACTCTTTCTATTTGTGCGGAGCGCGCTGCGGTTGTGAATGCGTTAATTCACTGTGGTCCAGAATTTCGCATTAAAAATGTATGGGCTATTGCAGAAAAAAACGGTACTCCTCACAATATTCAAGTGTGCGGAAGTTGTTTACAATTATTGTCCGAATTTGCAGCACCCAATTTATACATTCAAGGGTATTCCTTAGATGTATTGTATCCTATACGGTATAGTTAAGTAAAAAAAATTTCTTGACTGTGTTCTGTGCAATTAGACCATTTCCAAAAATTATGTTAATAAATTAATTTGAACTAATGCGTGATATAAAAAGTAGTGTATAAGTTCTAATTTAACTTCTAAGAACTAAAATGATAAATAAAAAGTCGTCTCATTAAATTATGAAAAGATATATTTTATTTTTATTTTTATTTTCTTCTTTTACTGTTCAAGGCATAGAGCCCCTTGATGCCACAGTGAAACCTTGGCCCTCGTCTGTTCCTACAAAAGGAGCCACTAGTTCTTCTGTTCCCGCAACGCCGGAGATGCTTAGCAAAGCGGAAGACAAGGAAGTGGAATCTGCACCTGCGATTTCCACTTCCTATAGCGTAAGTAGCCCAATCAGTTCTAGTCTCGGCAGCCCAGCTACTCCTATCACAAGTATTGCCCCTATCAAAACTCCTTCTGTTTCTCCTTCAACGCCTCCTATAGTCTTGCCGCAAATCGCTACCGGAATAGGGGTTGGTACACCCTCGGTCACGTCCATTACCCCCATAATGCCTGCGATAAATCCTGTACCCGGAGTAGTTCCCGTGTCACCAGTCTCTGCACCTGTTCCGTCTATATCCGCATCCGCTTCTTCTGATGCTTACCATCCTCCAGTTGCAGTATATTGCACGGATGGGGCTCAGATGGGACTTTTAGCCATTAAAAAAAATGCTTTGAGCGCTACAATTCCCACAAAAGCTAAAGGTATTCCAGTTTTGGAAAATACAGTAAAAACTCCTGTTCCTCAAGGACAACTTGCCTTAGCAAATCTTAAAAATCTATGCAGTGCTAAAGGAGGCGTGAACATCGAACGTTTAAAAAAAGATCTTGAAAAGCAAAAGTATGATACAAGTATTTTGAGTAAAATAAAGTAATTTTTTTTAGAACAGAATAATAGGGAAATACTTCTAGAAAGAAATTTACTCTCAGGGCTATTTTATAGGGAAGGGGCACTTTTTTAAATACGAACGCCTATATTGACCCTACGTGTCGTTTATGTAAATTCTTGATGGAAAAATCACCCTATTGTAAAAAGTGAAGCAGAAAGAAATCGCAAAAGATGCGTCTAGGAGGCCTAAAACTTTTCTTTAAACTACACTTAGTGTGGAGAATTCCAAGTTTCTTAAGTTGTTTCGACATGTAGAGCGAAAGAGTTTAAAATTAAAGAATTGTACCATGAGTTGACTTAATTCTGTAGAATTTAAGAGAAGATCAATAAATAAAAGATACTTTATCTTGTAAAACAGAAGATAAAAAATCTAAAAGTTATGATAGCAGTAGTTTTTCTGGCCTGAACAGGTACGTGTCCGGAGCGCGTTCACCAAAGAGTACACTGACGGTATATAAAAAAGTTCTGGTATTGGCTAAAAGTTGAGGTTTTTGAAGATCTTTAATATCTTGGTGTATAGAAACTATCATATATTTCAGGAAATTTTATGCAAGCTAATTTTTTCAGCTATGAGGACTCTGGTAAAGGGTTTTGGATGGGTAAACAGACCGTGTATAGAAGGGGGGACACGTTTAGAACAGGATATCACGATGGATCTCCTGGATGCCTATCAGTAAGAGCGTGGGATTAGCACTGTTGACATTTTGAAAGCCCTGAGACGTCTTGGTGTTCGCTATAAAAAAACCTTTCATCATTCAAAGACGGATCCACAAAAAAGATCTGTATTCTATCAAAAGCGTGATGAATTAAACAGAAAAGTTGATGAACGTGGAGTGGCTCATGATATGCCAAGACCTTACGGGTATTCTGTAAAAGGGCAGCCTTGTTACGCAAAAGAGGATTGGGGTTCCAAAAGTAGAACAAATGGTATAGGTGCTTTAATGGGCTCTACTTTAGGGGCCATTAGATTGCTGATGGGTTCTGTAGAAGTATTGGCTTGTTGGGGGGGTATAGGAAATTTTTCTAACCACTATCCCAGAAAACCCTTCTATTGTCATGAATAATGCTGCTTTCCATAAAGGTAAAGTTAGGTAGAAAATGGATTAAGGATGCTGGTCATACTTTACCTACCTCCTTATTCTCCTGACTTTAATCCCGTTGAGAAATAAATAGATACGCCGTTCTACACATTGTTCAATTGACGCGTTATTCTCTCTAACCATTCTATAGGTAGTTGGCTATATATCCCGTAAAAAAAATATTTACTGTACCCTTCTTTATCTGTGGCGTCTCCAATAAGCAATAAATTTTTTTAACATCTTCTTAGTCGCTTCAATCATTTGGAAAGCCGCCCTGTAGATTATTGCTTTTAATCTTCAAGTATTTTAATAAGGAGCCTTTTTTTGGAAAATAGATGTGCACGATCTTTTTAGCGTCCATTAGAGGAAGGTGTCCCCATATTAGACAAAATTTCTTTGATCAACTCTTCTTCAGTAGGATTTTTTTTACTACTATGCGAAGAGAGTGATGGAGATGAAGACGGGGAAACAGGGACGGCGCTTGGTGGAGCGCTAGATTTAGTTTTTTCGTTCTCTCTCTTTGCGTCATCTTGGTCATTCTCGTCATCCTCCTCATCTTCATCCTCGTCATTCTCCTCGTCGTCTTCATCTTCATCATCTTCGTTCCTTACCTGCTCTTGTGAAGTATCCTTATCTTTGGTAAAAAGAGTACTTTCTTCATCTATCTGCTCTAAGCCTTCGGTAAATTCTTCTTTTTGCCAATTTTCTGCTTTTGGATTTTTAAAATATTCTAATAGTCGTTCATTAAAAGCCCGCCACGCGTGAACCGTAGGCCACCCATCGCTCGGCTTTTCCATAGGTTTTTCGTTATCATTCCCACACCAAATTCCTGTCATAATGGATCCTGCAAATCCAATAAACCATACATCTCTATATCGTTGCGACGTACCCGTTTTTCCGCCACATGGTATTGTATCCCCCAGATCGGAATGTAATTTTGCCTTTCGACCTGAACCTTCCTCCACCACACTGTGCATCAAACTGCGCATCTCCTGAATAGCCTCTTTAGAAACACAAGGGGCAGTATTGCATTTAAGGTGTTGATAAAGAATTTTTCCTTGTTTATTCACAATTTTCTCGATTCCATAAGGACGAACTGATTTTCCTTCATTTAATGTCACAAGGTAAGCTCCTGTCATATCCAGCAGCGTGACTTCTCCGGAACCTAAAACAAGACTGTAATTACGGGGCAATTCGGAGGAAATTCCCAAAGTTTTTGCAAGGCGAATAACACGCTTCAATCCAATAGAGGTCGCAAGTCTCACTGCCACTGCATTGATGGACTGGGCAAACCCTGTACGAATAGTGACTTCTCCTCTTGCTTTATGTTTATAATTACTGGCTCTCCATCCCCCCACCTCAATGGGATAATCACTAATAAGATAATCCGGATCATATCCTTCGTCTAAGGAAGCAAGAAATGTGAAAAATTTAAAGCTAGATCCTGCTTGGCGCTTGGCTTGCGTAGCACGATTATATGCGCTTTTTGCATAATTCATACCGCCCAACATAGCTAATATTTCTCCAGAAGCCTTGGTACATACCAAAGCCATCTGACTGGCATGCACTTTGGACCCACGCGTTCTCATAACATTAAACACTTCTTTTTGTGCAATGCTTTGTATGTTAAGATCGATGGTGGTAATGATTTCAATGTCTTCTTTAACATCCTCTAAAAGTTCAGGTAAACAGGTGATCACCCAATCAGTAAAGTATCGACACATAGATTGCTTTTTTTTGGATACTTCTAGAGGAGACGGAAGCGCCATAGCTGTAGCCGCATCTTCCTGGGTAATAAATCCTTCTTCGACCATATTTTGTAGAACGCGCTTTGCTCTGGATTCCGAACGTTCATAGTGGCTTACTGGAGAGTAGCGGCAAGGTCCCTTTAACATTCCGATTAAAATGGCTGACTCATATAATGTCAAGTCACATGCACTGTGTCCAAAGTAGTGTAAAGATGCAGCATCCAATCCAGTGACGTTCGCTCCTAAATATACGCGATTTAGATACATTGTTAAAATTTGTTCTTTTGTAAATTTCATTTCCAATTTTACTGCCAGAATAGCTTCTTTAATTTTGTGTTTTAACGAACGATCTTTGTAGTTATACAGTTTTTTACTTTCGAAAAAATTTCTCGCTAATTGTTGCGTAATGGTGCTTCCTCCCTGTATAACACCGTTGGCTTTAATATTACGCAAGAGAGCACGAATAGTACCAATAGGATCAATACCAAAATGGTAAAAAAATCTTCGATCTTCCGTAGCCAAAAGCGCTTGCACAAGATAAGGTTTCATTTTTTTTACATTAATCGTAGTACCATAAAAATTACCGTAACTCCCTAAGATATTTCCTTGACGATCTTTAATTAAAATGTGAGGATCTCGATGAAGTTTCGTGATATCTTCAATGGAAGGAAGATCGTAGCCAAACCAAATAATCACTGCTCCTAAAGCCAAGCTTCCCCAGACACTTAAGATAAAGAACCATTTCGTTATACTCAATACCCATCGATAACGGCGTTTTGAAGGAGATTTAAAAAAACGCTCTTCTTTCATGCTACAAAAACTGTGAAAGTTAACAAGAGGTGGTAAATAAATTTGATAAATTACCCAACGGACGTGTATATCGCAACACGGATGCTAATAAACCCATACGAGAAGAAAACCCTATTACAGGTAATACATCTAAAAATTCATGAATACACCGAGAAAAATCTAAAGCGGTTGCCATAAAATCTTCTGTATTCCAAGGAACTGAGATGTAATCGAAAATTTTTTTCTCTTCTGGTTCAAATAATTCTGAATGTTTTGGTGCGCTGAATTCTTTAAGGCCTTCCTTATTATTATGGAGCAAAAAAAAGATTCGTTTATAGGCAGAAACAAAGGAAATTCCTGACTCTGTTTGCAAAAACTTGTGCAATTTATTGGCCAGCGTAAATAATTTTCCTAAAGGTTGAGAAAAGCGAAGCACACTAATAACCTCCGAAATTTCACGAGAAATATTTTTTTCTTGTAAATAGCGGGTAAACTGTTTAAAGATTAACTGTTCTAAAAGATCTAAACTATCTTTATTGGAGAGAACATTAAGTCGCTGAGTACTGCGATAACTTTCAAGACTAATACGAATACTTTCTGAAATAGAAAAAGGATATGTATGATGTAGGGTAAGGCACACCCATCCATAAGCACTACGACGCAATGCTAAAGGATCTTTAGAGCCAGTAGGATATTTTCCAATACCAAAAAATCCTACTAAGGTATCCATACGGTCTATAATTCCAAGCCATCCTCCAAGACAGCTTTGAGCAGTAAGATCTTGTCCGGGAGTTAAAGGCCAGTACTGCTCTTCCAGAGCTTGAGCCAGGGTGGGATCGACATTTTGGGCTAAAGCGTAATATTTCCCCATAATTCCTTGTAATTCTGGAAATTCTCGCACCGATTGGGTTGCTAAATCTGCCTTTGAAAGCGCCGAAGCAGCACTCAATGCACCGGAATCATCCAAATGTGTTGCCACAACTTCTAACCTTCGTACTTTTTCAATAACTGTTCCCAGACCATCAAAGAATATTTTTTCTTTAAGGTGCTGGTTATAGTGAGCCAAGGGATAACGAAGATCTTGATTCCAAAAAAAAAGTGCGTCGGACAATCGCGCCTCTGCCACTCGCTGATGTCCATCTTGAATTTCAGGAGTGAGAGGTGTTCCATCCAACACTACGATAAAACGAGAAGCAAGATTTTTGTCTCTTGTTACAGGAAAACAGCGCTGATGATGTTTTAACGTTGTTAATAAAAAAGGCGGAGGAAGTTTCAAAAAATCTGAAGAAAAGGATGCAAAAAATATCTTGGGCCACTCGGTCATTCCGCACACTTCTCCTAAAAGCCCTTCGAGTGCTAGGTCCTCCTTAAAGACCTGGTATCCATGATCGTTTGCGAGAGTCTCCAGATGAGATTGGAGATAAGTCCAGCGCTTAAAAGGACATACCCACAGATTGTGTTCCTTTAAGATATCTTCGTATTCCAAAGCGTGAGGAATAAGGATCCAGGGTGGCGTCAGCTCCTGAGACGATGCAGGATGTCCCGGTGTCATATTTTTCGTAGATATTCCAAGTCCTTGAGCTCTAAAGGTCCATGCTAAGAGCTTATTATCTAGAATACATACCAAAGAGTGGATAGGACGAATCCAGCTAAAATCATCGGTTTCATGCCAACGCATTCGTTTCGGCCAATGAAACTGCTCTAAAAAGTTTACACAGAGATTGTGTAACACTTCTTCTATATTTTTCGTTTCTTTTTTTGAAAACCAAAAAGATCCTTTGGAAGTTTTATTCTGATAACATATTTCGGGACCATGAGCATTTAAAAAAGCGTTTATCACAGAGGAAGGAGCCTCAACACTGGGGCCCTTCACAGAAAAACATTCTTGTGTATCATGTTCCAAACAGCGAATCAAAAATCCTACGCGCCGTAAAGAAGCAAACCCTTGCACTTCTCCTTCTAGTTTGTAAGATTTAAGAGCGTTTTCTACATGACGTTTAATTCGATTACAAGCATCTCTTTGCATGAGTGCAGGAATTTCATCACTGTATACTTCGAATAAAAGTGCTTGAGACATAGTCTTAATATAGAAACAAGTTTTTCAAAACACTTTGTATTTTATCTATAATTTCTTTTATATGCAAGACAATAAAGTTTGCAATTAACAAAGAATTTTACCATAAAAAAAGCTCTAAAATTTAGATAATGTAGTCACAAAATTTTAATTTTGAGTATTTTGGGCATAATGGGTAGAAATTCTTTACTATCTACTTTATGTAGATGAAAATTAATTTGAATATCATACTGTAATGTATATCGTGCTATATTTTAGTCTTTTGAAGCTTTTTTAGTACTGCTCAGTGATATTATCGCCATCATATTTTTTATTAGTCTGTGCACCTTGTGTCGATATGTCTTCTATGCTGAAGTACTAGCTGTCATTATACCGTAAGCCGCGTTTAGGGTATTAAAAATCTTTTTTGAGTTTTTTTTCGTAGCTTACGTCTTAACTTCTACTTTTTTAGCTGAGAGTACACGTTAATGTGGGGCAGGTCCTATAGTGATCCATTCATTCCACACGTTCTATCTTCCCATCTCACAAAGCCACGGCACTTATTGTCTTCGCTTACCTAATCAGGAGGGAAACACTCTTCATAAAGTGTTATTAAAATAGTTTTTCGTAATAACCAGCTGAACTATACTCATCTTGGTTATCGCAAAGTAGTTTTGGATTGTACTTTACCATGAATTTCTAAAATTTCCAAAAGCATGGTCCATATAGCGTGTTGGAAGCTGGCTTGACCGATAAGAATTCCATTAAATATATTGAGGTCTAAAATTTCTTTTAAATTTTCTGGGCGAACACCTCCGCCGTAAATAAAGCCCTGGGTAAATTTTAAATGAGATTTTAAATATTGAAATGCTTGTGTTAAATATCCACACGAGGGAGGCGTTTTTCCTCCGATAGCCCAAATGGGTTCATAGGCAATGTAAAAAGGCGCTGATGCTGGCAAAGAGGAAAGATAAGAAATTTTTTTCGCAAGACTATACCAGGCGCTGGGGGCTTCTTCGCCCAAACAAAAAATAGGGACGAGATTCGCTTCCCAAGCGCGTTCCATTTGTTGTTCCAACACTTCCAATGACTCTTTTCGCTCAGCGTGCCCAATGAGGACATATCCACAGCCGATATCCTGTAACATACTGGCCGTTATTTCTCCAGTAAAAGCACCTTTTGTTTCTATTCCGCAGGTTTGCGCACCCAAACTGTACCCAATAGGAAGTCTCTTTTTTACAAGATCTAAATAAACAAAAGGCGGACATAAAACCGGACGTACATGTTCAGGTAAGGAAAGTCGAATAATAGTAGAGAGAAATTTATGAATTTCTTCTGTACTTCCTTGAGATTTCCAATTTCCGATTAAAAAATATTTTGGCATGTCAAAAGAAAACGTGCCCAGGGCAGGAATCGAACCAGCGACACAAGGATTTTCAGTCCTTTGCTCTACCAACTGAGCTACCTGGGCTATAAATGTATATCTTACTGACTTTGTTTAAAATGTCAATACTCTGATTGGCGTATTGTAGAGCCATCTCATGAAAATTTTCGTATTAAACGCTTACATAACACACTGTTCTCTCATCTAGCTAATTTTTCGCTATTTAACAGATTGCATCTTATAGTAAATCATGTATAGTAATATAGCTTAAAGATGAGATTGGAAAGAATTTAAATAAATCCTTATAATCATTCAGTACATTAAATAATGTTACGGTTAATTCATCGTTTTATAGTAGCCCAGAATTGCTTAATAGGATTCAGGTTAGGCGAATATAGGGGCAAGAAAACTAGCTCCTAGCCAAGCGATGCAATCAATGCTTTTGTCTTATAAGTGTTCTGGAATGAGGTATGATCCAAAATAAACCCTTGTTCATGGTTTTGCTTTTGAAGTTAACTCTGTTCTACCCAATGATTAAAAAAATTCGTATTGCGAAAACCATCAATACTCATGGGAGCGATAGATTTATTATTTCAGCTATGCTATAGATTCTGTTGTAATAGTTGCCACGCTTTTTACTTCTCTTACCCTATCTTCTATCTTCGTAACTCGCTATATCCAAACCACTTTTATTCACACTATTTAAGCGTTTGAGAGAAGATGTTTTTTTCTTACTCTAATTCCTCAGAGCCAAAGCGTTTTTTATCACTAAATCCTAGCTTCTTGAATACTGCTGCGGCATATCTTTTGAGTATAGAAAACTCAGCCCCAATATTATTACTCTATTTATTCACTGTATTCCTTTTTTTTTCATGTATTAATCTTTTTCTGACATTGTTACGCGACGGGCTTGTCAATCTCTTTCCTTTTATCCTGGAATGGTTATGCACCTAATTACAAAGTAATTGACTACATCCTCAGTGTAACGAAAGTTTTTTCTGTATTAATTTTTTGGAGTAATTTTGATGTAAAAGCAGGATATTTCGTTATCCCACACTTCCAGGATAATAGGTGAGAACAGTGTCCTGAGGAAGGTTCAGCATAGACAATGCTACGTCCCACTTGTCTATTGGCGCTACTTCAAAAATGAGTTTTAGTGTGGCTGGCATTGCAATCCAATCGTGATTCATAAGCTCTTCTTCAATTTGTCCAGAACGCCAAGTGGCATATCCTATTAAGGTAAGCGTGTATTGTGGAAATATTTGTGGAAGGGTTAAATCAGTAAAATTTTTCGTTTCCTTTGCGGGAGATACTCCGTAATTTTCTCCAATACGTAGCGTTTCTTCCGTAAAATAATCTTGAGAATGTAACAAAAATCCACGTCCCATATCAGAAGGTCCTCCCCACAACATGGTTCCTGAAGAGGTTAAAATAACATTTTCTAAAGCTTCAGGCCAATCTTGGCGCTGCAGCGGAAGGTTGATAAAAAAGCCCATAGCGCCTTCATCACCATGATGAAATATAAAAACAACACTTTTTTGAAACTCTTGTTTTCGAATGTTTGGGAAGGAAACAAGAACATATCCAGACAAATTAGGCATTTTATTTAGTTCCATTGTTGTTTATTTATTTTAAATTAAAGTAACGTTTGGGAAACAAGACTTATCTCAAAACTCTAGTAAGAAACCTATCATGTGCATGAAAAAAGTGCAAGATACTTCATGAAAAAAAATGCAAGATACTTAATATACAGTGTAAAAATTCTTGTTTTGAGTTATCGAGTTAACAAGTATAGGACTTTGGTATCGTTTTTTCAGGGTTTAATGATGAATCTATAAGGTATTAGACCTTTAAGCGGTCTAAATCGCTTGGCACAATTCTAAGCATTCACAAAGACGGTAAGAGTTTGTTTGAGCGGGTCATAGGTATCGTAATAATACCACTTGACGGGTGCCTATTGAAGGGTTTTGTTCATAAGCTTAACCTACCCCTTGATCCATAGAGGACTCACTTTTATGAGGCGATACCGGATTTTATTTTCATAACCGATATAGCAAATCACCCTAAATGAGGTGCACAACTTTAGTAGAAAAAAAGGAAAAACGTCCACAAGGTCATGGATCGTAAATCATCTACTATTATTTGGAGAAAAGAAGCGGGTTATAATATCATATTATTGAGCGAATTCTGTAATTCTATTTTTTAATGTATCGTTTTATATTAGCTCAAAAATTTTTAATGGGATTCAGGTCATGCGGATATGACGGTAATAAAACTAGCCCATAGCGCAGCGATTCGATCAATTCTTTTTTATTATAAGACAGTCTCAGCGTTTACAGATTTTTCGGCATCTATCCTATAATTGGCGTCTTGTATTTGATATCATTCGATCTGTGGCCTAAAAAACTTAATTGGGGTGCCAAGCGCATAACGTGCAGCGTGCTACTCAGTCCTTTTTTTAGACCTTGTGCTTACATATCAGTTTCTAGATTGTTTAAAATCTAAGCTTTGATGATTTTAGAGTCAATGATTATCCATATCTGGCGCCAAAGTATTGAGTATCTTTTTCTAAACCCCAGCTTTTGTACTTTTTGCGTGAAGCGCTCTAAGAATGACTTGTTCTGGCTATCTATAGTACTTCTATTATAAATCCTTCATATCGTAGTGTTCACTTTTTATCTCTCCTTTTACCAAGAAAAAACTGCTTTTGATTTACTCGATTTTTTTAAAACCTTAGAGGATGCGACTAACGCATGTCACAACGCTTCAATTATAACTTCTTTATCTCTAAATATCCATCTCATTAGATATTCCTATTTCTAAGTAAAACTCTTTATAGTAGCTCTTTTAAGGTATAGAGAGTGCTTATCCACTCATTTAATATAGATTTTTTCCTTGTTACGCTTTGAACAAGATGGCTTTTTATTTTTCGTAAGTCTTTTTATGCCATTGTTTTTACAGTCTTTACACCATTTGTTGAATGTATCCCGGCTTAAATCTAATACTTCAAATACTTTTTTCACTATTCTTGTAGGACGAAACGATTGCGTGAAGCTTGTTTGCTACTACTCCTAGATTCCCTGATTTTTTAGAGCCAAGCTCACTTTATCTATCTATCTATTCCTGATCTATTACGCGAGTCTTTTTTTCTATTTTAAACTTCCATAAATAGTTTTATAACGACTTATGAATACACATTAATAGATCGTTTGAAATAATACATTATATTTAGATTATAACTAGGAAATTGTATTAGATTTCTGATGCATAATTTTTTCATTTTTAATTTTATTCTACTCTATATAATTCAATTTCTTAAATAAAATTATTTTTATATCTTTTTTTTGCTCAAAATTTCGTGACAAAAATGGCTAGTCTTTTTTACTAATTTTTTTAGGAAGTAAACAATAGAGAAAGACTTTGACTAAAACAGGACGGAAATACAGCCTGTATCTGGAATTTTTGAAGAAACTCTGGCTCTAAATTTTCCTTCTAAAGAGGGATAATAACTTAAATTAATCCATTAGACTTGTGCTAAAAAGACGCTGTACACGTATTCTGTGCTGAATATTAACCGAGTTTTTATTTACCTGAAATACTCTCCTGTACATTGTTAATAGAATAAATTACTTATACAATGGAAAAAAAATTCTTTAAAATTGATAAATCTAAATTTTTTCTTACTTTTTAGTGTACTAAAAATTTTATCTTTCTCTTTTTCTCATGTCGTATTCTAGGAAAAAATACTTCTTATGAATTTATTTTTATATCAAAAATTGTGTAGAAAACACGGACTTATTAAAATTTTTGTTTACCAAATATTCAATCAATACACCATCTTAAAAGATGGACTTTATTTGCGCTTTATTCAAGAACATGATCGATATATATTATGGCTACCTTTTGGGCTTGCAACAGGAATTTATGGGTATGGGGTGCTTCCTTACGAGCCTAAAACAGGGACCTATGGCGTACTATTCACTGCTTTAGTATTTAGTGTAATAGGAATTTGGATAGGAAAAAAAATCTTTTTCAGAGTCTTATGCTGGGGGATCTTATCTTTTAGTCTAGGATTTTTAAGAATTTCTAGTTGCAGTCCTTTTCAAAGGCTTCTTAAAAAAGAATTAGGTCCTTTTTGGATCAAAGGGAAAGTGGTCGCGTTAGATCATACAGCTTCCAATTCGGGTAAATTGTATCCCAGAGTTTGGATAAAAAACCTGTACTCCAAGCGTGGTCCGTTATCTTTACCCTGTGTTCGATTGGGTATTCGTACTGCTTGTGAGGGTAAAATCACTCCAGGAGACTGGATTGAAGCGAGGGTTAAGCTGATTCCATGGCCCAAACCTGTGGTACCGGGAGGATATGATGCACAATTTCAGCAATTTTTTCAAGGAGTTTCTGCATATGGATTTAGTGTTTCTGTGGTGCACGTCACTCCAGGACACCACGGCGTTTTAACGCAATTTCGTCATTATTTGACCAAGACTTTTCATGAGAAACTGCCTTATCCTTTGGGCGCTTTGGCAAGTGCATTAATTACCGGGGATAAAACTGCACTTCCTTTACAATTACGGCATGATTTTTCTGTTTCTGGATTGTCGCATATTCTTGCCATTTCTGGCCTACATTTATCTATTGTTTCTGCCATAGGGTTTTTTGTATTTCAATGGCTATTTCGATGGGTACCCAAGCTAGGATTAATTATAAGCTTACAAAGCTTAGCAGGAATTTTTTCTTTGATTGTAGGGGCTATGTATGCCCACGTTTCAGGATTAGGGTACCCAGTGCAACGTTCTTTTATCTTAATGGCTGGTGCACTTCTGGGAGTGTTTTTAAATCGCTGGCCTTCTTCAGTACGATTACTGGCTTTGTGTGGTTCAGCAATTTTACTGGTCCAGCCCCAGGCCTGCTTTAGTTTAAGTTTTCAACTTTCTTTTATTGCTACTGCAAGTTTAATGACCATTCCCAATGAATTTTGGAGTAAAATTTTTGAGGAAACGCATCACCCTCTTTGGAAACGATGGGGAAAAAATATTTTAATGATGAACATAACGACTTTAGCCGCTACTTGTTCTACGTTACCCTGGATTGCATTTTATTTTCACCAATATTCTTTGCAAAGTATTGTTAGCAATGTGTTTGCTGTAAGCTGGACAAGCTTTTGTGTAATGCCCATGGGGCTGCTTGCATTACTTTTTTTGGTAACGCCCTATTCAGACGGTATATTTTTTTTATGGGCATTAACGCTGAAGGGGTTGGTAAAGATTGCACAAAATTCAGAACATTATCTGGGATTTTTATTGTTTCATTGTCCTTTATACAGTCAATGGATTTTTTTTGCTCAAGTGATATGTGTTTTTTGGTGGCTCATATGGAAAGGAAGCTGGAGATGGTGGGGTGTTGGGGGACTTTTTATTTTACATAGCGTGGCCTGGTACTGTTCTTTTAACCCAAAAATTCTCATCACTCCGGATTATATCGGTGTTGTGCAAGAGGAAACGTATACGCTTTGGGTTACCGATACTCGAAAAGGAAAGTACGTTATTGCTCAGTGGGCTCGAATTTTAAATCTTCATCATATTTGTAAAGAAAATACGCTTCAAGACTCTTCTATTAAGGCCTTATTTGAATTAGGAAAAGCACTAAGGTGCCAGTATCCTAAAGCGCTTACATTCCAGTACACAGGGGGTCACTGGATTGCCAGTGTTTTGTCTGACGAGAACCGCCCTTGGCGCTTTCAAGAATATTCTCTAAAAAAAAGTTTTTTTGAAAAAAAACCTAAAAAGATGCGCACGCCTGATCCAAAGTCGTCTCGAAAACTCAAAAAATTACATTCTATAAAGGAAAAAAATCTGGTTTAGACAAATTTTTAAGAAATAGAAGCGAAATAAAATAAAACGCTTAGTATCTTATATATTTCATAATAATGAATCTAAATTTTATTACTTTCCACAATCCATCCCCCTCCCAATACTCTTGTTCCTTCATAAAACACGCAAGCTTGTCCTGGAGCCACTCCGTATTCTAGGGTTTGTAACCGGACTTCTAAGGTCGAGGGAGAAAATAGCGCAGGAATCAACGCCCCGGAAGAGCGAATTCGGGCATGAACTTGGATTGTCTCTCCTTTGTAGTCGGGAGCAATCCAATTGAGTTGTTCCAGCTTTAATACGTTTCGGCCTAAAGCATCTCTCGGGCCTAGGATTAAGGTATGGGTTTCAAGATTCATCCCAGTGACATAAAGCGGTTCACAAGCACCGCCCACACCCACGCCCTGACGTTGTCCAATGGTAAAATATGCTAGTCCTTTATGTTCTCCCAATACTCGGCCATCTGCGTGAACAATAAGACCTGGACTGGGAACAATGGCTTGCTTTTCCATCCAGGATTGATACGAAGTTTTTGCCATAAAACATAAATCTTGACTTGCTTTTATCTGAGAATTTTTAAACCCAAGGGTTTGAGCCCGGAGGCGGGTCTCTTCCTTAGAAAATTTTCCTAAAGGAAATAAGTGTCTTTGGATATGTTGAAACGTTAACATAAACAAAAAAAAGCTTTGATCACGCCGTAGATCTAGGCCACGATGAAGCTCTGCGCCATGAGGTTTATTGAGACGCTGGACATAATGCCCCGTGGCAATATACTGAGCTTTGAACTGTAACATGGCGCGCCACAACCCTTCTGTTTTAACATCTCGATTACATTTAGCGCAGGGCAAGGGAGTTTTTCCTTTCTGGTACGCTTCCAGAAAAGGATCAATGACTTTTTCGCGAAACAGTGCCTCTTCTTGAACGACATAATGCGGAATACCTAAGGTATCGGCTGCCTCTCGTGCGTGTTGAATGAATAGAAGTGGGTGGCACTCTCGTTTTGCCTCCGGGGTTTCTTCCAAACTTTCTTCATAGTCGTAAAGTTTTAATGTGACCCCAATTACGTCATAGCCTTCTTCTTTTAATAGCGCTGCGGCCAGAGTACTGTCTACCCCTCCGGACATACCTACAATAACCCGAGGAGTCACGATGAGCGCTCCTTCAAAAATTGAGAGAACACAGAATTATTTAGCTTTGCGTATCGGACCATATCTTGGTGAAGCAGTGTACCAAGGTGTATGTTGAGTTCTTTCATAAAACGCTGATTGGCCTCTTTTTTCCAAGCCTTTAATAAAGTATCACATTGTGTATGAAAGCGTGCATTTTCCCAGGTTTCTTTATTGGAAAGCTCTTTTTGAAAGGTTTTCTCCAGTTGAATACTGTGCTGCTCTATATGTTGCAAAAACGATTCTTTTTTCGTTTCAAATCGTTCTAGTATAACTTCTGCATATTCTAAACGATCCTGCGCTTCTTTTAAAATTTGATCTATTTTCTGAAATTCCAGGGACACTTCTTGTCTATGCTCTTCCAGCTTTGCTATTAACATGTTCCATCCCGGCTTTGCTAACATAATACACAGCAACAGGAAAGCTACCCCTACCATAAAAGTTGGATTTAAAAAATGATCTATGTTCATGATGGAGGGTTCTCTTTTTGAAGATACTGTTGAATAAGGTGCTGAGCAATCTCTGTAGTGTCTTTTTGGATATGCTGCATAAAATTTTTTTCCATAACAAAAAGCTCTTCTTTCACACGAGACAATTCCAAATCAAATCGCTGCTTCAAATCCAAAAGATGTTGTGCCATAATCTTTTCTTGTTCTTGCGTTATGGAGAAAATCTGGTTTTGGAATAGCTTTTCCAAGTGTTCTTGTTGAGTGTCGCACTGGAGGTGAATATCAGCACTTTTTGCATGTAATCGTTGCACTTCTTCCATCATGGTGGCTAAATGGGCAGAGCGTACTGCTTGAATACTGCGCACTCGGGGGATGATCCACCAGTGCATAGCAACCCACAGTACTCCAAAACATGCGCATACCCAAAAAATTTGAGAAGGAAAAAAGTGTGAATCAAATTGAGGCATTCTCTCTTTGGCTCCTTAAAACTTTTAACTAAACAAAACGATAAACGCCACAGAAAGCGCAAACAATGCTACCGCTTCAGTCATAGCAACACCGATTAATCCTAAGGCATATACTTTCTCTTTTGCCGCGGGGTTTTGAGCAATACACTGGATTAACGTTGTAAAAATTTTACCCACAGCCAGTCCTACAAGTCCTAACGGCAATACAGCGATAGCGGCTGCAAGGTATTTAAAGGCTAAATCGGACATTTTTTATTCTCCTGAGGGACAAAGCGTCTTATATACACTAGGATACTAAAATTTTCTCCTCAGGAAAAGATCGAAAATTTTTTTTATTCTATTGTTCCGAAATCAAAGACTAAAAGTGTGGGGGAGTTAACCGCTCGTGCCCTAAATAGCGCAAGCCTAAAAAATTAATATATTTTTTATATTGACTAATATAAAATTTTTATTTATAACCTTAATGTGAATATTTTTAAAAAAAATGATTTATATTTTATATGAAAAAAATCCATAAAAAAGCATTGTTTATTGTTTTAGGAGGGCTGTTTTTGCAGACCGTTCCAGCGTATTCCGACCCCAAAAGTATAGGAACTACCTCCTATCACATTTTAAATACATCTCCAGCGCAGTATATGCAGGGGGATAGTTTCCGCTTAATTGAAAAATTTTTAAGAAAACGGGACGCTTCAAAATATCAAACTCAAGTGGCAAACGCCATGACAGTAGCGGTAGGACATTGTCAAGGATTGGTATATGTTTGGTATCTTGAAGAAATTCTTAATCCCTTACAAAAAAACTTTACACAGTTTATCCAATGTATCGATTCTCTAAGTAAAGGGGAACTTTTAAGCCCTGAACAGGCACAACGCTTTGATTCTACACTTCAAAAAGTTCTTTTTTCTCAAAATTTTCAGTTACGTAGCTTGGTTCAAAGGAAAGATAAATTTGATAGCAGAGGTGCCCCAGTACAGCATCTAGAGGGATTTTGTATTGTAGATCCGAAAAATTCTTATATTCCACAGTTAAACGTCTTAGACTTTTTTTTAGAGGAAGGAATCGCGTGTAAAGCACCGCGTACATTATCGTTGGATGTTTTCTCAACCCTTCATACTAAGGAAATATTAAATGAAATACATGAAGCCCTGTCTCTATCAGATCCTGCCCAAAAAGAAAAATTACAGAAGCTAAATGACACCCTTACTTACCCAGAGCCCTGCTATAAAAAAGAATTAAAAAAAGTACAGGAGATGTTTCAGAGCTCAGAGTATCCTTCTAAAAAAACACTGGTGGACATACTTAAAGATGCACGCTATTATACAGAGCCGTGCGATCAGGCAAACTTAGAGCGAATTCTTAACACGCTTTCTGACCCATCCCTTGAATCCAAAGAACCCATAAAAGAACAGATTCGATACGCGCGTTTTCTATCATCTACGCCTATCAAGAAGATAAAATTATATGAAGTGCTTACTGCCATGTATGACTCAACGTCCAACTGGAAAGATAATGTAAAAACACTCATTGAAGAAGAGCTTTTTCGCCTAGAACAGAATCAGCAAAAGTTTAATACGATGGTCCATAAAATGCGAGAAATGCTTGCTGCACCAGAATTAATGGTTTATGACGTATTAAGGAAAGAAGTTGAATCATATTGTCTTGAGCAGAAAGAATTCTTTGAATTCAATGATATAGATATAAAACAATGTTCTCAAGAATATCGTACAATGTTTAGTCTGCTTGATGAACCAAACCCCACCCAAAAGAAAGAAATAAAAAGGCATATTGATGAATTTTATGTGTTTATTAAATCCATGCAGTCTACCTATATAAAGCCTACTCTGAAGAGAGAGTTAAAGAAGGTTTTTCAAAAAAGCTTTCAAGAACTAAATATGGATTTTATGAACCTCGACGAGAATTGGAAAAAAATTTTTAGGTTTTTTAATCATACGGACTTCTATCATCCTATCAGTAAAAAAGAAATAAAGAAACTTCTTGAAAAACTTGATAAGCAAGAGTATGCCCAGGATTCTGTGGTCCGGAGAATGTGTCAAGATGTATTTTTTCGATCAGATGACTTCAGACAAAAAAATATATTCAATGCAATTCTTGCTCCATTTTCTAAAGAAAAAGAAGAATGTAATGATTGTTTACTAGACTATGCTACAAATGTTTTGTTCGAGGAAATGGAAACCTCTATAGGGGAAGCAGAAGAAAAACTTAAGATTGTGCTTGAAAAAGCGCTTCAGCTACCCCAGAGTGCTACCGAAAAAGAACACTTACAGCACAAGCTTAAACTTCTTGAGAAAATTCTTCAGTCTCCTGAATTAAAAACGGAATTTTGCAGGGAACTCTCAAAAACGCTTTATGAAGACGTCCAAACGCTTTATGAAGACGTCCCTATAAATCGGGATGCATTAAAAAAAAGTATGGAAGAATACCTTGAAACACCAAACTGGAAGAAGCCCCTCCAGGAGGCTCTGGAAAACGCATCTGTTACACCAGACCTGTTTCCTAGATTACAGATAAATAAAATGTTAGCAGTACTTGATGAATCGGGCTACCAGGAAAAATTAAAGGAAATTTTGGAGACAACGCTTTCCTATCAAAATCCTAGCTACCCCAAACCTTTAAAGCATCAAATTCAAGAGGCGCTTACTTCGTCAGATCTTACCTCACTATCTTCATTAAGGGAAATGCTTGACAAGGCTATTCATGCATCAGCATTGAATAAGGAAAAGATCAAGACGCTTTTTGCAGAGATGTTGAACCATCCAAAGCATAAATTTTTGAATGTAGCCTTGAGGGGGTCAGAAGGGGGGCACACGGTGGGTATTTATGGAAAAATAGGCGATATTCTTTTCTATGATCCTAATTACATCATTGAGAAGGTAGAGGATCTTGATACTTTGACGGATCGAATTATTAGGGCAGGCGAGTGCTTAGTTTCTAAAGAAATTTTACACGAAGATATCAGTCCGTTCTCTCTGTCTATCGAAATTCAAAATTTTTATTGTCTTTCTGAGGAGACAGGATATTACTCTGGGCCCCATACGTACGATGCTCAAAACAAAGAAAATTTTCATACCCAAATAGTGAAATGCGTAGGGTCTTTGGAAAAAAATGACCGAGCCTTATTTCAAAGGTTTCGCGCTTCAAGACTCAATTCGTTATCTCTTGATACAGAGAACGTGTTTTCTGTTACGCGTCTACCTCGAGTCGATTCTAAATACCGCGTTGAGATAAAAGACAATGTTTTGGGTACCTATGATAATGCTCTGGACGCGAGCAATGCTGTTTTAGAGAAAATAACGGATACTGATACCGTATACTATGTTCTCACAGTACAAGAGAATGAATCCCTTGAACAAAAAGAGATCTCTTAATTATTCCCGAATGGATGTCCCTAACGAAAAAAAATAGTAAAAAGGTCTTTTTTATCCTTTTTTTAGGGACACTCCTTGAAGATTCCCTTATTTTTCAGGACATCGTGTTAATACTGATAGTTCGGTTCTAGAATGAAATGCAACTTTTTTTGCATATTTGGCTATAGGATCTAGGCGTTTTTATTTGAAAACAACATATTTATATATACACTTCAACTTAATTTAACTATAAAAGAATAGTTAGACCGGATACTCAACTGAAAGTGTTTATTTTAACTCCATGGCATTGCTATTATTCAGAACCCAAGAAAATTTTCGGTCATTTGTGCAGTCAATACCGTGCCCTTACCATGCGACTACCAATATGTGTGGATTTATGGAAAGTCTCAGCCTTGGGAGCCAAAGGGGATTTACGCAAAAGCAAAGGTGCTAGACAGTGTCGTATTCCTAATCGTTTTGCTTTCAAAGGGTTTTCAAAAATGAAAAGCATTTAGAGATTGCAATCACGAGATGGATTATACTCGCAGGGAGGAGGCGTGCATGTTAAAAATGTGTATTTTCCTGAAAAAATTTTCTAAAAAAAATTTAATTCAGCATTGCTATTTCTGGAATCCAATCTTCCAGGGGGAAAAGGGCTTTGGGGCGGTAATAAATCTATGAAGTTTTACAGATTATGAGAACGTGTGCGCTCTGTGACGCCATTTTCCGCCAGATTACGGCAAAGGGAGTAACATGTATCGCCGATTTGTTCATTGAAGGTGTACGGAAATTGGACAAAAATTTTTTGAACCACGTAATATTTATGCGGATTTTTAGTGGTTTATGATGGATGCCAGCCCCATCCAAAATATCCTCAAGGGAAAAAATAAAGAAATAAGCCGTTCAAAAGGGAGCGAAACACAAAATATACCTGGCCGTGGATGCAAATGGATCTTACGAATGTACTATAGCTGACTGAACGCAGGGGCTCGAAACCCTATTGAACGCCTAGGGCTCAGTGCATTCTGTGACTGAAAAAAGCCTATGATGGTGATGATAAGCGAATCAAGCGGCTATAAAAGGTATAATTTCCGTAATTCATAAGGGGAAAAATCGAAGAATTCAGCAATATTACGACAAAGCCTTCTATACACTATATCATTTGGTTGACAATACATTCTTTTATCTTAAACAATGGCACGGAATTGCCCCACACCATGCCAAACCCCCATTTTCATTCTTGACTTCGGTTCACATCTGATACAGGGTTCGCTGGCTTAAAATTTCGTGACTAAACTGTTTAGTCATTGGGAGGAAAATCTTATATTTTTTATAAAACACCCTCAACATATAAGAGGCTTCTTGAAGGAAAAAATACTCTTTAGGCTAAGCATTTCACTCACAACCAAAAATCTCATGATGCCGCTTGCCATGATGGGGTTATTGAAGGTTTTTCAGCCAAAGACTTGAACCCCCTTGACGTTAGAGTAATGGGGGTGCGTTTTCAGCCTATGATGTGACAATAATAATGAAAAACTTACACGAGATTTGCCGTGCACCCCTAACATTAAAACTATGAAAAGAAAGCCTATGGAAAGAAAGCAATTAAAGCAATTCGATAAAACGTTGGAACATTACATTTTAACACTAAAAAACCTACGGGGCGCTTCCTTCTTGAGGTCTTTAATCAAAACTTATACCGTTTTGTATTTGAACTTTGAATAGATCTCCAACGATCTACTTTTTGAACCACTGCTACAAGATGTTATTTGAAACGTTAGCGAACAAAGCCCTCATACTGATACCTTCGTTTGTTGTACATGAAATTTAGTTAAGAATCTTTTAATTTTATACGAGTTTACTATTTATTAAACAATTTTATTTAAGGATTCTACTCGTAAACTACTGTGTACTTTGAAAGGGATGCGATTTATGAGATTCCATCTTTCTGAATTCTTAACTTAATTTTATATTAACGCTACGAAAGAAAAAAATATAAGCATAAAATACTTTTTTATATTTGCAAATTTTTTTTTTTTTTTTTATGATACAAAGAGGTATAACCA
>NZ_PHHC01000002.1:17580-34711 GCF_002930195.1 Holospora curviuscula | reverse complement strand
ACATTTGGGTTAAGCAATCAAGACGCCTATTGTCGATTTTGAAATATGGCTTTAAAATGCGCTTTAACTCGTTGACTGAAACCATGATGTATACCTCTTTTTCGATAATCGAGATTATACACTTTTTGTTTTTATTTCAGCGCGTTACTGTCAATGCAAACTAACTAACCAATTAGTTTTGTCCGGTATAGAGAAAAAACGTATACGTACGGGAAAAGACATAAAAAAACGCGCAAGGCTTACCAAGAAAATATCCAAGGTGATCCCATCAACATCTTGTATTTAGATAAATAACTATAGAATAGTTGTAATAAAAGAAAATAGAAAATATTTTAAGCTGTCGTATTTGTGAAATTTTCGTCGTAAGAGTTGAGGAATTAAGAAAAAAGAAGCGGTGAGCTATGAGAACTCTGGTAAACGTTTTGGAATGGGGCAGCAGACTATAAAGGGAGTAGACGTTTAAAACTGAACTTAGTTCGCTCTAAGCCGGATCCTGATGCTTATCAGCCAGAGCGTGAGGGTTAGCACTGTTGGCATTTTCAAAGCCCTGCGACGTCTTGATGTTCGCGATAAAAAAACTTAAATCATCCAAAGGCGGATCCAGAAAAACATCTCTATTGTGCCAAAACCGTAATGAATTAAACAGCAAAGTTGATAAACGTGGAGTTGTCCATGATATGCACAGAACCCACGGGTATTCTGTAAAAGGGCAGAGTTTTTACGGAAAACAAGATTGGGGTGCCGAAAGTAGAACAAATGTCTACAAGCGCTTGAATGAGATCTATTTTAAAGGTAATTAGATTACGTACGGGTTCTGTAGAGGTATTGATGTGTTGGGTAGAAGAAATGCTATTGATTCATATCCCAGAAAACTGTGGTGTTGTTCTGGATAATGCTGCGTTCCATTAAAGTAAAGCTATACAGAAAATAATTAAAGATGCTGGCATACTTTATCTACCGCCTTATTCTCCTGACCTTAATCCCATTGAGAAACAATGGGCTCACGCTAAACAGATAAGACGTTCTACACATTGTTCAATTAACACACGATTTTCTATAACTATTTTATAGTGAATTGTCTATATAATAAGAAAAATGTCTTATCTCTTTTTATAACTGATGAACGTAACTCATAGAAAATTTTTGATCTTAACGACCTTGACCTTTTGTTGGAATACTGTGGGAGCATTCCCTGAAGAGTGGGAAAAGAAATTGGGGGAGTGTACTAACGGTATAAAAGCAATTGATGAAGCGTTAAAAAAGGGGGAAGTCCTCATAAACGGGAGCCAGAAAATGGACCAGTGTATTCGCATTATCTCTGATATCAATAGGCATCTGACACGCTCGCGCGTAACAGAGCGTACAGAGAATACGCAGCTGACACACTCGTACGCAACACAGGATACAGAAAATACGTCCCAAACCTCAAACATACATACTGGACACTCTGCGTCTTGGAAGAAACTTATTCCCGAAATTCAAAAAGCGTATAATCTTTATCAAGATTTAAAGCAAAACTTTCTTTCTGCCTCCGATAAAGACTATGAAAGCATTTCACAGTTAAAACACGATGATCCAAATTATGTAATGAACCTAAATAATTTTATACAAGATACAATAAAACAATTTGAAGAAGAATCAAATTTTTTTTCAAAATTATTAACTGAGGAGGACCTTGTTGATAGTAACTTTAATACTAAGCAACCTCTTCCCTATATAGCATCTGCATTAGGAAGTTTTTACGAAAAATTAATATTATTTTACATTAAATTTATTATGAGAGATTTATTTTTTATGTTAGAACCGTGTGCAACTTTATTAAATGATCCTCAATCAAAGAAAAGAGCTTTAGAATTGTTAGACATAAAAAAATTATACATAGAGAATGAAAGAAAATTTTTGAGGAAGATTATTGAAACTCAAAAAAATAATCAAAATTTACGTATTCAAGAAATTGCAAAACATTCAAAAGAACAGTTACTAACATTTAAAGAACAAATTATTCCAGTAGTAAAAGAAACATTTGAATTGCTCAAAAAAAGTAATCAACAGGAAAAAGACTCAAACAAATGTCTCCACCATGCTGAAAATAGCTTAAAAAGGGTGCTTGAAATTGAAGGACGTACAGAATCAATTTTACAATCACTGGATGAACTAGAACCACACCTACAAAAATTTACATATTAGATTGTATCACAATAAGTGAGTTCATTATCAACAGCACTCAGAGCTGTAAGATACGGCACTCTCTTAAGACAACGCAACCGTTTTTTCTACTCTCTCATGTGTCTTGTGTTGGAGAAAAAGAGAAGCCTTCGTGATAGAGAGTAAAAAGTACACACAGCCTTGAAGTTAAGGTCCCTATTCCCAGAAGGCCTCACATGGCCCAGCGGGCAGACTCCATCAAAGACTGGGTGTAAGGATCTTTGGGGTTCTTTAAAATCTCCATGGTGGAGCCTTGTTCCACCATGCGTCCAGACTTTAGCACAATGACGTGGTGTGCAATGCTCTCCACTACCTTTAAATCATGGGTGATGACAATGTATCCTAAAAAAATACGCTCCTGTAGCGCCACTAAAAGCTGTAAGATCTCTTTTTGGACTGTTACATCCAAGGCGGAGGTAGGTTCATCTAGAATCAATAATTTTGGCTCTAACAGTAAGCTTCTTGCAATGCAAATGCGCTGCCGTTGTCCTCCCGAGAGTTGGTGAGGATAACGGTACACGGTGTCCTGAGCAAGCTCTACCTGAGATAAAATATTTTGTATTCTTATCTTTCTTTCCTCTAAAGACCATAACTTATAGTTTCTCATTCCCTCCATAAGACTTTCCCCCACAGACATCCGGGGATTAAGGGCAGAAAATAAATCCTGAAAAATCATTTGGAAGTGTCGTCTTTCTTGACGTAGTGGCTCCCCTCTTAAAGAAGCTAAAATCTTATCTTGAAACAGTACTTTTCCAGAATAGGGGATTAATTGTGCAATGGCTAAGGCTAATGTGCTTTTTCCTGAACCACTTTCTCCTACAACACTCACCGTTTGGCCAGCTTGTACCTGAAAATTGATAGAATGTAAAATTTTATTGTTTTTTAGCGTAACCTCCAAGTCTTTTACGTGAAGTAACGCTTTAGAAGCATCAGGTTCATGAATCTGGCCCAGAACCTGGTCCGATACCCAGCGCTTGGGAATACTGCTCCACAATTTTTTTGTATAAGGATCTTGGGGCGCTGTCAATATCTTATGGGGTTGGCCCTGTTCTACCAGGTGTCCTTCTTTTAAAATTCCAATATAGTGAGAAATATGCCGTACTAAAGGAAGATTATGGCTGATAAACAGCATAGACATGCCTTGAGTTTCTTGGATGTGCTTCAAGCGTAGGAGCAGTTCTTTTTGTAATGTGACGTCTAAGGCAGTGGTGGGCTCATCGGCAATCAATAAGTCCGGCTTTCCTGAAAGCGCCATAGCAATCATTAAACGCTGCTTTTGCCCTCCAGAAAGCTGATGGGGATAAGCGTCCAGTTTATGCTTAGCATGAGAAAACCCTACCTTATCCAACACATCGAACATTGCCGCCTCTAAATCCTGAGGATGACGCAGTTCTTGATTTCGATGTAAAAGCAGCACTTCTTGCAGTGCGGTTTTTAAGGATTTTAAAGGATTTAACGCACTACTGGGTTCTTGAAAAATCATTCCAATATGCCTGCCCCGCACGTTATACAGCGTACTTTTGGCACAGGTCAACAGGTCGCTCCCCTTAAATAAAATCTGTCCTTTGTAGGACGCATGAAGAGATTTTGGTAACAGACCTAGTATAGAAAGACCTAACATAGATTTTCCCGATCCACTTTCTCCCACCAAAGCTACCGTTTGTCCAGAAAAAATCTCCAAACTAATATGATGTAAAATCTCTTTTTTATCCTTTCCTTGATGAGAATAAAGGGTTAAGGATAGGTCCCGAATAGACAGCAAGGGGCTCATGAGGATCGTCCTGGATCCAAAGCATCTCGCACGCCTTCTCCTACTAAGGTAACTAAGATAAGAATGGTTGCAAGGGTACACAAAGGATAAAGCCCCAGCCACGGTGCATAGAGATTAGACTTTGCTTGCTGCAATAACTCCCCTATAGAAGGGGTTCCTACTTTAAGTCCCACCCCTAAAAAATCTAAGGACGTAAGAGAGGCAATCCCTGCATTGACTAAAAATGGAAATTGAGAAATGCCTGTAACCGTAGCATTAGGCAAAATATGACGCCATATTGTTCGAAAATCTGTCGCTCCCAATACTTTTGCAGATAAGACATAGGGGAGGCCCCGGGCTTTTAAAAACTCTGCCCGAGTCGCTGCAGAAACAGACCTCCAATTAAACAATGCCATGACAAGCGTTAACATTTCTAAAGAAGGTGTAAGAAAACTCGCAATAATCATCAGCATGAACAATACAGGAAGTCCTGCCCAAATTTCTACTAGTCTTTGAGTGTAAAGATCAAAGCGTCCTCCCCAATAACCTTGTAAGGCACCAATCATTAGACCTAAAAGTGTTCCTAAAATTGCTACCCAAAGACCAAACATTAGGCAAGTTCGTGTTCCGTACACAAGCCTAGCCAACACATCTCTGCCCTGCTCATCGGTTCCAAGAGGATGAAGTTCGCAAGGGGCACTGGGAACTGGCTTATGAGATTCTAAGATACGGTATGGACTGTGGCGATACAGAGGCCAGAGCACGCGTCCATGATTTTGTTTCAGAAAGGCACTAAACTCTGGTGCCAAATAGTCCATCTCCAAATCTTCTCCTTTCATAAAACACGTTTCAGGGTAATAGCGGAACACAGGAAAGAAAACACCCCTATCGCATAAAATCAATAATGGTTTATCATTAGCCCAAAAATTAGCACTAAAAGTTCCCCCCATGACCACGATCAATACACATAGGGCCCAAAAGCCTTTTTTATGGGTCTTAAATCGGTGCCAAAATGTATTCATGATGTTTTATTTCCCTCAAAGTGAATACGAGGATCAATCCATGTATAAAGAAGATCACTGATGACGTGTAATACTAATCCGATCAAAGTAAAAAGATAGAGGGAGCCAAAAATAATGGGATAATCGCGATTCCCAATCGCTTCATAGCTTAAAAGTCCGATTCCTTCCAAAGAGAAGATCATCTCTAGCAAAAAAGAACCAGAAAATAACACGTGGAACAACGTTAAAGGAAGATGGGCCATCATTACAATCATGGCATTACGAAAAATGTGTTTAAACAAAATAGTTCGAGGCTTAAACCCAAAAGCATGTGCAGCAACTACATATTGCTTAGAAAGTTCTTCTAAAAACGCATTTTTGGTAAGCAATGTCAGTACTGCAAACCCCGTTAACACCTGAGCACTGACCGGCAATACAAGATGCCATACATAATCTTTTATTTTTCCCCACAAAGATAACGTTCCCCAGTCCCAAGAAAATAAGCCTTGAATAGGAAAATACGAAAAAAAACTCCCTCCTGCAAAAAAAATCATCAGTAATAACGCAAACAAAAATGTCGGAATAGCATAACTCAATATCATAAAAATACTGGTCCAAAAATCAAAATAACTTCCATTACGGACAGCTTTTTGAATGCCTAAAGGAATCGCCACACCATACATAAAAACCATAGACCAAAGACCTAAAGATAATGAAACAGGAAGACTTTTGAGCAACAAAGTAGTAACGTAGTCTCCGCGAAAATAGCTTTTTCCAAAGTCGAAACTTAAGTATTGTTTGATCATCGTATAAAATCGCTTCCAAAGAGGCTGATCCAGGCCAAATTGGCGATTGAGTTCCTTAATCACAGTATCTTGCTCCAGATCTAACGCAGTACTCACGCTCCCTCCCCGTTCTTGCGCAGCATGTTCGATACGATGCAGCATTTGTTCCACTGGTCCGCCAGGAACCAAATGCAGGATAAGAAAGTTAAGAAGAATAATGCTAAATAATGTAGGAATAATGAGTAAGAAACGTTTTAAGATGTATGACAAAGGTTTTAAAGTCTTTTAAGCGTGTTTACTTTATTATTTCAGATCCCCTGAAAAAAATCTACCCTCGCTCTTAAAAAATAAAAATTAACGTTTTTTTGAACAATTTTTTTATGCTCTGTCCTCAATTACGGTAACTGTTTTGGGTTTTTGAAGTAATTTTAATAAAGATTTAAAGGATATATTGTGTTATATTAAATAATATTGTATTAGATGTAAAAATTTGGTATTATAAAAACAAATAAAACTGAATCTGTATAGACAAAAATTAACAAAAAAATAATCTTTAAAGTTTTAGAGTACATAGAAATACAATAATTAGATGAAATAATAAATATAAAAAATTATAGAGCATGCAGTTAGAAAACGCTTAGGGTACAATAGTAAACTTGATTATAAAAAGAGTGGTATGGATGCTAAATTTACTGTAAGTAAAGCTTAGGTTTCAGTAGTATAAAAAGTCTAGGATTCAGCCATAAAACAACTTGTTACCTATAAAAAAGCAAGTGAAGAAAAGCGAGATAAGTACTGGAAAGCTTTTCGTGTTTTGATAAAAGCGGTATTCAATTGAAATACGTGCAAAGATAAGGATTAGGAAAAAAAGTAAAAAATTTCTGGCTAAAAAGAGTGATACCCATTACGAAAGAACAAATGCGTACAGCAGGTTTATTAAATAATAAATCCATAGCGCCAATCATGTTTAACGTCTTCTATGACGCTGAACGCTTTAATCATTGGGTTAGAAGATTGGTTGACCAAAGTGGCTAAAAAGGGACAAAATTTTGATGATGGATAACGCTTATTTCCATACGTCTCAGAAAATGTAATCGGTGCATTTGATACAAAGTTTCTAACCGCTATGTTTCGCTGATCTGAACTCAATAGAGCATTTTTAGACAAATGACTGAGTTTTACGCATCTCTACAATGCGTTGAAACAGTTTTTTTCACACTTAATTCAATATAATATTACTATACAGTCGTAAAAGTATAGCTTATGAAAACTCTGTGAAGCATTGCTGCTATTCTTTTTGCACAAAGAGATGATTTCAATTCCATAACACTTGTCATTGTTCATGATCCTTCAACTTTGGTATGATCCGAAACTCTTTTTATATGTGTACAAGCCGTGGTACTGAATAGAAAGCTTATTTCTACAACTAAAATGTTTTGAAATAGTTTGTCAAAATTTTGATATGCTAGCCAAAAATTACAAGAATCTATATCTTGTCTTGTTATTCCTAATCTTCTTCAAAAAAAAGAAAAACCCCCTCTTTTTTATCGCCTATTAGCGATACAATGATCATTAAGTTATAAATGAGATTAATGCAATATGTGTTTTTAAAATTTAATCAATAAATTCAGGATATACAAAAAAATGCTAGGATGTGTCACTAATCTTGTAATCCTTTCAAGCAAATAAGAATGCTAGCCACTAAAAATTGTTCCCATAAATGTAATAGTGTGCTGCTATTGGTCTGAATAGCTTGACGAGATTAAAACCCCATCTTCGGAATTTAAATCAAAATTTCATAGAAAGTAATAATAAAATTTGCAGATATAGTAAACTAACAATAGGATAGTTATAATAGGAGAAAATATATTTAAAGATGTCGTATTCATTAATTAGAATTTTCGTCGTAAGGGTTGAGGAATTAAGAAGAAAAGAAGGGGTGGGCTATGAGGACTCTGGTAAACGTTTTGGAATGGGCAAGCAAACTATAGAGGAACTAAGCGCTTAGAACCAAACTTAGTTCGCTCTAAGCTAGACAACATAATAGACATAATAAACATAAACTGTTTATAACAGGATATTACGATGGATCCTGACGCCTTAAGTCAGAGCGAGCAAAGCGCTTTGGGGTTAGCGTTGTTGGTATTTTGAAAGCCCTAAGACGTTTTGGCGCTCGCTATAAAAAATCTTAAATTATTCAAAAACGGATCCAGAGAAAAGATCTGTATTCTACCAAAAGCGTGATGAATTAAACAATAAAGAAAAACACAGTGCTTTCATTAATGAACGTGCATTTGCCCATGATATGCCAAGAACGCACGGGTATTCTGTAAAAGAGAAACGTTGTTAGGGAAAACAGCATTTTGGGTACCAAAAGCAGAACAAATGCTATAAGCGCTTTAATTGGATACACTTGACTGTGTATTGCTTGCGGGTTCTATAGAGATATTGATTTTTTGGGTAGAGGAACTGTTCTTAATCAATATCCCAAACAAAAAGGGTACTGTCATGAATAATGCTGCTTTCCATAAAGGTAAAGCTATGCAGAAAATGATTAAGGATGCTGGTCATACTTTACCTCCCTCCTTTTCTTCTGACCTTAATCTCATTGAGAAATAATGGGCTCACGTTACACAGAGAAGACGTGCTAAAAATTGTTCAATTGATGTGCTACTCTTTATACTCATTCTATAGGTAGTTTGCTATATACCAAGATAAGGACTCTAATTGCGCTCTTTATAATTTGAGCAAGTGTTTTCACAAAATAATAAAAAGATTGACTATTTCAGTATTTGTAAAGACTAATTTTCAAAGTTCATGCATACAATATGTTTTAATTTTTTACGAATGTGCATATTAATTTTTGCTTAAAACAAGGGAATAATATATCTATTAAGGGAAGAAGATGAATTTTAAACTTTAATCCCTAAACGTCTAACTTTGAAATATTTGAGGCATTATATATTTAAGTAGGCTAACTTAATAAAGTATAGATTGTAAACGTTTTAAAAGTTAAATTATTAGATTGCAACGACTCCATAGTCGTCATTGGATGGCTCGCTTTAAACGCAGGCCTAAGGCCTTATCGCGGAGTCTAGATATGATGCAACGGTATCTCCTTATTTTTCATGGTTTTCAAGATTAACCCAAAAATCTAAAGCCTATTATTACTTCCTTTACAGCATATTCTATCAATAAGAAAATAATATGTTTTCTATATAGTTCTTTATTAGGATTAAAATGAAAAAAAAAGTTATGAGAAAGAATATTTTTTCTAACTCTTCAAGAGTAGGTGGGGTAATATTGGTGCTCTTCAGTGTACAGATCTCTCACGCTTTAAAAGACATGCAAGAAGAATCAAATGAAGAAAATTCGCATCTTAAGAATCTCGAACATAAACTGTTATCTCTAAACTCAGGCGATAAAGATGTGGATGTAGAGAAAGAGTCCAATCCCTCTCTTCTGCGGTCTGAAGCTCCTAAGAATCTTAAAAAAAATCTTTCTAGCCACTCAAATACTTTAACGCGTTCTAAAAGAGTTTCCTTGGTTAAAAAAGCTTCGTCTTCCCGAAAGCTTCGGTCCAAACGTACGGCTGTGAATAATGACGAATCCAAAGATACATACAGTACCGTAGACGTACTTCCTCAAAGTAGTTCCAACACTTCACTGTCTGAAAATAAGCGTTATCCTAAAGCATATCAAGAAGACCAAAACAAAAAGCATTTGGACTCCCAAGAGGCTCTAAATGTTAACCCTTTGGGTAAGATCTCTGCTAAATACTTTTCTGCCGTGACGTACTGGATGTCAAAAAAAGTAAAAGATTTTTCTCAAACTTTTTTCTATCCCGGGCTTTCCGGAGGAAAATGGATTCCTCAGCTTGTAAAAAATTTAGCTCAAAACGTTTCTTATCGTTATTTAAAGGGGAGTAAAGAAGTCGTTAGTGCTGCATTAGATTTGTTTAAAATGTATGTATCCATTGCGCAAAAAACGGTTGAAGACGTAAAAAACGTGGTCAGTACTGGAGCAGAATTTGCAGCTTCTGCGCTTCTGGGAGGTCTGGGATCCTTGGTGGGCTCTGTAGCTTCTAATGCAGTATCTTATGCAGTGGGCGCCACCAATCCGGTGCTATTAGTGATGAATGTTATGAAGGATTTGGGATCGCTAAACATCATGGGAAAGGTTCTTTTGTATGGATTTCAAATGTCACAGAACACGTTTATCAATGTACTCTCAGATGTAGGAAGAAGCCTTTTTACGAAAGAAAAAGTGTTTCGAAATTTATTTAAATCTCCAGAGGTCTATAAATCCGTTGTGGATAAATATGTGTTTGAAAAATTCTTTAAGGTACTTATCAATACGCTCATTGGAATTTATGGAATATATCACTTAAGCTCGCTCTATCATGGAGATTATTCTTCAAGTTATACCCAATCTTTTCAAAAACTTGCTGAGGTCATCAAAGAAGTAGGAGGCCAACTCCCCAAAATATTTCCAGAGCTTCTTCAAAAAAAAGGATGGATTAATAAAGCTTATGGAATGTATAAAATTTTATTTAATAATACCATTGCACTGAAAAAGTTTCAAAAAAGTATTTTGATATTACAAAGTGCACTGCTTCGTACTCTGCAAGAAATGGTGGCCTTGGGATCTAAGCATTGGTCTAAAGGAGGGTATGAATCCGTTAAGTTGTTTGATGTTTGGCTCCAGAGTACAATATCGGGAGTTTCTACTGCACTGAATGTTCAATCAGGAAAAGTAGGTATGGAAATTGCTGTCAATGAAGCAGTAAGGGATACGCCCCGAGTTTTAGGGAATGCCGCAGTTCGAGGAATAGAATGGGGAAAATCTTGGTTTTAAGAAAAAGGAGAGGCTAAAAATTTTCTGAAGCACTTGGAGAAGAGCGTAAATTTTAGCCGTAATTCTGAAGTAATTTCAAATATCATAAATAACGAAAAAAAATATTTAACCAAATAACGATAGAATAGCTATAATAAAAGAGAAAATATTTAAAAATATCGTATTCATTGGATTTTCTTCGTAAAGGGTTAGGCACTAAGAAGAAAGAAGGGATGAGCTATGAAAAATCGGCTAGACGTTTTAAAATGGGTAAGCAGACTATAGAGGGAGTACGCGTTTAGAACCGAAATTTGTTCGCTATAAGCCAGCCAGAACAATAGACATGAAACTGTTTAAAACACCCTTTCACGATGGATCCTAATGCTTATAAGCCAACGTGAGCGGAGGGTTTTGGGGGTAGGGCTGTTGGTATTTTGAAAGCCCTGGGACGTCTTAATGTTCGCTATAACAAAAAAACCTTAGAACCTATTATTTATGGATGAGCGATCCGCTTTATCAAGCGTATAGAATTAGGGATCATCACCCTATTTTCGAGAGCGGTTACAGCAATTTCGTACGCTTTAGACAATTTTGAATAGTGATTGAGCCAAGCAACGCTTCGTTCAACGACCCATCTTTTGGCGAGTTCAGCCCATCCTGGGGTTCTGAAATTTCAATTGTCTTGTTCAGAATGTTTCCCGAAAACGCTAGCATGGTTTTTCCATACCCGGTATCGGCGCAAACGCTTTTGAGTGTCGGATAGTGTTGCAGAGCCTCTTAAAAAATATTGCACCCCCTTACTGTATCATATTGATTCGCGTCATGAACAGTAGCGTGCACTAAATTGCCTTGTGTATCCACAATACTATGGCGTTTAGGTTCCTTTATTTTTTTCCTCCGTCAATGCCGCGTTGTTCTCAAGCCCCGGCAGTTTTGACACTGTGTGAATCAATGCTGCGATAGCTCAAGTCTTCACTTTCACCAGCCGTGATTTGACGTATCTTGACAAGGGCGCTCAGTACTTTTCCTATATTCCTTTGATCCTGCATCTTTGATAAAACGAATGTACAGTGGAGTATGGCAGAAAATCTTTAGGAAGGATTCGCCATGGGTAGTCGCTCTTTATTATGTAGAATACTCTATTAACATGCTCTTTCTTTTGGTGTTTACTTTTATTACCATACTTGCTCCATTCAAAATGATCTTTAATTAGCTTCCATTTATGAATCCCTCATTCTTATTACCGCCAAACTTGACTATACTCCCTCCTTTTATTCATGCATACAGGTTTTTATTTTACCGATCGTCTTATTCTTCTGACCTTAATCCCATTGAGAAATAATGGGCTCAGGTTAAACAGATAAGACGCTCTACAAATTGTTGAATTTACGCGTTACTCTTTATAACCGTTTTATAGTTATCTGACTATAAATAGGGAGAGTACATTCAAGAAATTTAACTAAAAAAACAATGAGAATTAATAAAAAATTATTTTAGTACAAGAAAATACAGCGCAAGAATAGTTAAAAATCATTAATGTATTTGATAGAAGTCTTGATGGGGAAAAGAGTACCCCTAATAAGCGGAATATAGTCACACATATTCATGGAAAAAAAGTTCATAATACTGATATTTGAATGTAATGTTTTTTAATCTGTCTTGAATCACTATTCCACTCTAAAAGATTTATGTGCTGATGCAAGCTATAGAAAAACTATGATAGCCTTTATTCAACCCGTTTGCCAAAAAAGCATTGCGATCTGAGTTTGTATCCCGCCTGGATGGGCTATTTTTGTTAAAAGATGAGAGGAGATCGCGTGCGCAGGGTTTTTGGCTTAGTTACTTTAAAAGACCATCTAAAGATTATAAAATACCTTTAGTTCGGCTTAAATATATTGTTACGATTGCTCACCGTGCGCTCACTATTAAAAGACTCACATAATCTGTGAACATGGCTTCTAAAAATGAAAGCACTTTGATTAATCAAAAGTATATAAAAAGTGAAATTAATCTCAGTGAAGTATTGAAGCAAGTACACGAAACAAGAATTTTCGATTGTAAGACACTAATCATACTTTTTACTTACCTTAATCAGATCAAAATTTTACACTAAATTAAAAGCAGCTGTAATAAATAGAATGTTTATTATAGATTTTTCACCAAAAGAATGCAAGGATTGTTCTACTATGCTTAAAAAATTGGGCCAGTAAATTGTGGTACTTCTATCACTCAAACAGAACTCAGTCGAGCTGATTATCTATATAAAGCTCAAGCCAAGCTTTATTTTTGATGTCTGCAGGCTCTTCGTTTCTGGTATGCGTCCAGAGTCATCAAATACCTTAAAACCGGAGTTTAATAATTTATGGGTAAAACCCCTACCTAATACAAAAATACTTAGCCTGTCATCTATAAAACAAAAAAATATGTGAGTCAAATTTCTGATGCAGTGATTACAGAGAGTACACTGGTTTCAATACTGAAAATCTTTGAGGTGAGTGCGTTCATAGACAAAACAAGAGAATTTTCGGATAGTATACATGCAGGTAAATTATGATAGTTATAAGCGGAAATAGTCATCCCATACTTGCTAAACAGATAGCAGGGAAACTTAGGTGCGATTGTATTATTGCAAACACTAAGAAATTTTCGGATCAAGAACTAAAAATTCAAATAAATAATAATTTGTATGGTGATGACGTAATTATATTGCAATCCACAACAAAACCTGCAAACGATCACTTGATGGAGCTTTTGTTGCTTGCAGATACGGCAAAAAGAGCCAATTGCAATAGTATCACCGCAGTTATTCCCTATTTCGGCTATAGCAGACAAGACAGACCATCCTACGAATACGGCCCCATATCGGCACGTTTAGTTGCGAGACTGCTTGAAATCAGTGGTATTGACAGAGTAATAACTTTAGACTTACATTCCAGACAATCGGAAGGGTTTTTTAAGATTGAAGTTAAAAATCTTGACCCAACAGATCTTTTTATGAATGTATTAGAGAAAAGTAATTATGATATAGTTGTTTCTCCTGATAGCGGTGGTTTGCTAAAAGCCCAGATATTAGCCTCAAAACTTGGTACTGATCTTGCGATTATGAACAAAATTCGTGATTTTAACGGTAAGTGCACTATATTCGATGTTATCGGCAATATTACTGAAAAAAATTGTATCATTATAGATGACATAGTAGATACCGGCGGTACTTTATGTGAAGCATTGAAGATGTTAATTCAAAATGGCGCACATTCAGTAAGTGCTTGTATTACCCATGCCGTGTTTTCTGAAAATTGTATCAGTAGAATAAGAAAGGCTAGATTTAATAAATTGTTTGTAACAGATACTCTATATCATAGAAAACTACCTTCTTTTATCAAAGTCATTGAAACAAGTGAGATGATCGTTAAGCTTTTGTTGGGCTGTAATAAATGACTGTCTCAGCTCCCTACTACTGCCATTTTCTTTCTCTAAAAAATAAAGCCTTACTCCAAACCCCATGTACAATCAAGGCTTTGAAGAGATGTATCGCTTGGTTTCTAGTATTTACCCATGTATCAGAGATGGAGAGCATAGAAATAGAGCTTTTAGCAATACAATACTAAGCAGTGTTGACATATTTTAAAAAAAAGCGATATTCTCTATGAAAACAAGGATTTATGCCTTATACAAAGCACCTGAAAAACGATTAATTTGAGGAGATAGAGCATAGTATTACCTCGTTTTTCTGGGGTACTAGGATGTCTTGTGGATGACAATGGTTTTTTTCTGGAAGGCGTAATTTGGGTGGGCTGAAATGGTGATTGATCGGTTCTCTCTTAAGAAAGTACGGAAAGGGGGTGAGCGTTCATAAACGCTGGGAAGAAAAAGGCATGTGTCAGATGGTATTCAACATCCTGGTGAAAGATTAGGGCAGAGCATGGAGGATGATTGATTCCACCATTGTGCGTGGTCATCAGCAGGCTTCTGGTTCAAAAAAGAGCTCAAACTCAAGCATTAGGACGCGCTTGTGGCGAATTTTCTACCAAGATGCATGCTGCTTTCGATACGCGCGGTCACCTCATTTGATGTATTTTAACAGCAGAAGAAGCGTTCGATTACAAACGCTTTGAGGCTTTTGGAAGGTCTGAAAAACAAGGTTATCCTGGAAGACAAAAGATAAGATACTGGGTATATAGGTATGAAAAGTATTAAAATGGAGGGCGAAAGTGTGATTTCTTCAAAATCTCATCGCAAAAAACTGCGAGATTTTCACAAAGACTTTTATAGAGCAGTCCACTATTATGGAGTTTTAGGTTCAATACAACCAAGTATTTTTGGCGCATTACAACGTGCTACGACACAACAGAAGCGGCTTTCCGGGCTTTCGTTACTATCGCTGGTGCCTTCCTATGCTCTCAATAATTATATCAACATTATCTAAAATTTCAGAAAGTTTATTGATAGTAAAAAGCAGAAAAAAATAAAAAGATTGTAAAATATCATCACAGCAGTAACTTTAAATGTCCATAAGAGCCCAGGGCTACCTCGTAAAAGAAATATTTGAAAAAAGAAAAATAATAAGAAAATGCCTTGGAGGGTGAACAATTTAAGGTAAGGTTCATGAAAGAAGTAGAAGAAGGGAGTTTAGATTATTTGAACCCCCTAAAAGATCCTAGGTCCAATAGGAATAGGGTGCATGAGATGTCTGAGGTATTCTTAGAGGCTTTGATTAAGGAGTTAAACCCAGGATAAGGTGGAGTAATGGATAATACTGAGGTCCATCCCTCTCAAAGAAGAAGGATCTTAGTACATCTGTTGGGTGAAAACTCATTATCCTTATCTGCTTATTCGCCTGACTTAGCCCCCATTAAGAAATTCTGAGCTACTATGAAACCATAGATTAGAGATCTATTAACTCAATTATATAAGACATAAAATACTTCTTTATAATATACCTAATCCTACCCGCTTTACTATAATTTCTTATATTGAGTAATGTTACGGTTAATCCATCGTTTTATAGTATCCAAAAATTTCTTTATAGGAGGTAGATTATGTAAATAAGGAGGTGAAAAGATTATTGAGCAGCCAATAGATTGAATGAGCGCTCTTGTCTTTTGGGTGTATGGCATGAAGCATGATGCTTAATCAAGACAGGGTTTGGTAGCCAGCTATACTATGGATTCTTTTGTACCACACTTTTTACCTAAACGCTCTTCACTTTTTGACTTTACCCTATATATTCTCAAAGCGCTATATTAACACTGTTTTCATCAATATATACAAAACTTTTCTTTATTGTATGTTTTATAATTGCTACATATCTATCTCACTTTTCTTGCTATGATTCCACATAAGAAAAGGATTTTTTTATACATAAAGTCTATCTTATTTAATACTACTCCGGAATATCCTTTCTTGTGGAAAAGAGAACCCTAATATCTTGTAGTTTAGTATTTTTATTTTCTTTGAAAAATGATTTTATCTTTGCGTAATGTAACGTTTACACGTTAAAGGTTTTCTAGCATAGTAGTTTCCTTCTTTTTTATTTTTATTACTTCATCGATTTACTGTATTCCTGTGTACTTCAAAAACTTATGATGCTTTTTTTATTTTTTTGTTTAGATAATAGATTATTTTTTTTAAAATTGTTACTGTATGGTCTTATAAACATTTCTATTCGTATACTACTATGGTTTTGTACCTAATTCAAGGTGCTTTATTATATGAAAGAGCATTACAGCGTAGGTTATACAATACCAGGGATGCATAAGCGGCTTCATTCTAAAAGATTGCAGTAGTAAACTCCTAAAAATCTAGCCAGCTTCAGCATTACAACAAAAAGCATTTCTATCCTACAATAGGAGTTTAAAAAATAGACCGGCGTTGATAAGCCGATGTTATTTATGGATTTTGTTCATTCAACACAGAGAACAAAATTGTCTTATGGACGTAAATGTTGGCACAACAGTCCGCTAAACACGATTAATCATTGCTCCAATGTAATACTAGCAAAGCAATTCAATACGATACTCCTTCATGATTTTTACTCGAATGCTAAGCCATGCCTATCCTAGCTCTCATCACAGCGGGTAGCTTCGCTTATTCTTCGAAAGCTACTGAATTGTGGGATAAACTTCAATACAGTGATGAAATTCTTCAGCAACTTTTCTTTATAAGGAACAGAATAACGCTTTTTTTCTTGCAGCTGTTCCTATGGGCTGAATCGCTCTTTGAAGGAAAATCGTTGTTGGATTTAAAATTAGAGCTGTAAAGATTTGATATACAAATGTGAAAACTAAGACATCAATGAGATAGGCTATTACAAAGCCTATGATACTAGAGTCACCTGATTTTACTTTGAACACGAGTTTTGTTTGCACCCAAAAATTCCGCGCACAAAGTCCGATGATGGTGAGATAAAGATGATTTTTTCGTCTAGAAGTAGCGCTGTTAGAGGCTTTACTCGCTTTTTTCAAGCTCAAGTACTTCAGTGATTAGTATTTTTTAGTCACTTTTCCTTAGCCACACCTTATGTTTTTATGCGCACCATTAAGAACACAGCCCTT
>NZ_PHHC01000002.1:8640-17278 GCF_002930195.1 Holospora curviuscula | reverse complement strand
GTCAATCCTATACTTTATTCCCGCTATTTCACCTGTTTACGTGACTGATTCTTAGTCTAAATGATTTTATGAGATTAAAAAAACCTTCAACACAATGTCGTTACTTGTAAATGTATTGATCGTTCGGTACCAAGATTAATCGATGATTTTTTCTGGAAATAACAACAGTCATTTCACGATTTTATAAAAGCTATGCCTTTTTGGACAATAAGTATTGCTAATCATCAAAAAAATAAAATTAATGGGATTTCTCGTGAGAATTCGTGTTTTTATCTGCCTGTTCATTTAAAACGACGCAACTTTTGCATGTGTTTTCTTGCCCAAATCTCCAAGGGGTTGAGCTTCTTGTCTGTCTATTCAAGTTGGTGCGCTTTAACGTTGGCTATCACGCATGTGGCATGCATGGTGGTCATTTTTTTAAGATGGCCAGAATGCCATCAAATTCTTTTGACTTACATCACCTATTGTGGCTATTGTAGTCGCCCCAAAGTAGTTTGTCGCGCGAATTCATAAGTAAACCAGCGTCTATGAAAAAATGGTAATCTTTAAGCACACGCTCTTCTGTTGTATAATTTTTTTCGTAACGCGTCATCAATAACCTGTCTTCCCATCGCTATTTCTGTGTTTTGCTTAAATCAAAAAAGTAGACGTGTGAAATTGGTTTAGGGAAATACCCTAGGTCCAAACATGAGACTTGTCTAGTATAAAAGTATAAAATCTAAAAATTAAAAAAAGTTTAACTCTTAATGATGCGAAGGTTTTTTTGAAAATAAAATCTTCTAAGTTTAATCTATATTTCCAAAATGATTCGTTCCTCTCATATCAAAAAAAGTATTCAGAATTCTTTTAGAAATTGTATACTTGATAAAAGTGCTAAAACCAGTTTACAGTCGCCTGCTCTGCTAAATAAGTTGTTTAAGTAGTTAGCCTAAACAGTGTTCTGCGGTCAAGAAGATTCGAACTTCCCTGGGGTTTCCCCCACAACGACCTCAACGTTGCGCATCTACCAGCTTCGCCATGACCGCTTGTTTTTATTATAGCAATAATTTTTTTTAAAACTAGCCCCAATATATTGTGATCTTCACTTATTGCCCACGGAAGTTCTTGTAACCACAAAAAGAATCTACACTGATAATGCAGTTGATTTAGGAGGAGGTATCGAAGTCGCACACCTCAAGGTCTTCATGGTGGGTGCTGCCTGAAGAGTGTGGGTAAAGTCTTTTATCCAGAAACGCTAAAAACGATATAAAGGAAGGGGGATAGTCTTCGTCGTATAGCCTAGTTTAAGAGATGGGCCTCTAAACAAAACTCATCATTCCCGCTCATTCTAAAAAAATGACAATAAAGTCACCCATTTGTGGTAAGGAACTCAGTAGATCTAGTGCGCTCTATCATTCGTAGGGACATGATCAGCGCTTCAAAATCTAGCTTTCATTTCTAAAAATAGGAAAACTTTCATACATCATATCAATTTTACACCACGATGATTTTTCTATATTTAAGTCGTCCTCCACCCGTGGTACAAAGCAGGTCATGACAATAGACTGCTTCAAAAATATATGTTTTCCCTAAAAACGCTGCTCTTTTACAGAATCCTCGTGAGTTCTTGGTATATCATGAGCCAATCCACGTTCATCAATGGAAACACTCTGTTTTCCTTTGCTTTTTCCTTTATTACACTTTTAGCACAATACAGATCTTTTTTCTGGATCCGACTTTGAATGATTTAAGGTTTTTTTATAGCGCACCCCAAGACATCTTAGGGTTTTCAAAATGCTAACTGCCCTAACCCCAAAGCGCTCCGCTTACGCTGGATGATAGGCATTAGGAGATCCATCGTGATATCGTGTTCTAAACATTCCATGTCCATTGTGCTGGGTGACTTAGAGCGAACTAAGTTTGGTTCCAAACGGGCACTCCCTCTATACACTGCCTGCTTACCCATTCCAAAACGTTTACCAGAGTGCTCATAGCTCACCCCTTCTTTCTTCTTAATTTCTAAACTCTTACGACGAATTCTATGAATACGACATCTTTTAAATATCTTCTCTTTGCTTCGATTATAACCGTTCTATAGTTCGTTTACTCTAGTTATAAAAAGCCTTCACTTTTGGAGAAATAAAAAGAGATAAGTACTAAGAATTCATAAAGGAGAAACTCTAGAGTTTTGTATACACTAATGAAAATGGCACCGAACTTATTCTGTGCCAAGATAAATTATGGGAGAGTACAAGGGTAAAATTTTTTAGTAAGAAGAGCAAAAAATGTTATGGACGCACAAACGTTATAGTAGGATTGGTGAAGACTAAATTCATAGCATTTATGGGGTTTAATGAAGCTTATACTAGAAGTTTATTGAATATTTGGGTAGAACGATCATTAATCAAGGAGTTGAAACTAGAGAAAATTTTAATAATAGATAACGCAAGTTTCTATAAGTCGAGAAAGACTACACACTTCATTAAATCAGTTGAGTGCATGTTAATGTTTTACCTCGCTACTCACCAGATCTCAATCCAATAAAAAATACTGACTGAACATTAAAAAAAGGATTAAACGTAAAATCTAGTGGCTTGGAGATAATGAAAAAACAACAGTTCGTTTCTCGTCTTTCCTCTTACTCAACTTAATTGAATACCACTCTAATCTAAAATTTAATAAAATACAAAAAGATCAATGCGCATAGTCTATAGGTATTTTTTCATCCCTAAATTCTGGGGAAGAACAAGGTTCTGATTGACGATGAAGACGCTGGGCGTCAGATATAATGAATTGAATTTCCTCATTGGTCCACTCCGCGAGAGGCTTGAACCCATGAGGTTTTTTAATATCATTTAAAACTTTAATAAGTAACTCACGACTTTTTAAAGCCACGGCCCATTCCTTATCCGCCATGGCTTGATGAAAAATCGTATTAAGATCTTGAACTACGTTGCACAACTCAAGGGACTTATCTGAAGAGTTCATTTAGTCTTTATCTCCTAGACGCAACATGTAGAGGAAAATGTTTAAAACATCAAGATACAAACTTAAAGCACCCATAATGGAAGCTCTCTCACGAATAGAAGCATCCAAGGGTAACTGAAAATATAAATCTTTTAAAGCTTGAGTGTCATAGGCTGTTAATCCTGTAAAAATCACAACGCCCAAAACAGAAACAGCAAATTCCGTAATAGAACTTTTTAAAAATATGTTGACGATAGAAGCGATGCAAAGTCCTAGTACTCCCATAAACAAAAATGATCCCATGCGAGTCAGATCTTTTTTTGTGAGGTAACCAAAAGCACTAGCGCCTCCAAACATAAATGCAGTAATGAAAAATGCACGACTAATAGCATGTACTGAAAATTGGTAAAAAAATGCTGAAAGACTGACACCTACGAGACCCGCATAAATCCAAAATAATGTCTGTGCTCTCTGTACTGTTGCCTGCCCCACACGACTTCCCATGGCCCAAACCAGCCCTAGAGTTAAAAATCCAACGACCATTGATATACTGTGAAAAAAATGACGAATATTAGGCGGGGCAACATTAATTGCAAACCCTACAACACCCGTCAATCCTAGCCCTAAGGCCATATAGCTATAAATTCCCATCAAAAACTTCTGCAATCCTGCGTCTACAGTACTACGCAAAGCTGTCTTTAAAGGATACATAATTTTCTCCGTACGTTATATAAAATTCTACTCAGTCATTATAGCATTTTTTTTTGTTAAGGCAAAATCTTATATCTTTCAGAACAAAATAACCGTATTCAAAAATAATTTAGCAATAGAGAAGCGCGTATCCCTCTATCTAAACGGCTTTATGCAAAAGATAATAAATTATGTTGGGTAGAGTTTAATAGAGATAAAATCATAGATAAATTTATAGTACGTAAGAAATAAGTTAAGTGGAGTATGACGCAACAAACAGGCTCTCTCCGTGGAAGAGTAGTCTCTTAAACAGAATGAGAAAAACATCTTGATACTTACCTTAAAAAGAGGACAGAATGGTTAAAAGCAAGCCACAATTACACTTTTCGATCGCTCAAAGCGTTAAAGTTGCACTATAAAAAAAGTCTTTCCCATCTAAAAGCTCATTCAGAAAAGCGATCTAGACTTTGATCAAAGATTCAAAAGCAGAAGACTAGGCAATAAAAGACCGCTTGTTTTACCGTGATGCACCAAAGTTTTTCTAAGCAAGGTCTCTTAGACACGGATACGCTATTAGAGGCAGGCACTGTTAGGTAACTAAAACTAAAGGTGGACACACTTAGATAGTGTAGTCACAAGATAAATGTCCATAAAGCGATGCATCGAATTTGTACGAGCGCTAAAAGAGACCAGCAATTTTTTTTATAACGACCTTCAATAATGCGCCAAAGCTTGAGATTCAGGAATGCATTTTCTACAGAATATTTATCGTACACTCTGTGTGCTTTTTTATTTTTTCTTGGTGAGATAAGAGCAATTATGCCTTGGCTTTCAGCATTCTCAATTCTGTCATCGCTATCATACCTCTTGTGTGAAAAGACGATACTTAGCACGAAGGCTCGCTATTAATTTTCAAGCTTGAGTACAATCCGTTGTGGGGGTCTCTTTAATACCCTCATTGGAACTTTCATATTAAACGCACCTAAGACCATACCTACCTGGGGTATTGAGCCGCGTTTTCACTAGACGCATGAGGATGTACTCTGATGTGATGGGCATCCATCATGAGCCATTTCTATAACTATGTGTCTTCAATAAATATACGCTTAAGTAAACTCTTCTACATCTCACTGTCTGGCCAGTGATAAAACTTTTTATGGTTATTCTTCCAATTACTATAATCAGTTGGAAGACTTCCCCATGAAGCGCCCGTCCGTAAAATTCAAAAACCCCGTTGATAAAAGAGCTTTTGTCTTTTTCTAGCGTTATGGGCCTTCTTTTCCGGGTCAATTCCGTTGCAAGAAACGCGACGCTTTATTAGACATATCATGCTTTCTATTCACCCTTAGCGTGCTACCTTTGCTCTGTTCTAGAAATATCTTAAAACATGCTTGATTTCTTGACTACACAATCTAAGGTTCGTTTTAGTTCAAAAGTTTGTTTTAGTTCAAAGTCAGGGTATTTCCTCCCTCAGTACAGTTTTAAATACAACCGTGATTATCAATTCATGATAGCCAAGCCTTTATAGATCCTATCTACACCACACTAGCATCTTTTTATACTCAAAATATATAACTTCAAAAATTTACCTCCACTTCCTTTATAAAGCACGGTATACTTCTTCAGCTAAATCCGCTCTAAATAGAAAAAGGATTATTGCTTTGATATCAATAGTACTACGCTCGGCGGGATTTGAACCCACGACAACAGAATTAGGAATTCTGTGCTCTATCCATCTGAGCTACGAGCGCTTAAACATTCATTATAACAATTTTTTTTTCCATGGTCTATTGGTTGTCTGGAAATAAAATTACAACCATTGGTCCCGATGTCCGTATAAGGAGATGTATAAAATTTTGAAGGTATATGTATATACTAAGAATAAAAAAAATATTGAGGACTGTATAGCATGATAAAAAGAATTCAGCGCTTCTATTCCTGGAATATGATCCTGCAAATTCTGGGCGCAATCGCATGCGTAATGGCAGTATTTGCCTACATGTTAGATTATGGTTTTGGATATACCGCATGTGTATTATGCACAATAGAGCGCATTTTATTAATCGTTGTGGGCACTTGGACCATCTATACCCTATCTGGATGGATAACCTGGGGATTATGGTGTTTAGGCCTAATTGTTACGTGGTATCATATTGCAGTTCAGAACCATTGGGTTCCTTTGGCATCTTTTTGTAAAGCCAGAGTTCCAGTAGGGGATACCTTAAATGCGCAAATGGAAGATTTTTTATCTCAGCCCAGTGTTTCTTGTGATCAGATAACGTTGAAAGTATTTGGGATTTCAGCAGTTTATTTTTTATGTGCTTTTTTTACTCTGGGATGTTTGTTGGTGTTATGGAGAACACTGCATTTAGCAAAAAAAAAGAGTCTTATACAATAGTTATGTTTTATAAAGTAGATTGCATAGGTTGGTCATAAAAATATGAAAAAAAAATTTATGCTGTGTCCAAGAAAGGGGTATTTAGAGGTGAATTTATGCCACACTACAAGGAGCAACAAAGTTATTGCTCGTTAAAGTTATAAGAGCACTGCAAACCAATCTTTTTTTGAACTAAACTTCAAGTACAGGATGTGAACGTATACCTAAGCTTACAAATGCTGTAGATGCGTAGATTACCTAATATTTTCTTTTATATAAAACACTATAGAAATAGAAAAATACACAAATAATTTATTAAAAGAATGGACTTCAATACTTTTTTAGGTCTACTCCAAACAATCCCAGCTTTTCTGTTTACTTAATCTCATTAATACTGAGTGAACAGAATCGAAAATACTCCTTAAAAATATACCAGAAGGCAGAACGGTTTTTCAAGGTTATATTAGCCAAGTACAAATAAAATGACTATACATTCATAAAAAGTTTGTTCCGCGCCAACCCCGGACCCAGTCTGGTAATTTTCGTAGCCAAGTAGTGGCTTTAACAGAGCAAAAAACCTAAGCATAGCCAAGATAAATAAAATATTTTTTATTACTCTGTCCAATACTAATGCAATAGTCTAAAAAGGCTAAGTTCACAACAATACGTCACAAATTCGCTACCAACATTGACATGGAGCCACTGAAATAAGCTAATCTTGATATCGGATAATATAAAAAAAGCGAAAGAGTGAATGTTAGCCAGGAGCGTGTCTTTCACGCATTGAAGCGTGAGCTCGAGAGTTCCCCTATAAAAAAACTCTAGATTACCCAAAAACTGACGCGGAAACATCATTTTTTTCTCCACGAAATCAAGAAGCATAAAAACCAGAGTCAACTTAGTGGTGTGTGTTGACGAAAGTGGACTTTGCTGAATCCATGCCGCCCATTTATAGAGACATAACAAAAAACGGTGCTTTGATGGTCATGATAAGGGAGGAAAAAGCTGCCCTTATGGTATTGATGTATTCTTTTACGCACATAAAAAAACGTCAATACGGAAATATTTGAATTGGGGTGATTCAAAATCTGATACTAAAATTTCCTCTTAAAAGCGTGGTGATTAGAGATAATGTCAACCTTCATAAAAGCGTTTTGATGAAAGATAGTTCCAAGTCTTAGAAGATCCTGCACATACGTTTTCTTTACTGAGCAGCCGAGGCTTCAAACTTTAATTCTGTAGAGAAACAGTAAGCCCAGGTAAAAAATAAAAAACGTAAGAGAGACACAAACACTGATAGTTTATTTAATGACCCTGTATCTGTGATCACATTATGTGTGACTAACTCTATCTCGTGACTATAGTTTCTAAATAAATTAGATTAAAGACGATCTAGATAAAACACCCGTAGGATTAGTAAAACATTTTTGCATAAGCGCCGTTTAGGGTGTAGAAAGCTAAAAGCTCTCGGCTTCAGGTATAAAAAATTTCCTCTATACGGAAGCACGTTCTGAAGTTAGAACTGAATTTTTAAACAAAATTAAAGAATATACCCATTGGAGAGTTAGTCTTTATGGATTAGAGGATAGGGGACAAAAAATGAATTGTTTCTAAGTAAAAAAAAAATTGGAAGACACTAGAAAAGTATAAATGCTTTGGCATCGATTTTATTTAATGAAATTTATGATACTAAGCGTTTTGAAATATGGATAAAAGAATTAAGATCTGAGCAGTAGGTGCTCATGGACAACGCTTTATCTCATAGGTCTCAAAAAATAAAAATATCTGAATTCATTCGTTAAACTGTGATTTTTTCCCCACCTTATTCACTTGACATAAATTTTAATAAAAAATTCTGGAACAATATGAAAAAATATCACATATTGTGATCAATGATACGATACTCTTTCAGCTTTCTTTGTTCTTAATCAAAATTACTGGAGACCTAATTCTGGAACCCGTGGTTTGAGTGGTCTCCAAGAGTGTATTGATAGGCTCAGGGATACAATATTTTGATTTCCCTCATGCTTTATCTAATCATGATCCTAATCAGCGCTTATGAGATGCCTTGTCCCCAACTCAATAGACCTCTTGAGAAACTAGATTGAATTTAAAGTTTGATGTAAACGCTCTATAGAAGGATCTGTCATGAAGTAGGAAACCATGAAAAATATAGAAGACGAAAAATTTCGTCGTTTAACAGGCGTTAAAAGATCACCTTTTGAAAAGATGCTTGATATTTTAAGAGAAGCCGCACGCCTTAAAAAAGCGAAAGGCGGTGGAAAGAACACGCTTATTTTAGAGGATCGCCTTCTTATGGCTCTTGAGTACATCCGGGAATACCCGTACTTATTTCCATATAAGTCAAAGCGATGGGGTCAGTGAGCGTACGGCTTATGATACGATTAAATGGATAGAAAGAACGCGTATCAAGCACTCTGATTTTGCTTTGCCAGGTAAGAAAGCGCTTTTGAAACGTGATATCAATGATGAAGGGGTGTTAATAGATGCAACAGAACCCCCAATAGAGCGCCCAAAAAAAGATAAAAGCATTACTACTCAGGAAAAAAGAAAAAACACCCCTTAAACACTCAAGGTGTAGTAACTCAAGAAGGTATATGCACG
>NZ_PHHC01000002.1:0-5984 GCF_002930195.1 Holospora curviuscula | reverse complement strand
AGGACGTTATCTATGCTCTCTCAAAGGTAATGAGGGAAATCTTTCAGATGATGTGACGCGATATTTTGAAAAAGTATCCTTAGAAGCGATCAAATATTGCGAAAATTATGATAAGGGGCACGCTAGGGTTGAAGTTAGAAAATGCTCGTTAAGTCAGGATAGTCAATGGCTCATCTTAAATACTCCTAATGGGCGTTCTATTAAAAGCATTGCGCGGATAGAATCGGCTGGTGAGATAAAAGCTAAGTTTTTTAGTGAAGTGCGGTATTATGAATCTTCTTTAGAGGTCACTCTTGAAACAATGCTCTCATATATTAAAAGCCATTGGGTCTTACATTGGGTAGTAGATAGATCATTTGGTGAGGATCAAAGGAGAATACGGAAGGAAAACGCTCGCCACAGTATGGCAATAAGCAGGCATATAGCTCTGAACAAGCTCATGTGCCAGGACAATCAATCAAGAGGTTCAGAAAAATGGGATGGGGCTGGAGTGATGACATACTTTTTCGTATCTTGCAACAAAATTTTTTATGAGGTGGTCCTGGGACAACGCTTCAGAACGTGGCATTCATGGGGAGACATTCATGATACGGCTGGAGACTGTGCTGTATTTCAAGAAGCCTTAAGAAAAGATTCAACGCTTAAGAGTGTTTGCGCCTATACCGGTTATTGGAAAACAACGGAAGGATACGTTGTTTTGAAGAAAACAAGTAAGATATCGGCTCGCCTGACTCAAGGGAGGTCTATTTTGGCCAAAAGATGGGGCGTGGAGCCGCACGTTGTCTTGGCTTAATCAGTTTCCAAGGCGCTCCAAAGAGTATGAAAGTTCTATTTTTGCGGAAGAGAATAATATTGTGATTGCATACTTTAGGCTCTTGATTAGAAACGTTGCATCATTGTGAAGACTGGTTCTAACATGTGCGTCTTAACGTATCTACACAAAGAAAATTTATTGACTCAAAGATTGACATAAAGACAGTGCTTCTTGGCCTGATGATGTAATTGCCCGTCCTCGGGGCGTTCTTTGAATAAGACCTTTTTGTAAAAGATAGGGTTCTACCACATCTTCTAGTGTATCTTTCGTTTCGCTAAGGGTAGCAGATAACGTTTCAATACCCACAGGACCTCCTTGAAATAGACACCCCAAGGCCACTAAGTAGCGCTGATCTAACCCGTCTAACCCTAAACTATTAATACCTAGTGCACTCAATGCTTGCAGTACTAAAGATTCATCGATTAGAGAACGATTCCAAGCATCCCCGAAGTCTCGAATGCGGCGTAGTAACCTTAGTCCGATACGGGGAGTTTCTCGAGCCCGTACAGCAATGACAGAGCACGCCTCCGGAGTTAGTACCATCTTTAACATTTGGGCACCTTGTAAAATAATTGCTTCCATTTCTGCTGCTGTATAAAATCCTAGTGCTAAAGTGATGCCAAATCGATCTTTTAAAGGAGTACTTAAAAGTCCGATACGGGTCGTTGCCCCAATAAGCGTAAAAGGTTCCAAGGTAAGACGCATGGATTGAGCGTGCGGACCATCGCCTAAAATAATGTCTAGACGACGATCTTCCATGGCGCTGTAGAGGGTTTCTTCCACAGAAATAGGAAGCCGATGAATTTCATCAATAAATAAAACATCTTGTTTTTGTAAACCTGTTAACAATGCTGCCAAGTCTCCCGTCTTCATCAAAACGGGAGCTGAGGTAATTTTTAAACGGCTTTCACAGGATTTAGCAATAAGGTGAGCCAGTGTGGTTTTTCCTAGACCAGGAGGACCGTGCAATAACACGTGATCTAGAGGCTCTTTTCGATGCTGTGCTGCCTTTAAAAAAATTTTTAAATTTTCAATACATTGACGTTGACCAATAAATCCTTCAAAAGAATTAGGACGCAAAAAAAGGTCTATAGGGTGCTCTTGAGACATAATCTTGGGATCTTTCATCCACAAGTGCCGCGGTAAAATATACTTTTTAAGTAATATTCTTTAACTAGTCTGATACACGCAACTACGATGGCAGTTAACGGCGCAGAAAGTAAAATCCCAATAATTCCCATAGCGTGTCCTAAAGAAAAAATCGCCAACAATACAATGGTAGGATGCAGTCCAATACGTTTTCCAATAAGAAAAGGGGTTAAAAATAGTGCCTCTAGTCCGTATCCAATAACAAAAATAACTGTTAATATCTTGAGACTCACTGCTGTAGAGGTTAATAGCGCGATCAAAAAAGAAACACAGATTCCTATAAAAACACTTAAATAAGGAATAAAAGAAAAAAATCCAATCAATACGCCAATCAGCCATCCAAATTGAAGACCGAAGAAATTAAGTGTTATAGCGTAATATCCGCACAAACTGATACATACTAAGGCTTGGCCTCGCAAATAAGCAGAAAAAGTTAGATGAACTTGCTCTAGTCCTTTTAAAATAGATTTACGATATGGGATAGGAATCCAGGATATTAGAGTGTTCACAAAAGAGGCCCAATCTTTCATAATGTAAAAACTTAAAAAAGGTGCCATAGCGATTATGGTAACAATTTTTGCTGCATTTAATCCACTTTGTAGCACATAAAACATGATCTCCTTAAGCTTAATGGTAGTAATAGAAAGCCCCTCTTCTAACGTACGTTCTATCCAATAGGAGCCTTGAGGAGAAATATGTATTTTTTTTAAAATGAGGGAAATTGTATTCAAGATCTCTTCTTTACCTAAAGAGAGGTTTTGAAATAAAAACACTAATAAATGCTTTACAGAAGGAATCAATACAATACACGTTGCTGCTAAGACAAAATAGGTCAAGAAAGTAATAGAAAAAGCAGTGATTCCAGAAGCAATATTATAATTTTGAGCTTTTAAGAGAATAGGACGCCATAGATAAGCCCAAACGAACGCTGCAATAAACGGAATGAGTGCGCTGAAAGTCCAATACAGAGTCGTGGCTAAAATGCCAAAAATTCCCACGCTCAGACACTGCTTTTCAAACTTTGTCATGCCACATGTCCTTTGTTCGCAATAGGTAGGTTATCCACGCAATCATCATAATTGCAGTGACACACCCGATATAAACCTCGTATCCAATATGATACCAAGGATAAAGAATACGGCTCATAGCCAGTACAAGTAAAAGACACTGACCAAACATAGCGACTTTTCCCCATCGTAGCGCATTCAAAGGAAGCTGTTTATGCATTCCATAGAGTCCTCCAAAAACTAAAGTTATTTCTTTAATGAGTGTTAAGTACAAAAACCATTTTGGAATTACACCCCGTTTTACAAGCCCAAATACTACACTAATGACCATAATTTTATCTGCTAGGGGGTCCAAAACAGTGCCTAATTTTGAAGTCATATGATATGATCGTGCCCACCAACCATCTAGGACATCGGTAAGTATCACGCAAACAAACAACGTCATCAGCGTTAAGTCCATGTGCTCTTGCAGACGTACTCCTATCCATACTCCTAAGATACAGCGTAGTCCTGTGAGACAATTGGGTCCCCAAGATTTCTGGAAAACTTTTTTAAACATTAAGACTAGAACAGGCAGACGAATGATTTTCAGTATACTAGATTTGCAAAAAAAAATAAATTGTTCTTTTTTGTACTATACACATTGTACATAAAATATCATTTAATAAATTTTAAATAAAAAATGATTTATTTATAAATAATTTAAAAAAATAATATATATGACTAAAAACTTCAAAACCTTCAGTTCTTCAGCACGTTAAAATAGTGGTTATCACTAGATAGTAGGAAGTTTTCAAAAAATCTATCCATAGCCTGTCTAAAATCTTAAGCGTCCTTAAATCATGCATTAGGGTTCATACTCTCTTCAGGTGTTATACTTCGTGCAGCTGTGAGTTATGATGAGATATATACCATCGGCTTATCAATGCTGGCTTCTTTTTTGATGTCTATTGTAAGATAAATCCTTTTTGTAATCCTGGCTCTACTTTGTGGCCTAGGCCCTTAGGGGTTTGATATGGTTATGGCGGTAAAGCGTTGCTTCTACAAAATCTAAAAAAACTATCAATTGCCGAGTCTATGATTCACTGAATTATTCCTAGGCACCGCCGTTTTCATTCTTTAACTTTTCTGCTTGAGCGTCCTGTACCTATGAAATAATTCTAGATGGATGAAGATGACGGACCTGATTTATTTTAGGGATGCTTTAGCCTTGCGAGCGGAACACAATAATTTTTGTACGATGGGCTTTTTTCGGGTCATGCCTAATGGTGCAACTCCAGTGCTACTATTTAATTCTGCTTTTAGAGGGAGTATGTTTATTTATCCCTTTTTTTGTTCAATGCAAGCATTTTCAAAAATCGCGAGTATACATCTTCCCCCACACTATTTTTGTATTGCCAAAATTTGGGTACTTTGAGGAGAGATAAAGACGGCTTGGAGGAGAAAACACAGGCCACGCTTAAAGAAGGACGGCATGGATCTGTAGGTTTTTTTAAATAATCTTGGCTTAACGTTCTCAGGGAGATCTTTTGCTGGAATCGGCCCAATATAAGCTAAAAAAAGAATCAGATCTTGGATAGGGTTTTTCTGTTTGTACTGGGTTTTTGTCATGCATCCCCCCGAGCGTTAAAATTATGAATGTCCGTGTTACAAAACGAAGCGTGTTTAAAGCAGGAACACGTTTCAGTTTTACCGCATCTCTGGTAGAGATCTCGCCCCCTTCCTACACTACAATTAGCATCGATAGAACTAATAATGCGCCTGATACCCAGAAATGAGAGTCCTTATCCCATAAAACCTGTCGCCTCCACAGGAGGAAGATACCTTCCGGTATCATCTAGAAGCCGTAGGTAAGGAGCCTTTTCTTGACATCGAACCCAATGAACCCCTTGGGTTGAAGGATGGTCTAAGCTAGAGGAATGGCGTGATCTTTTATGGGTAAAGACACCCTAAGGCATTCAAAATTGTCAGAAATTTTTCTGTGATCAAGCATTAAAAGACTGTTTGTATTGCGAGTTATCATGGAAGTGATCTCGAAAATAAAATTTTTCATGGCGCACAAAGCATTGATCAACAGACTCGAGAACACTGGGCTGATGTCCTACGGGACGTAGGATCTTACACGTTTTTAGCCAAAGCTCACATTACGTTGATTGATAAGAAATTTTTTTAAAAGAATTGACAAAATTTGTGAAAAGTAATGCAATAAAAATTTTAAGTTTTAATCGCAACTAATATGTATAAGGAATCTCTACTTACTTGCTTTATTGTAAACTTTTTTGGTTTATTCGATGCGAGTATTGATGGAGATAAAAAAATAAATAAAAGTTTCACAGGTCAGAAAGAAAAATTTAGAGATGCTGTTCACGCAGTTAACTTAGTACACAGAATGATAGGAAAGACGCCTCAAGCCATGCTCTTAATGCATTACTGAAAGATTCTGAAAAATCGGATCACCTAACCTAATTATTCAAGCAGTAAATACGTCCACAATCTTGTAGAGCTACCTTGGTTTGCAAGCTTGTTTAAAAAGGCGTATTGTCAGAAATGATAAGGTAATTTTTAATTAAATACTAACGCATAAGGAACTTAGTCCATGGGTGCCAGCCATGGTACCCTCAGCATCATAAATATACTGCCCCCTTTAACCGCGAGTATGTGCTACAGAATATTTGAGATATAAATTAATAAAGAAAACATTTAAAATTTTTTATTCTATTTTATATTATAAAAACATTTAATAAAAAAAATTACCAATAGAGTAAAAAATCTATCTTCACAGATTAGGCGAGTCTTTTAATAGGGGGCATGAAGTGCGGTTAGATACCGTAAAGAGTAAAGAAGACTTTTTTGCATTGTTTCCCCCTGCCTATACTCTTCCTTTCGGACAAGACCCTATGGCGCTGAAATTGCTCAAAGATGCGTTTATTGATAGTCTAAAAAACTTTAAAGACTCTAAAGCTTTTTCTTCAGCGCAAATAAAAGGAGCCATCGAAAAAATTAATACAGCATAT
>NZ_PHHC01000107.1 GCF_002930195.1 Holospora curviuscula | reverse complement strand
AGGGTAGGGAAAGGAAAAGAAAAAAGAACAATTTGAAAAAAAGGGTATTGACAGGGGTAGAGAAGGGGGGTAGGATGGTACTCAGATCTTTGAGAAAGTAAAGAAAAAAAGAGAGATAAACAGTCAACACGTTTATCCCGTTAATAACAAAGTAAAAAAGTAGAAGCTAGGGTACTGAACCGGAAGGTTTTGTACTTAGATTAAACATGAGAGTTTGATCCTGGCTCAGAACGAACGCTGGCGGCATGCTTAACACATGCAAGTCAAACGGGAGGTAGCAATACCTTCAGTGGCAAACGGGTGAGTAACGCGTGGGAATCTGCCTTTTGGAGGGGGACAACCGAGGGAAACCTTGGCTAATACCGCATACACTTAGAAATAAGAAAAGATTTATCGCCAAAAGATGAGCCCGCGTCAGATTAGGTAGTTGGTGGGGTAAAAGCCTACCAAGCCTACGATCTGTAGCTGGTCTGAGAGGATGATCAGCCACACTGGGATTGAGATACGGCCCAGACTCCTACGGGAGGCAGCAGTGAGGAATATTGGACAATGGGGGAAACCCTGATCCAGCAATGCCGCGTGAATGAAGAAGGCCTTCGGGTCGTAAAGTTCTTTTACTCGTGAAGATGATGACGGTAACGAGAGAAAAAGCCCCGGCTAACTCTGTGCCAGCAGCCGCGGTAATACAGAGGGGGCTAGCGTTGTTCGGAATAACTGGGCGTAAAGGGTACGTAGGTTGTTTTTTAAGTGAGATGTTAAATACCCAGGCTTAACCTGGGGGGTGCGTCTCAAACTGGAAGACTAGAGTGTGGTAGAGGAAAGTGGAATTCCTAGTGTAGAGGTGAAATTCGTAGATATTAGGAGGAACACCAGAGGCGAAGGCGACTTTCTGGGCCATAACTGACACTGAGGTACGAAAGCGTGGGGAGCAAACAGGATTAGATACCCTGGTAGTCCACGCCCTAAACGATGAGTGCTAGACGTCGACTTTTGGGTTGGTGTCGCAGCTAACGCATTAAGCACTCCGCCTGAGGACTACGATCGCAAGATTAAAACTTAAAGGAATTGACGGGGGCCCGCACAAGCGGTGGAGCATGTGGTTTAATTCGTCAACACGCGAAAAACCTTACCAGCTCTTGACATGGGAGTCATCGGTTCTAGAGATAGAACTTTCGGTTCGGCCGGACTCCACACAGGTGCTGCATGGCTGTCGTCAGCTCGTGTCGTGAGATATTGGGTTAAGTCCCGCAACGAGCGCAACCCTTGTCCTTATTTGCTAACAGGTTATGCTGAGGACTATAAGGAGACTGCCGGTGATAAATCGGAGGAAGGAGAGGATGACGTCAGGTCCTCATGGCCCTTATGGGCTGGGCTACACACGTGCTACAATGGTGACGACAAAAGGATGCGACGGGGTGACCCTGAGCAAATCCCTAAACGTCATCTCAGTTCGGATTGTTCTCTGCAACTCGAGAACATGAAGTTGGAATCGCTAGTAATCGTGGATCAGCACGCCACGGTGAATACGTTCACGGGCCTTGTACACACCGCCCGTCAAGCCATGGGAGTTGGTCCCACCTGAAACCAGTGAGCTAACCGAAAGGAGGCAGCTGACTATGGTGGGGTCGATGACTGGGGTTAAGTCGTAACAAGGTAGCCGTAGGGGAACCTGCGGCTGGATCACCTCCTTTCTATGAGGCAGGAAGTTTAGTACTGCAACGATAGGAATTGGGGTAACATGTGTTGACTGTTTATCTCTCTTGAGAATAAAAGGTACCGGGCTAATAGCTCAGTTGGTTAGAGCGCACGCTTGATAAGCGTGAGGTCGTAGGTTCAAGTCCTACTTGGCCCACTTCTACAAGGGGGTGTAGCTCAGCTGGGAGAGCGCGTGCTTTGCAAGCATGAGGTCATCGGTTCGATCCCGATCATCTCCACCTTTTAAGTTTCGATAAGATTTATTTGATAAGTATATAAGAATGGGTAATAAAAATTCAATTATTTAACTAATTTCAGTTAAATGAAATAAATAATTAGTTTAAAAAAAATTTAACATGAGTGTAAATCAAGCGTTAAAGAGCATTTAGTGGATGCCTTGGCATTGAGAGGCGATGAAGGACGTGAAAGACTGCGAAAAGCTGCGGGGAGGAGTCAATATCCTTTGATCCGCGGATCTCCGAATAGGGAAACCTACCGCAATAGCGGTATCTTAGTCTGAATTCATAAGACTTAAGAAGCGAACCCAGCGAACTGAAACATCTAAGTAGCTGGAGGAAAAGAAATCAACCGAGACTCCGAGAGTAGTGGCGAGCGAAATCGGACCAGGCCAGTGCGTGTTTAATCAGAACTAGAATTCTTTTGGAAAAAGAAGCCATAGAAGGGTGATAGCCCCGTATAGGTAGCGGATTAAATACGACAAGAGTAGGGCGGGACACGTGAAATCCTGTTTGAATATGGGGGGACCATCCTCCAAGCCTAAGTACTCCTCAGTGACCGATAGTGAACAAGTACCGTGAGGGAAAGGTGAAAAGTATCCCGATAAGGGAGGTGAAATAGTATCTGAAACTGAATGCTTACAATGCAGTCGGAGCAGCGAATAGGCTGTGACGGCGTACCTCTTGTATCATGGGTCAGCGAGTTTGTTTGTGAAGCAAGCTTAAGTCGTTAGATGTAGGCGAAGCGAAAGCGAGTCTTAATAGGGCGCATAGTTTCACGAATAAGACCCGAAACCAGGTGATCTAGCCATGAACAGGCTGAAGGTGCGGTAATGCGTGCTGGAGGGCCGAACCATATGCTGTTGCAAAAGCTGTGGATGATTTGTGGCTAGGGGTGAAAGGCCAATCAAACCTGGAAATAGCTGGTTCTCCGCGAAATCTATTTAGGTAGAGCGTTGTATGTTTCTTTTTGGGGGTAGAGCACTGAATGGGCTAAGGGGAAGCGATTCTTACTAAACCCAACCAAACTCCGAATACCAAAAAGCCAAGTACAGCAGACAGACGGCGGGCGATAACGTCCGTCGTCAAAAGGGAAACAACCCTAACCACCATCTAAGGTCCCTAAGTTATCACTCAGTGGGTAAGGAAGTGGATTGACCAAGACAGCTAGGAGGTTGGCTTAGAAGCAGCCATCCTTTAAAGAAAGCGTAATAGCTCACTAGTCTAATTAAGTCGATCTGCGCCGAGAATGTAACGGGGCTTAAGTGATACACCGAAGATGTGGGCTTTTCGTAAGAAAAGCGGTAGCGGAGCGTTCTGTAGGTCGTTGAAGAAAGATCGTGAGGTCTTTTGGAGATATCAGAAGTGAGAATGCTGACATGAGTAACGTAAAGAAGTGTTAAAAACACTTCCGCCGAAAGTCCAAGGGTTCCTGCGCAAGGGTAATCCACGCAGGGTGAGCCGGCCCCTAAGGCGAGGACGAAAGTCGTAGTCGATGGGAATCAGGTTAATATTCCTGAGCCAGCTGGAGATGACGGAGAGACTAGTCTGTTGGTCCTTATTGGATTGGACCAGCTCGTTAGAATCTTCCAGGAAATAGTCCCAGCAATAGACCGTACCCCAAACCGACACTGGTGGACAAGTAGAGTATACTAAGGCGCTTGAGAGAATGATGTTGAAGGAACTCGGCAAATTAACTCCGTAACTTCGGGATAAGGAGTGCCTTGATGAGGGAAACCTTTTTGAGGTGGCACATAAGAGGGAGTAGCGACTGTTTAACTAAAACACAGGGCTCTGCAAAGAAGAAATTCTAGGTATAGGGTCTGACGCCTGCCCGGTGCTGGAAGGTTAAGAGGAGGTGTGCAAGCACTAAATTGAAGCCCCAGTAAACGGCGGCCGTAAATCTAACGGTCCTAAGGTAGCGAAATTCCTTGTCGGGTAAGTTCCGACCTGCATGAATGGCGTAACGACTTCTCCACTGTCTCCAACATCAACTCAGTGAAATTGAATTCTCCGTGAAGATGCGGAGTACCCGCGGTTAGACGGAAAGACCCCGTGCACCTTTACTATAGCTTTGCATTGGTACAAGGTAGATTCTGTGTAGGATAGGTGGGAGGCTTTGAAGCGCTGGTGCTAGCTGGCGTGGAGCCAACCTTGAAATACCACCCTGAATCTATTTGGTATCTAACTGAGCGCTGTAAACCCAGCGCCAGGACCATGCATGGTGGGTAGTTTGACTGGGGCAGTCGCCTCCTAAATTGTAACGGAGGCGCGCGATGGTAAGCTCAGGCTGGACAGAAATCAGCTGTAGCGTGCAATGGCACAAGCTTGCCTGACTGTAAGACTTACAAGTCGAACAGAGACGAAAGTCGGTCATAGTGACCCGGTGATCCCTTATGGAAGGGTCATCGATCAACGGATAAAAGGTACGCCGGGGATAACAGGCTTATCCCTCCCAAGAGTTCTTATCGACGGGGGGGTTTGGCACCTCGATGTCGGCTCATCGCATCCTGGGGCTGTAGAAGGTCCCAAGGGTTTGGCTGTTCGCCAATTAAAGCGGTACGTGAGCTGGGTTCAGAACGTCGTGAGACAGTTCGGTCCCTATCTGCCGTGGGTGTTGGAAAATTGAGAGGATCTTTCCCTAGTACGAGAGGACCGGGATGGACGTACCTCTGGTGTACCAGTTGTTTTGCCAAAAGCAGTGCTGGGTAGCTATGTACGGACTAGATAACCGCTGAAAGCATCTAAGCGGGAAACTAACCTCAAAACTAATTTTCCCTAAGAGGACTGTGGTAGACTACCACGTTGATAGGCTGAGTGTGTAAGAAAGGTAACTTTTTTAGCTAATCAGTACTAATCGTCCCATTGGCTTGATTTACATTCATGTTAGATTTTTTATTACCCACGGTATTTATAGACTGGTGACTAGAGCAGGTGGAAAACACACGATCCCATTCCGAACTCGACCGTTAAGACGCCTAGCGCTGATGATATTTCGTCTTAAGACGTGAAAAAGTAAGTCGTTGCCAGTCTTTAAGTATCTTTTCTTATGTAAAATAACTTTTTATAAAATCTTTTTACCTTTCAGTTTACTGATTACGTTCACTTCTAGTATTTTATCTAGCGTAGTTCCAGAATTAATTGGCTCAGTAAAAGGAATCATTTTTGTTAGTAACCCTTGAACATCCGGGTTATTAGTATCCATTTTTCTTAGAATACTAATATTGTTTATTAATAATTTTTTAATAAATTGTTGCTTAGATACAATGTCATTGTATTCTGAAATCACTAGGGGTACGTTAGTTGTACTATATTGCTCAAATACTGCTGAAAAAGAT
>NZ_PHHC01000106.1 GCF_002930195.1 Holospora curviuscula | reverse complement strand
AGCCATGCCGACTCCCAGTGATAATATCCTCGATTCCCAAAGTGTATAAACAACGGACAACGCTTCAGAACGGCGTATTGATGGGAGAAAAAGGTCTTAACTGTCATAGTCTAACAGACACACAAGGTCATCTTTTGCACGCTAAAGTCTCTAGGAAGCCCATATTGATCATATGGCTGGAGCCTTATGTTTCAAGAAACCCCAAGGCTTAAGGATGTTTGCGCGAATTTCGCTAAAAGTGTCTTAAAGCATACACATGAGATATCGGCGCGCCTGACTCAAGGGGAGGCTTATTTTGGCAAAAAGATGGCACGTGGAGCGCACATTGTCTTGGATTAATCACTTTCCCAGACGCTTCAAAGAGTATGAACTTTTTATCTTTCTAGAGGAGAATACTATTACGATTTCACACTCTATTCCATAGATTAGAAAACTTGCATCATTGTAAAGACAAGTAATAAGAGTGCATAAACCCTATATAAGAATTTTGGATAAAGCACTGCTTTATCCAAACTAAATACTGCCTGAAAAACGATCTCAAACACATCTTTAAATGACTTCCATTAAAAAATTCATAAATTAATCTAAAAATTTATATTTTTTTAATATAATAATGTTAGTATTATCTGTGAAATATAAAAAAGGAAAAAAAATGAATAAATTAATGTTTTCAGTGTTTGCGTTTGTGATAAGTGGAACTGCCTTTGCTGAAGAGAGTGGGTGTTGCACAAAAGTGATACACCCATCCGCGTGTTGCGCGCCAACGGTAGAACCTATTCCTACTGTTTATCGTATCCCTCTTAAATGCCCTACTTGAGATTAATTCACTTATGATGGATAATACGCAATATTTTTTTTTAAATAAACAAAGCTTTTACAAAAAAGGAGAATGATCATGAATAAAACTTTATTGACGATGGCGATTTTACTTTCCAGTATCGCAAGTGCAGAAGATAAACCCTGTTGTGGCTCGCAAACTATTACATCCGTAACTCCCTGTGGCGTCTGCTCCACAAAATCTATCAGCGTATGTGTACCTGAATGCAATTCTTGCACAACATGCTGTGAATAATTTAACGTATTAACGATAAAAAAATAACACAATACATCCACAAAAAAGCGTGTCTTCTCTTCTTAAACACTGAGAGGAACGCTTTTTGTGTTTATTTTACTTAAAAAGAATAGATACGCTTCAATGACGAATGTAGTTTAAAATGCTTTGAATGATGGTATACTTTTCCAAATCTTTAAAAGAAGAGTAAAGAAAAACAGCCCCTAGTATCAAGATAGACCCCCAAAGCAATGCCTGGGTAAGACGATTAGGAAGCGGTTTGCCTAAAACCCATTCAACCATTGACAACAGGATGTTTCCTCCATCCAACAAAGGAATAGGCAGTAAATTAAAAAAGCCTAAAGCGATAGAAATGGAAGCCATCAAAAGTAATACCGTACCAAAGTCTGCATGCTCTAAAGTATCTCGAGCTTGTTGTGCAATTCCTAACGGTCCAGAAAGCTGAGTTACATTAGATTTCTTAAACAGTTCTAGTGGCTTTTTACTTTCTTGAATAAACACCTCAAAGGCATTTCCGAAATACCCTCCATAAAAATTTTTTTTCCATGTACACGCGGGAACAATACCTACATTGCCTCTCCATACTTCCCGCGATGTAGGAGAAGCAGGCGCCTTGAGTTCCACATCAACCACTTCATTGTCTCGAGCAATACTGAAGCGTAGACTATCTTGTAAAGGTGTAGACTCTAAAATCTTCAGCACGTCTTGAAACGAGTCGACTTTTTGCTCCTGGATTTCAAGAATTTTGTCTTTAGGAAAAAGAAGTCCTTTTGCCCGGGACGCAGTACTTACTTTCCCAATAATAGGTTGATTAACGTCTGGAAGGCCAACGGTAATTACCATCGTTACAATTAATCCAAAGGCTAACAGATAATTTGCGAATGGTCCTGCAAAGGCAATAACAATCTTTTCCCAAGGACGTTTATGGGTAATGCTGGATTTAGAATGAGAATCCGTCGTTGTAAACCCGGAAGGATCGGCATCTCCCAAAAATTTTACATATCCTCCCAACAAATAAGGACAAAATTTCCACACAGTACCCCGTTTATCTTTCCATTGATACAGTGCAGGACCAAAGCCCACAGAAAAACTATCAATGGCCACTCCTCTCCAGCGCGCTGCCCAGTAGTGACCTAATTCATGAAAAATAACTAATGGGCATATCACAATCACAAAAGAAAATATAGTTTTTAGTAATGAATAAGTACTTAAGAACATTTTTATCTTTTCTACACAGTATAACTTATTATCTCAAAAACAGTTGAAAAAGCAAGAGGTTCTCTTTCAGTGTATACTTTTTGCATCCCGGACCATTCAGGTATGGGCCTACCTTTTTGCGCTTCTTGTTTCAGGTTAAAAAAAAAGAGTATAAACTTATTAAGCTTTTTAAATAAATTGTTTTGAAGATTAATAAATATTATAGTTTTTTTAGAAATTTAATAAACACTGACTGCCAGACGTATGTATTACCCACAATCCCTGAACCTAGACTTTAGTGCACCAGGTAGTCCTGGGTAAAGCTATTAAGGCTAGTATTACTTCAGTGTGTGTCCTATCTGTTAGTAGATTTTTATCAAATTCTTTTTATGAAATGGTTCTGGGCGTTAAGTAAGAAAAATAAGGTTGCATTCAGCGTTCTCAATACGCTCTTTTGTGTTGAAAAATGTATGTAAGACGCATTGTCCATAATGATCTTTTGGTAGTTTCGAAAGCAAGAGTTGCTCAAGCTCGATACAAAAAGATCAAGCAATACCTTTTTGATTACCCAACCCTGAAATTACATTACCGCTTTTGTAGTTTATTTCGGGAACATCTCCATATCAGTTTATTCTCCCGCTAAAGCACTTATATAGTGAAGCTAGAATCTGTAATTAATCCTTCTTCTTCGTTAAAAACAGGAGGGTAAAAATCAAAACATGCCAAGTTTTTTGAAATGCGAATCGTTTTTTTGGAGTGCATTTTTCCTAGATTGTTATCTCAATAAATTTTCTGGTCAATCTTTATAAAGAGTTGATTTTATATAATTGTACAGTTTTTAGAGGATTACTTTTGTAAAAAAATCTAGATTAACATCAAAGAGAAGTGAAAGAGGTCAAAAAGCTATACAAGCGATCTAAAAAACGAAGCGTGAAAAGTCATCGAAGAAGGAATCAACAAGCGCAAGGGGAAGTAAGGAAAGCCTCCGCCTGAAGATGCTAGACTGATATAAAAGGGCGCAGGAATACCTCATAAAAAATTTTGTTGCAAGATACCGGAAAAGTATGTCGTCACTCTAGCCCCATCCCATTTTTCTGAACCTCTTGATTGGATTATCTTAGCATCTGAGTTTGTTCAGAGCTATATGCCTGATTATCGCCATAGCGTGGGGAGCGTTTTCTTTTCGTATTCTTCTTTGATTTTCTCCAAATGACCTCTGTACTACCCAATGTAAAGCCCAATGGCTTTTAATATATGAGAGCATTGTTTCAAGAGTGGCTTCTAAAAAAGATCCAGACTACCGCACTGCACTAGAACACTTGCCTTTTATCTCAGGAATCGATTCTATCCGCGCCATGCTTTTAATGGAAAGCCCATTAGGGGTATTTAAGACTAGCCATCTACCATCCTGACTTACCGAGCATTTTCTAATTTCAATCTTAGCGTGACTCTTATCATAACTTTCGTAATATTTGCCCCTGATTAGCTTCGAGAGAGAATATATAACGTCCTCCTTTACCCATGATTTTATCTGCGATTTTATAGCGACATCCCATAGTATCTATAGTGAGAATGGATGCTTTACTATCCAGCCAATCTAATACCTTAGGTATTGCTGTGAACTCGTTGCTTTTATCCATTATCTTCTCTTTGGCTAGCCTTTGTAGCAAAAGCGCGGATTCTTAACAACCCGCAGAGAAATCTTGAAACGCTGCGCCACAATGAGAATACAAAAAAATCCCTCATTTTCTCAGTGCAGGAAGCACACCGCGAGGGTTTTGGGTAAGTGGGCATCTGCACTCTTTCCATCGATCGCACTGAAATCCGCGGATATAGTGGTCAGATTTTCTCTAATGCTTAGAGAAATTATTGCTTGAAACAAAGTATTGTTTAGGGGGTCTAATTTCATCTTTGTACTTTATCCTGAACCCGTTCTTTAGTTAAATGTCTAAAAATAATATGGATGTATGGGCGCGCATCCATAAACATTTTAAACGACGGTATTGATAAAAAGATACGAGTCTTGTCGTATGGTAGCAGTTCAAAAAACTTCTGCATAAAACTCTCCTTGTTTAAGCCCATGCTTAGCAGAATACAAAAATTAATAGGAACACGAGACCTTAGAATACAGACAAGATAGGTTCACCGTTATGTTGTCCCCCAAGCCTAGAGTTCATTTCAGACAAGAACTATGAGTAATCAAGCCTTTATGGATTTCCGTTCATCCTGTACCATAGTGATTACTTCATGCTCACAGCCTAAACTACCCGACACCTAAATCCGCCACTTTTATGTTATGGTACTGCCTTGATACACCCAAACGCTTTAGAAAAATGGTTTCTCGTTTTGATACGTGCGCTTTTATTTTGTTTTAAGAATTAAGTTTAATTAAACGCACTATGGGGGTAGAGTCATCTTGTCTCCCTGTGTGTTATTGTTAAGTTTCATTAAAAGTTAACCTTTGAAATTGAAGTTTACCTACAGCAATAATAAAAAAATACTTTTATGATAAAGGATGAGATTCGTTCTTTATTATTTAATGTGCACAGCAATCAAAACTTTATTTTTAATTTTTTCATTATTGCTTAATAGTGATAAACGTTCCTCACAGCGTTTTTGATGCGTTTCGAAATATTACTTGACTCGCAATCATTTCTGAAATAAAAAAACTACACTACCAAAAGCGTGTACCGCGCTTCTAAACAGAAAATCTTTTACCCCGTTAAAAAATATAACATCATAAACAGATTAGTAGAATTCTAGATAGGTATCTTAAACTGCATGACTCAAAAAAACACACATAAAAAGTTTTTTATATCTGAAAAATTGACTTTTCTTAATTTTACATTTAATATAGTAGAGTAAAAAATTAAATTTATATTAAATAATGCACACAAAATTAATTCTTGCCCTAATGTTCACTTTCTCTGCCATTAGTCCATCCTTCGCAGATGAAGAAGGAGAGATAGAACGAAAAAAAGAAGACACAGAACAAGCATTGGCTGGTTCTAAAATTGCGCTTCAAAAAGAAATAGCCGATGAGTCCAGCATAAAAAAAAAATTGCTTAAAATACAACAAGAAAAAGTATTAAGAGAACGTTTAGACATGGTAGAAGATTTTGTTGAAAGCTTAAACGGGATTACGTTTTCAAGCGATCTCTCCGAAAAGGAAGCAAAGAAAGAATTAAAAGATGCCATTAAATGTCGTAAAAATTGGGCTCGAACTAAAGCTGAGGAATTTTTAACCCTTAATTCAGGATCCTTTGATGCGGTATATTATCACATTATTCAGGCATCTGTAGTGTTAGAGGCATCGAATCGTCTTTCTTTCAAACAGAAAATAATTCCAATTCTTAAGGATGTACTAGATAAGAGTGAGGTCCTTAAAGAGATCAATGCATATATTAAAAAAATACAAAATAACGCTGAAGTAGCATACGGTACAGTGTTTTACCACCGTTGTGAGGCAGGAGCCGCTATTTTGCAGCAGATCAAAAACAATATCCTCAATGCTAGAGTAGAGTCGTTGTTTAGTCATGGTTATAATTTTCAATCATTGCATAAGGCGCTGACACCCAAGGAAGATAATACAAAAAAAGTAAAAAAAGGGGTCATTTTCTCAAATAATCAAGAAGGAATAACGCTCTCAAATGCACTAAAAAGTATACCTATAAAAGAAAAAGTATGTAAAGCAGCGCTGTTAAATGAGCTAAAAAGTAAAACAAAGACTTTGCAAGGAAGCGAATCAGCATTAACGCCAGAGTTAATGACCATCCTAAGAAAAATGGGCGAAATGCAATCAGAATGGTCTATATTGAATGAAGTAAACCCGACTAATCCTTTGCTCCAGAAGACCAAGCAAGCGGAGAAAGATAATGCTTGGGAAAGGGATTTTGGGTCAAAGCTTATACAAAACGAAAAAGATTAATCCTTATTGCCAGAAACTTTTATCGGCTGAATTGTGCCATAGTTTCAGCATTTATTAGGGTTAAATTAAGGGCTCTTAGGTAGGGCCCTGCCTATGGAAATAATAAAAAAATACTTGTATGATAGGGTATATTGTTCGTTCTTTATTATTAACGTGCACAGCAATCAAAACTTTATTCGTAACTTTTCCATTATTGCCCATATTGATCATGGAAAATCCACTTTAGCCGATGCGTTGATGCGCGTGTGTGGCGCGCTGGAGCAGCGTCACGAAAAAGAGCAATTTTTAGATACCATGGATATAGAAAGAGAACGGGGTATCACTATAAAAGCTCAAACCGTGCGATTAAGTTTTCGGGCCAAAGATGGGAATCTTTACCAACTTAACTTAATGGATACCCCTGGACATGTGGATTTTTCCTACGAAGTGAGCCGCTCGTTGGCGGCTTGTGAAGGATCTTTGTTGGTAGTGGATGCCAGTCAAGGGGTTGAAGCGCAAACCTTAGCCAACGTTTATAAGGCCATAGAGCACAATCATACCTTAATTCCAGTGCTTAATAAGATGGATCTACCTTCTGCAGATCCTGAAAATATTAAGACACAAATTCAAAATCTCATTGGTCTTTCCGGAGACGATGCTTTAGAGGTATCTGCAAAAAAAGGTACGGGAATTGAAGCAGTTTTACAAAGTATTGTGGATCGTTTGCCTTCACCTCAGGGCGATGCTACAGCTTGTTTGAAAGCGTTATTGGTAGACAGTTGGTATGATGCCTACTTAGGGGTTATCTTATTGGTACGCGTTGTGGACGGAATCATTACCCAAAAAATGAAAATTTTTATGATGGCTGCTAATGCTGTGTACACGGTAGAGCAAATTGGTATATTTACGCCGTACCCAACCCCAGTGAATCATCTAGCCTGTGGAGAAGTGGGCTATATCATTGCTAATGTTAAAACAGTGAGAGATTGTCATATTGGGGATACTCTTACAGAAGAGCAGCGTCCCGCCACTGAAGCACTTCCAGGATTTAAGCCTTGCACTCCTGTAGTATTTTGTAGTCTTTTTCCTACAGAGGCAGGGGATTTTGATCGATTAAGAGAGAGTTTAGCTAAGCTTCATTTAAATGATGCAAGTTTTTCTTACGAAATGGATACTTCTAATGCTCTGGGATTTGGATTTCGTTTAGGACTATTAGGACTCCTTCATCTTGAAGTGGTACAAGAACGTCTGGAACGAGAATTTGATTTGGACCTAATTATCACAGCTCCCAGTGTTGTGTATAAAATTCAGCTTCAAAACGGTACTTGGATTGATCTTCATAACCCAGCGGACATGCCCACACCCAATGAGATTCATTCTATGTTAGAGCCCTGGATTAAGGCTACACTCTTAGTACCAGATCTTTATGTGGGAGCAGTACTTACTTTGCTGGTAGAGCGACGGGGGATTCAGGATAGCTTAGAGTATATTACCCCTACCCGGGCGTTAATGGTATATCGAATGCCCTTGAATGAGGTTGCGTTTGATTTTTATGATACCTTAAAAAGTTTAACTCGGGGACATGCCAGTTTTGATTATGATATGGATGGATATGAAGAAGGGGAACTCGTCCTTTTATCTATCTTGCTGAATGGAGAGCCTATTCATGCACTAGCTTCGGTAGTACCTCAAATGAGAGCCTACGAAAAAGGGAGGGCTATTTGTGAAAAATTGAAAGGGATTTTGCCACGGCAACTTTTCCCTATTGCTATTCAAGCAGCAGTGGGAGGAAAGATTTTAGCGCGAGAAACTGTCTCAGCTTTACGAAAAAATGTTACTGCTAAGTGCTATGGTGGAGATATTACAAGAAAACGTAAATTACTTGAAAAGCAGAAAGAAGGCAAAAAACGTATGCGAAAATTTGGAAATATTGAAATTCCTCAAAAAGCATTCATTGAGGTTTTGAAGTTGGGAAAATAAAAAATTAGGCTCTAAGTATTTTAAAAAAATTATAGAAATGTTTCGCTTCATGACGCACAGTTCCAGATTATGATGGTATAAAATTGAATAGAACGTATTGTAAGAATGTGCCAAAATCACTGATGCAGCATTCCTTGCAATATAAAATAATTAAGAGGGCTTTAGCGTTTTTTCTAAAAAATAAAATATACTATTCCCCCAAAACGGTAAACGGAGAAAGAGAAGCAGTAAAAGATACGTACATGGGCTTCAAAAATCCTCATTCGACAACACTGAGTATGACAGAGCAAGCCTCGTTTTTCTGGAGAGTATTCGTATTTAGAGAAAAAGATGGTGCAATCCAAGCGTTTTCACATGAGGTGGTCGCATACTATAGGATTTAAAAGAAGATTCGATGCATCAAAGATAGTTTTTCTGGTAAAGGAAGAGATAAAGTGCCTAAAGGGTGAGATTAGAGGATTTCAGTGTTTAGTACAGATGCGACTCTTAAGTATTTTTTATAAGAGACTACGAAAAACTGAGTGACGGTACATAAAAGGTTTCTGTAATGGGATGAAACTGTATTAAAGCTTTAACTTTAAAGTTCATAAAAGAACTAGCTATGTTAGTGTTAATAACTGATAGAGGACAAGACGCCAATTACAGGGGTAGATGTCATAAAATCTGTAGCCGCTAAACCTGTTATACTTACAAGATCTGAGAGAAATACATCATGATATTTATGATCAAGAATCGTATAAAAGTGTAATTTAATTAAGCCCATGTTCAATATATTAAAACAGCATATAGTAAATCATCTTGAATTAAGTGCACAAGCGTGATCGAATACAAAAATGTCTAGACGCCCATAGAGTAAAAAAGCACTTTAATTACTGATTAAATAAAAAATACAAAAAAATCATCAGAAGTATTTGAGATAAACAGGAGAACAGTAAGTAGATGGCGTAATCGATGTAAGAAAGAAGAAAATTAATGTTCTAAAAAACATTTAGAATGTAGATGTAAACTAGATTATTCAAATATAAAATTATTTTTTAAAAATAATCCTAATAGTAGATTAAAGGATATCGAGGCTGAGTTTCTTATAAGCAAAAAATATGTTGCAATAGTATTTAAGAGGCGAGAATTTAGCGATAAAAACCTTTACACCTGAGGAAGTAGAGCAAAAAAAGCAAGATGAATATCTAAAAATCATAAAAAAGATACCCTTTACACTTCTTTTGTATGTTGATAAAAGTAATTTGGATATGGGGCGATTTTCAAAGAGAGAAGATAAAGCAAAAAAAGGAAAAGGCGCGTCGTGAAAAGCGTAGTGCATATTTCAAAAGAATCTGTAGTATAGCCGGTTTAGTGAACAATCAATCTATAGAACCCATAACAAATCTTGCAATAGGAATCTTTTTAATGGTTGGGTAGAACAGTGTTTAATTAAAAGACTAAAACCCGGTCTCATTATAGATCACCCTTTATTCGATAACTCTCAGAAGACCAGAGCGCTGATTGCATTTTTGGGCTGCAGAACAATATTTTTACCCACTTCCCACTTATTCACCCAATCTAAATCCTATAGAGAAATCATAGGCCAATATGAAGCGATGCATTAAGGATAAAATTACAGAATTCGCTTAATAATATAAGGCTATACTTTGCTTAAACACCCCTACATTAAGAACCAGTTACGTAAAAAAGTGAAACCGCAGGAATAAAGTATAGAATTGACCTCTGTACCGGACAAAACTAATTGGTTAGTTAGTTTGCATTGACAGTAACTCGGTGAAATAAAAACAAAAAGTGTATAATCTCGATTATCGAAAAAGAGGTATACATCATGGTTTCAGTCAACGAGTTAAAGCGCATTTTAAAGCCATATTTCAAAATCGACAATAGGCGTCTTGATTGCTTAACCCAAATGTTAGGT
>NZ_PHHC01000105.1 GCF_002930195.1 Holospora curviuscula | reverse complement strand
TCTAATATCTCTCTTCTGCTGTGTTTCACAGGCCTGCCAGCCTTCTTAATATTTGGTATAAAATATTCCGATATTAATTCCCATTCTTTGTCTTTTAAATCTGTCTCATACGCTCTTCTATTCATTTATATTCCTCAATTGCATCCAACATCATCCAGATACACTAACATATCTCTCATTTGCGGACAAGCTCTAATTGATTTTTGAATTTCATCCTTGATTTCAGGACTCCCTCGATCACACAAATCTATATGCCGAGCTCCTTTCACATAAATAACTTGAACACCAGACTCAGGAACGACACCTTCATCTGGTTCATCATCTATTGCTCCAAAGCGTAAAATCTCTAATTTCGGATTGCTTGGGAAAGGATACCTTCTGCTATCAAGGGAAATAATCTTTGATAGCCTATCTGGATAAAGCTGAGCCATCATCATAGACATATCGCCGCCGTTAGAATGACCTATTAAAATCACTTTGTTCAGATCCAACTGTGCTTCTATCTTTTGCAGTTCATTCATCACAAACAAAATGTTTTGAACACCACGTTCCCAAAGGGGTTTTCTTCTTTCAAATAGATTTCCTGTCGTAGGAAGAGGCTTATCTGTCTCCAGATCATGCTGGATGCTCACCACAAAATATCCAGTTTCAGCAAGAGCATTTGCGATAAACGAATATTCTGTATTTTTGGCGCCATAACCGTGGCTGATGATCACCACTGGTTTATTTATCGTTTTCCCTTGATAAATAACCACGGGGACATTTCTGCCTCGGCCACGATCAAACATATCAAGCTTTTTGCTTTCTAGAGCATAAGCATTACTAAAAGCTATGCAAGAGAATATGATGGCAATCAATAAGTTAAATTTAGATTTCATTTCACCTCTCTTTCAATCAATCCAACGAGCCTTACCGGTGATTCTGTGCCATCCTTGATTTTGATGGGCAGGACTAAACAGAAGCTTCCGGTTGGCGGCATACTATCGAGATTTGCTACATTTTCTATGATTATCTTATCCGGGCCCAAAAAGGTTTTATGAACCTTAAATCCATCCTCAGGTCGATCAGGAGAAAGTGTATCAATACCAATGGCACTCACGCCTCTTTCAAGCAAAAGCTCTGCAGCTTCAGCTGATAAGGATGGAAATACATGGTTGTTATGGTATTTCAAAGGTTCGTTCCAAAATTTGCCCCAGCCGGTTTTCACAAACACACATGAGCTTTTTGGAATGAGCCCATACTTGCTTTCAAAGTCCGCTATATCTTGCACGCTCAAGGAATAGCGCTCAAAGCATTTATCAGATACATCAATGACCACACAAGGCATGATCAAATCATTGACATCAAAATCATGAATAAATCTCCCGCCAGGGATACAGTGGCTTGGCGCATCCATGTGCGTTCCGATCCCCGCATGCATTTTAACTTTCATCACGCGGAATTTATCTTCGCTCGTGCAATCAGAATAATCGATATGCACATCATGATTAAACCCGCACCCACCATTCCAGGTAGGGATAGTGCTATCCAGCGCGTGGGTTAGATCGATGAGTTTGTAGGGGAATTTTTTGTTCATAGAATCTCACATAGAATACAAATTCTTTATTGTAAGAGTAGGCTCAGAGTTAGATGACCCCAGGTCAACAAAAAATTGACTTTGCCACTTTTGAGTTTTAGCAGCTTGTGCGCTTGTGGTTTTATCCCATGGTGTATAAACCCTTATCGCTCGTTTGCCTTCTTTACCGTTTTCGCTAAATATGTTTTTCTTTAATAAAATGGTTTTAGGGAATATAAATTCCCCCACATTGTTATTATCAGAAACTGCAATTACAACGAAATCAATTGCGTCAGTTCTGTCATAGGGGGCGATAATATTATCAGCACCCCTTTTCCATATCGTTACAAACCAACCTGTTTTTGTTGGAGTTTTTTTGGCTATTCTAAATAAACCATTCTTATTTTTCAGAGTAAAAGTATGAGCATGATATTCTGAACTTTCTTCTTCAGGAAAAAAATTCTCAATTTTTAGGCCATATTTAGCGTACATATTGCTTTGTACATTCTTTACTATCTCTAATACTTCTAACATCTCGTCCTCAACTCAATTTCTTGGTAAACCATAGCACCAGGTCATCATCAAGCGGATAGCTATTACCTGGAATCGTGGGTTCATAATTATAAGTAACGCCTTTTCCGTCAGGGATATATCCACGCTTTATGTAAAGCCTTTGAGCAGCTCCATAGCCACCATCTGCGCCTGCATATAGGCCAACACCGATGCCAATAATTTGGCTTTTTGTTAGCGCTTCTTTTTCAGCGCAATCAAGTAGCAAAGAACCAACACCCATTTTTCGGTAGTGTGGCAGTACGTTTAAATCCATAATCTCCGCGATATTTTCCGCTTTAAATGACGGATACCCAGATTGCCATTTTAAGGTTACGTAACCGGCAAATTCGCCCTTGAAGTGAGCCACCCAAACGATTCGCTCTCCTTCTTCTTGTTCCTTCAAATATTCTTCGAAAGATGATGGCGGTTTATTCCAACCGATTTGATCAAAAGCCGTAGATATAGCTATAATATCTTCTCTTATAAGGGGACGTATGAATACGTCTTTTGTTCTGTTTTCAAAAAGATCATCCAGGCTTTTGAGCATATAAACCATATTCCACTCATAGCCTTGAGGTTTTAAATTGAATAATGGAGCAAAACCTAAGGATTTGTAGAACTGGTATGTTTTCAGATAATTTTCATCCGCTTCCTCAGGCGATAAAGTTTCGACAGAAATTGTTTTGGCACCTGAATTTTTGGCCTGCTTAAAAGCTTCGTAAGATAAGATTTTTCCTATACCTGTTCGGTGGTAATCTCGTAAAATACCCATCCAATAAATATTGGCATTTTCAGGATAAGGAAAATCTATTGAAATAAGACCAACATATTCTTCACCTATGCATGCCGCCAGATTGAACCGAGAGCGAACTCCAACAGCATAATGCTCGTTCACTTCAGGCAAACCAAAGTACTCCGGTAAATCACCCGTAATTTTGCGGCAGAGTCCTTCAGCCAAATCCGGTGTAATTGTTTCAATCTTTATCATAACACCTTCTTTAAATAGTAAAATGAAGTGCCTGCTGCATAACCATCTCTCTTGAGTTCGATTTCAAAGCCAAGTTTTTGATAAAATTCTGGAGCTTGGAAACTCATAGTTTCCACAAATGCAAAACGACATCCTTTCTCTTTGCCAAAATTAAAGGCGTGTTCCATTAAAGCGCTTGCTATACCGCGCCCACGATACTCTTTATTTGTGAGTAGATACTTGATATGCAAATTGCCCCAAAATAATTGACAAACCACTACTCCAAGAGATACGTCGTTTTCCATGCTCTCGAATGCTACTGGCTCCCCGGCTAAACCATCAAAGCCGACAGACTCAATCGCATGTTTTGCAAAAGCCTCAAAGATCGACGCCTTTAATTCTGGAGTAAGAGTTGTTTGTGTAATTTGATTTTTCATAACGCTTTCCCGAGATCTATGTATTGTTCTTGAATAGAAGGATCATCAAATGGCATTTCCAGAAAGCCTAATTTTCTGTAAAAAGGCTCCGCACTAAGACGACTATGCATTTTGAGTACTTTTATATTTTGTCTTTTGAGCCATTTTTCAAGTAGAGCCATCATTTCTGCCCCATAGCCTTGGCGCTGAAATCCGGAATCTGTTGCAAGAGAGCGGAGCGCTGCATCTGATTCATTGAGAAGTTCAATATGAGCAACCGTCCGGACTTCTATTCCATGACACACTATAAAGTGATAGGCGCTGTTCGCCGTGATGCTTGGATGATGCGCATCATAAACCACCCCAATGGCATCGAATATTTCTGTCTTTCGAATACGATGATAATCTTCCCATTCTTGTATATGAGTTACTTTCAAGAATCTGTGTCCGTTGTATCCGCTCGTTTTTAAAATCTGACGAATAAAGCGATCTTTTCCTAAATTATAACCTGAAAACATGTTGCCTTTTTGCTTTTGAAATGAAGTCTCGTCCTCAATCAGCGTTTCTTTAATGTGGGCATACTCCTTAAGGCTTTGAGGATTTGAGCGCAAATGATCTCTAAATAGAATATTAAGCTCTATTTCTGGGTGGCCTTCTTCAAAAACGTGGAGGTTAATTTCATCTTGGCCGCGCTTGGTAAATCCAAATTTAAATGGAATATTCCACTCACCTTTATAAGAAAATCCGACTTTTTCAAGCTGCGCAATAGACAGATCTCCACTACCTACCACAGTGATCATGTCAACGGTAGGCTTAGCCGCCAAACCTGGCACTGACGTTGAGCCAATATGGTGAATTGCTAAACAATTACCACTCAAAGCTTGCCCGATAAGGGCCGCCTCTTTTTCATAAATATGAGGCCAATTTGGGTCATAGGGAAGGACTTGGATTTCTTTAGACATTGCGAAATTCTACATAACGTTGGTTGTTAAAATAACTTTTGATGCCAAAAGCCACTCCGGGAATCATGGGCTCTGGTAACTTATATGGATCAAACCACCCTAGAGAATCCTGCTTTGAAGGCTCTAAATTTGTGGGTTCTTGATGGTCGCCCAAATCACTAACAAAAAACAGTTCTAATGCATAAAATTTTTTCATAGGGAAACAATAATCTTTTTCTATACAAAAAACTGTGTTTTCTAAAGCCAAACCCTTAAGCTTGAGCCCAACCTCTTCTGCAGCTTCACGAATAATGGCTTCTTTTAGTGATTCGCCTGCCTCAATATTCCTTGTCACGCAATGCCAATGGGAAGCCCAAATTTTGTTAGTGGGACTTCTTGTTATTAATAAAATTTTTTTATCTTTCTTTAGAATTAAACGTAGTATTATCATCATAATGATTTTAAAAATTTCAAATATTGACACGTATAATGCAGTACCTGCTCTGTAAAATATACAGAGAATAATCCACCTATCATACTTTTAATAATAGAGTATTTAAAGAACAATTCAAGATCTGTAGAATTTAATTAGCTAAAATAATATTTAATAATAAAAAAGGAAAGTAATACTTACAAGTTTTCTATAACTCCCAGGAACTTCAATTAACCCTTCTTTTTTTACCTGTATTTATAAAGAAGGTTGCTATACTACTTACCATCATTACAAGAGAAAATACCAAAGCACCCTCTTAAAAAAGCGTTTAATATTAAAAAAACGCAAATTTCTTGGCCTTAAGTCTATACTTACCAATGAATAATATCTCCACCAATATTAGCCAGAACCTGAATGGCGTACCTTTGATGATGTGTACAAATTCATTCATAACTCTTTCCTCATAAAATAGAAGCTAGAATTTTGCGCATACTCTGACCTTTTAAAATCCATCCCGTATCCCACCATTTTCGTAGAAAACTAAAATTCATTGTGCAGGTGGTTTCTATAGAATATTCTGATTTACAGCCATAATCATGAACCACCTCAATCAATTGGTGGCCCAAACCTTTCTTGGGAGAATCAGGATGCGCCTATACTTGATCCGTTTACATGTTTCCGACAATCACACCCCCGTTGCAGACTGAAACGATCTGGTTCTTCTTATGTCGGATAAAATGGATGAGCTGTACCAAATTCAGGCGTCTCTTGATGGATCTTTTACGTCATTGAAATGTCGTAAATTATATCTCTTGGAACTGGACCGGCTTTTCTAATAGCGTTAGGCGATAATTACCGATTTTTTTAAAGCCAAGTGCAAGATATACTTTTATTTCCGCTGGATTATCGGTAAATAATATTGCTTTTTTTCCCTTAAGTTTTTCCTGGTACAAAGTATAGGCAAGAAGTAGCCTTGCAAACCCCTTATTACGATATTCCGGAGGAGTCCAAACAGGGCCCACTTGAACCATATCTGCAAAACGGGCATTAAAAGGACTTAAAGCTACCGGGGTTTCATCTAATAATAAAACCAAGCTATCATTTTTCTGAAGACGTAAATTCCAATGTTCTTGAACTTGTTTTTCTACGGTTTCATCATTCAAGGCTCCTAACGCTTCAATATCATAGCTTTTCATCCACTCAATTAATATATTTTTGGGTACATTTTGTGCGGATACAACCTGCACATTACTCGGCATGCTAAGCTCATTTAAAGCTTCGAGATTGATTTCATATAGCCCTTCATTACTATTAATTCCAAAACTAAGCCCTAATAGACCAAGCTTCTTGATGACATGTTCTGCTTGAATGTTGGGACCTAAAATCCCTGCTACTGACCGGCTAATATTCTTTTTGAGATGTAATATAAGCTTTTCCAATACATCATGGTCTTCTGCGTGCATCATGACATTGCCATTCCAATAATGAATAATAACACCAAGTAGCCGCTCTAAATGACCATCATGTTTATCAAAATAACCAAAATATTCACCCTCAAAATCTGAACCACCATATTCAATTCCTGTAGCTTTAAGATTGCTGCAAATAAACATACATTCCGCTTTGTGAGGAGCCAAATATTCTTCTAGCACCTGTGTATCTTGGCTTTTTAGCAAGCTTATGTTCATTTTCGAATACCGATATAGAATATCAAGAACAGCTTGCTCCGGATTTTCGCTCCGCTGATCATAAACTTCAAAGTCTGCAATATAAGCCCTTTGTCCGCCTAAATCAGATGCATTCATTTTCCATATATTTTGCCCCATATCGATGCACACGGTGGGCATTGGCCCTGGCTGATTCGTGAATTTTGCATAATTTTGGACAGGTATTGTAAGCGTCTCAAATTCTTTATCTATCTCTTCAAAAGAAGTTACTTCTTCACCGATAAAATACGTAGAGTCACCGTTCACATCGCTTTCATAATTGGTATAAACACAAAAGGTTGTTCCAGGATTTTTCCGTCCAAAGAATTTGTGCCTGCATACCACTAGTAAAGAATTTTTGCATGGTAGCGCCTATCTTAGAGGTTTCTGGATTCATCTCTAGTGTGTTTGAAGTTACGGGCCGTAATGCCGACAAGCTTAATAGTAGTAGGTAATGTTGTAATAGTTTTATTCATAACTCTTTCCTCATAAAATTCTTACATCTTTTTTAAAATACGCATCACTACACCATCAGGCAAAATGCCTAATAGATGGCTAATGACAAAATAGAAAAGAGATGGGTAACCTCGTGATTTTTTGAGCTTAGAGAACTTACACATATACTTCGCCATTTTTTCAGCACTCCATGTAAAGGGAAAGTTGCCTTTAAGACCATCTGTTGCCACGGGCCCCGTATAAATGGACGAGAAGATCAAGTTTCTTTCGCAATAAGTGAGCGATAAACTCTCAAAAACTTTTGAAATAGCTGCTTTTGATGCACAATAAGCACTCCCTGTAGGTGGTGCAAAAATTGCATTTACCGAACTTGTAACAATAAAGTGAGCCCCGCCGTTGTGCAGGCATGGTTTTTCAAAAAATTCAACAAAGGCTAAAACGCCAAAATAATTGACTGCCATAATGCGTTCATGTATTTCAACTGTAAACGCTTCATGATTTTCAATAACTTTTTCACCGGCTATACCTGCATTCAAGAAGAAAAGATTGGGACAAAGACCTTGATCAAGAATATTTTGGCAAGCTCTACGAATATCAGACTTGTCTGAAATATCACATGGTATAGGGATGAATGAAGGCCCCATTTCATTTTTTATTGAATTCAGTTTCTCTACCCTGCGAGCTATTCCAACGACAACCCAATCTTTGGATATCAACTCCCGAGTCAATGCTTCGCCGATTCCAGAAGATGCACCTGTAACGAGAGCAATATTCTGTTTATTCATATTATTTTCCTTCTCTATCACGATTTACCACCCCAAGAAATTCCGCCATCTATGGCGAAGGTAGCACCGGTGACATATTTAGAGGCGCTATTTGAAGCAAGGTATAGTATCAATCCATCAAGATCACTTGGCTCGGCTATAAATCCTTCAGGTATTTTATCTTTCCAGAAATTAGGGTCATGTTTGTTTGGAGAACCCAGTAAATCTGACTGAACTGGCCCCGGATTGATTGTATTAATTCTGATTTTGTACTGCGATAGTTCAGTCACCAAAGATTTTGTCATATGTATGGCTGCAGCTTTGCTTGCGGCATAAGCCGTTAGCTCTTTGTAAGGGAAGCTATCACCTTTACACTGCTGATATTGATAATCGATCCATTGATTTTATGGCTCTTCATATGATTTGCGACTGCTTTGGTGACATACCACACGCCCATTACGTTGGTTTGCATAACTCGCTCAAAATCGCCATTATCATCCTCTGAAAAAACAGGAGTCAAGGCCCCAGTCGCTGCGTTGTTTATGCAGATATCAATCTTTTCACCGGCTTCTTCCAGTGCAGCAAACGCTGCTTTTACTGATGCTGAGTTAGCGACATCCATCTGTATGGCTTTGCTGTTCTTAAGTTCCTTACTAAAAGTATTAAGTTTATCAATATCGCGACTAGCTAAAATTACTCGCGCACCAGCTTTGTTTAAAATAATAGCGAATTGTTTACCTAAGCCTTGGGATGCTCCTGTGATGATAGCCGTTTTACCATTCAAATTAAAAAGCATTGCCAGTGAATTAATTGTCTTATCAGATGCCATAGTCGTATTGCCGCTCCAAATAAATATAATAAGTAAAAAGCATTTTAAGAAGGTCCTCATATTCATCAAATCCAAAATTGTTTTATTGCCCCTCATGCGCAGCTTTATCTTGACATACTTTGCTGTTTTATGCAAATATATTCTGTGCGTAGACAGTATGTAACGCGTAAAATAATTGTTTAAAAGGAGCTCGTTTACATGTATCAGCACAGAGTCACTATCAACCCACAATATGCACCAAGCAATTAATCGGAGAGTCATACAATGAAAAAGTCATCAAAAACGAACTGGATCAACATGAACGAAGTGTCAGGCTTCTTGCTCTATTCTGCTTATTTTGCGTGGAAGCGCAAGATTGAAAGTACGCTTTTACCTCATGATCTTACTCACGTTCAGTTTATGCTTTTGATGACGCTTGGGTTTTTGAAGAAAGATGGAGCGGATGTATCGCAAAATGACCTCGCCAAGTTTTTGAGTTTTGATGTGACAATGACGTCTCAGGTGTTGCGGGCCCTGGAAAAAAGAGGACTTTTGAAGCGCTCCCAAAAGGAAGGTGACGAACGGTCTAAGTTTTCAGAATTAACAGATGCTGGTGCCGCTAAAATACAGGGAGCAGCAAAAGATTTGCTCAAGGCCGAAGAATCATTTTTTGTAAGTTTAGGGGAAAATAAACAAGGGTTTGATGAGCATTTGCGCGGCATTTTACAACAACAAATAGCGGATGCAGCATGAGTATTTTTAAAAGTTATCGCGAATCAATTATTATTAAAGATCACGTTAAAGCAAAGCACATTATTGTTGGTGATTATTCTTATTATTCAGGATATTACCACGCTAAACCTTTTGAAGACTGCGTTATGTATTTAGATGAAGCAGACGACCATAGGCTACCACATGAAACTGATCGCCTGATTATTGGTAAATTTTGCTCTATTGCAACTGGTGTCAAATTTATGATGGGTGGCACTCAAGGTCATACTTATGAATGGATAGCCAGTTAGCCATTAGATTTTTTGGAAGAAGATTTCGATGGTTACAACAAAGTTCCACCAAAGGCCCAAAAACTAAAAGGGGATACTGTTATTGGCAATGACGTTTGGATTGGGGCAGAGGCAATGATTATGCCGGGTTTACAAATAGCAGATGGTGCTGTTATTGGGGCACGCAGTTTAGTTACAAAAAACGTAGGCCCTTATGAGATATGGGGCGGGAATCCTGCGCAGTTAATTAAAAAGCGCTTTTCTGATGAAGAAATCGAGAAGCTACTAGAAATCAAATGGTGGGACTTCAGCATAGAGGAAATCAAAGCCAATTTGCACTTGATACGGTCCAAAAACGTCTATGAATTGTGGAATAAATTGAGAAAAGATCAAGTATGACAATCACTTTCAAACCACTACATGAATCACATTTTCCGCTCCTGTTAAAGTGGTTAGAGTCGCCCCATGTCAAAAAATGGTGGGATCAGGATGTGACATATATGCTGGAGTTGGTGAAAGAAAAATTTGGTAAACACATCCGTAGCCTTACTCTTTCAAAAAATTCAAACCACAAAACATATGCTTACATCATCTGTGTGAACAAAGAAATGATAGGTTATATACAGGCTTATAATGCCCGTGATTTTGCGCAAGAGAATGGCCTAAATTTAAGCGCTATTTCTGGTTCTGTATGCGGTATAGATTTATTTATCGGAGAGCAACCGTTCTTACACAAAGGATGGGGAACAAGAATTTTAAATGAATTTGAAGAACAGATATTAACTCCACATTTTGATTGGTGCCTAATTCATCCATCAAAAGACAATCTAACCGCAATTAAAGCTTTTACAAAAGCTGGGTTTAAAATATTTGAGCAATTTCAAACAGAATCTACCGCTTGGATGTTAAAGGATTTATCCTCAAGAAATGACCCGTTACCAACTATCCAAAAACTGATTAAAGAACGCTACGAAGATGCTCAAGCAGTATTCTGGGCAGGATCAGTTTCAGTTAATCATGGAACAAGTGCATCCGATCTATATCTTGTGATTGTTTTTGAAGAAGTAGCTCACGCTTATCGAGAAGCCTTTATTTACGATGGTTGGCCTATTGACGCATTTATTCATGATCTTGATACCTTAAAGTATTTCTGCAGAAGGCTTGAGGCTAGTGATGGCAAACCGGCTCTCATTAATATGATCCTGCATGGTCAGGAAATATTAGCGCAAAACTCTGTGAGCATGGAAGCTAAGGTAATCGCAGCTGAAGCTTTAGCAAATGGCCCAAATCCATGGAATCCGGCTCAAATCGATAAAGAGCGTTTTCTCATCACAGATATCCTGGATGATATTAAATCTCCTAAAAACAAAGAAGAGCAAATAATCTCTGTCGTTCATTTGTTTGAACCTCTGTTGCAGTTTTATTTTAGAGCCGCGAGAAAATGGACCGCTAGCGGCAAATCATTGATACGCCTTTTTAAACAAGAAAATCCAGAGCTTGCTGAAGAATGGACTACTGCTTTTGAAAGCTTGGTTAAAACAGGTGATTCTAAAGCAGTTGAGACTGTTGTGACAAAGATATTGGAGCCCTATGGTGGCTACTTGTGGGATGGCTTTAGGTCTGATGCACCAGAGGAGTGGAAAGAATTCGATGAAGGCAAAATCCTTGATGAACTTAAATCAAGGGAACCGATCTTCCATCATCCTGAAAAGTTTGGGAAAACAAAACAAGATATTGAAAACCAAATGTGTGATGAATTTTGGGAAGTCGGTGCATCAGGTAATGTCTACACCAAAAAAGATGTCATAGAAACTCTACTCGAGCGCTATAACGACCCAGATTATCAAGATATTTGGGAAGCAAAAGACTTTGAGCTAACCACAATTGCGCCGGATAATTATTTACTGACATACACCCTTATCCAAGACAAAACAAGAGTCACCAGAAGATCAACCCTTTGGAGCAAAAAGAATGGTGATTGGAAGATACTCTATCATCAAGGAACTTTGATTGAAGGAGGTGGCATATGATACAACCAACAACCATCATCTATTTAACAGGCAAGCCCGGGGTCGGTAAATACACCATTGCCAAGGAATTAGCTGCAAAGTATGGTTTTATCGTATGCGATAATCAGCTGATCAATAATCCTATTTTTGAGTTATTGCAATATGACGGATATGCCAAGATATCTGATTTTTCTTGGGAAGCCATCGGGAATATAAGAACGTGGATTTTTAAATTTTTAACAAAAGAAACAAGCAATAGTTACGTGCTTACAAATAACCTTTATGAAGATGAGGGTGATAGAGACTGTTATGAGCAAGTGCAAAATATGGCAGAAGCAAGAGGCTCAATATTTGTGCCTGTCAGGCTTTTGATTGATCAAGATGAACATTTGCGACGGGTTGTGAATCCAAACAGGCGAGATCGATGGAAATCAATTGATCCGCAAGATGTGCACGATCAAACCCCACTTCTTTCCATATCCCACCCTAATTTATTTTCGCTTATTTTCGCTAAATGTTAACAATTTAAGCCCAGAAGATGCAGCAGAGGCCATTATGAAACACGTTAAAGGTTTAGAATCATGACTAACAACATTGCAGTTTTATATACTACTATTGGAACACAGCAAGAAGCAGAACAGCTAGCAAACATTATGATCTCTCAGAAACTAGCAGCTTGCATTAATATCATACCTGGGGGCCAGTCAATATATCTTTGGGACGGTAAAATAGAACAAAGTGCTGAATGCTATATGTTATTCAAAACGACCATAGAGGCCATGCAGGAATTAGAACAATTTATTATTCAAAACCATCCATATGATGTGCCTGCAATTCTAAAGCTTGCTCCAGAATCTTCTGAAAAATTTGCAAATTATATCTCTAAATCTGTTTGGCATAATAATGTGAAATCAGAGCGCAATTCAGGAGAAATAGTATTAAAAGAAGATGGTGCAGAAGATATCAAAACAAAATTGCAATTTGAGCTGCGCGAATATAATCGTCCATTTTTGGGAAAATATGAACGTAAAAATTTTGCTGCTTATATACCAGATCACAATTGTGCTCTAATTGCAGGAATATCCGGCTTCATAATTATACCTCACCAAACTATGAGGCTTGAGTTAGTTTGGGTAGATGAAGCGCATAGAAAAAAGGGATTGGGCTCAAAGCTATTTGAATATATTGAACAGTATGCCATAGCAAAACATTGCAAAGAAATACAGGTGAGTACTGGAAAATGGCAAGGTCAAGCTTTTTATGAAAAGATGGGCTATGAAATAGTTGGAATAATACCAAAATGGTTCTGTGATCAAGATGAAATTTTTCTTGTTAAAAGATTAGAATTATGAACAAAATAATCCTCTACATTGCAACTTCGCTTGATGGCTTTATCGCAAGATTAAACGGCGGCGTTGATTGGCTTCCGCATCCAAAAGATGATGCTGAACTAGAGGCTGTCGGTTATAAAAGTTTAATGTCCAGTATCGATACAATTCTAATGGGCAGCCGAAGCTATAAACAAATTTTAAGCTTTGGTGATTGGGGCTGGCCGGATAAACACACCTATGTTTTTACCTCCAAAAAACTTGAAGCAGATAAACCCTATGTCAGCATTACGTACGATAACCCATTTGAGTTTATGGCCAAGTTCAAAGACCGCACATCAGCTAAAGACATCTGGCTTCTGGGCGGTGCAGAGCTTGCCAAAAGCTTTGCACAAGAAGGCTTAATTGACGAAGTTATTCTTACAATTGTCCCTCAAACTTTAGGAGAAGGTATACCGCTTGGTTTAACTTTTGAAAAGTTTGATTTAACAGCAGAAAGAGCTTTAACGGATGGGATGATACAAAAAACTTATTTGAGCAAAGAATTATGAAGATTCGTTTTGAAAAAGTAACAGGAGCTCATTTAGACACCATCTTTAGTTGGCTTTCCGAGCCTCATATGATGGAGTTCTGGGATAACAGTCAGGAACATAAAGATGACATCGTAAATTTTGCTGATGGGCAAAAAACACCATCGTCTTATGCAAATGGCCATTACGTTTATTGGATTGCCTCCCTTGAAGATGAACCTTTTGTAATGCTGATGACTATCCAAGAAACCCATAAAGAGGATATAGGCGAAGAAAAACTTAAAAGACTTTCAAAAACAGGTCATACCTACGGCCTCGATTACATGATCGGTAACCCTAAGTTTTTCGGGAAAGGCTATGGATCGAAAACGCTTTCTGATTTTATCGATTATTTCCAGGAATTTTTTGATACCAGAGCAGATACATTCATAATCGACCCCGCTAGCGATACCCCTAAAGCAAAGCATGTTTATATGAAGGCAGGATTTAAACATGTCTGCGATTTCATGATGGAAGGTGATGTAAGTGGCGCAGGCAAAGTTCATCATCTACTACTTAGAAAATTTGAACCGACGGTTTCGATTATTCAAGAAACGATGGATGATTATCCCTGCATTCAAAATATGGCACGTTTCTACGTTTATGATTTATCTCGAGAATGTGGGTCGATCTCATCTGATTGGGCAATGCCGGAAGATGGACTATACGAAAGCTTTGATTTTAAAAATTATTTTGAAGAGCCATCCAGAAAAGCTTATTTAGTTAAAGTTTATGATGAGATAGCCGGCTTTGTCCTACTTAATCAAGCAACTGAAGATGCCACAAACACCTGGAACATGGGTGAGTTTTTTATTATCGCTAAATTCCAAGGTGTGGGCATTGCTACTCGTGTTGCTAAACAGATATGGAATATGCATCCAGGCATGTGGGAAGTTTCCGTTATCCCTAATAATAAGTCAGCCTTAAAGTTTTGGGGAAAGTCTATCAGTGAATTTACCTCTGGTACTTTTAATAAGCAAATCAAAGAAGTTGCATATGATGAGCATTGCCCTCGAAGAATCATTTTTGAATTTGATACGCAAAATATCATCAATCAAAATACAGTCCCCCGGTTTGTTGTACGCACGTCTCAGCTTCCTGATATCGATGCTATGGTTTCACTCTCAAAAGCCAAGCGGTTAGCTTATGAGAGAGCCAGGCCACATTTTGGCGATATGCTGGAGAAGACGGCGATAATACACAAAGACAGTGGTTTACAGAACTTCTGGAAGACAAAAATTATTTGATGTTTACTGCGGAAAACGACACCCCAGAAATCCTTGGCTTTGTGATTGGCAAGCTCATGCCTGCTCCAGAAGTTTATAATCCCGGCGGCCTAACAGTGATAATAGATGATTTCTGCGTGCAATCCGAGAACCTTTGGCAATCTGTTGGCGCAAGGTTAATTGAAGAGATCAAAATTCCAACTCAAAGTAAAGGCGCCACGCAAATCCTTGTTGTATGCGGCTCGCATGACAATCCAAAACGCAAATTCTTGAGCGAACAGAATTTATCCATTGCATCTGAGTGGTTTGTAGGAGGCATTGTATGATAAAGATCGAACTTTTAAAAAATCATCCCAGCGCCATATCGGAACTTGCACATATTTGGCATGAAGTCTTAGGCAAAATCTGGGTCCCTGATGTGCCCGTTGAACGTGTTATCACAAGATTTGCAGATCACTTGAATGATTCAAATTTACCAATCACCTTTATTGCATTAGATGGCGATTTACCGGTTGACATGTGTTCTTTGCGCGAAAATGATGGTATTCGTCCAGATCTAACGCCTTGGCTTGGTTCACTTGTTGTCGATCCAAAATATCAGAGACAAGGCATTGGTAATATGCTGATTGATGTGACTGTACTGAAAGCAAAAGAGCTTGGTTTTGAAAAGCTGTACTTGTTTGCTTTTGATCCCACCATACCAGAATACTACGAACGTCTTGGATGGAGCCCAATATGTATGAATGAATTTAAATCCCATCCTGTAACCGTTATGGAGGTGGATTTATGAAACAACTTTTATTAATTGGAGAAATTTTATGAAAACAATAGGTTTGTTGGGAGGCACTGGGTGGTCTTCTACAATTGGATATTACAAACTGCTAAATGAATTAGTTGCAGAGCGCTTAGGTGGTTATCACAGCGCAAAGATATTGCTAAAAAGCATTGATTATCATGATATCATGGTAAATTATGGCATAAATCATGATGCAGTTAGCCCAGTTCTGGAAAAAGAACTGCTGGAATTAATAGCACTAAAACCAGATTGCATAATCATTTGCTGCAATAGTCTGCATAAATATTACGACATGATCAAGTCAAAATTAGAATCAGACATTCCAGTTATGCATGCAATTCAATTAGTTGCAGATCACTTAAATGCGAATGGTCTAAAGAAAGTTCTGTTACTTGCTACCAAGTTTACAATGGAAGATGGTTTCTTTGCTAAAATACTTGAAGATAATGGCATTCAAGTTGAAATACCAAATGCCAATGAGAGAAATAAAATGCAAGAGATTCATGCAGAGTTAATGCATAACGTCGTCACTCAGGCATCTCGAGATTATTTCTCAGATTTAATTACGAATCACAAAGGTTTGGATGCTGTAATATTAGGTTGCACAGAATACCCCTTGGTTGTAGATCATAACAATTCAATATTGCCAATTGTAGATCCTGTCTATTTGCAGGCCGTGACTGCTGTAAATTATGCATTGGATTTATAGTATGAATATAGATATTACACCAGATCTTGCACGCAAACTTATAGCGGAGCAATTTCCAGAATACCCTAGTTTACCTATCGTTGATGTTGAGAAACAAGGGCATGATAACCGCACCTATAGGCTCGGAAACCATATGCTCATTCGTATGCCAACAGCCGAAGATTACGCTTTAAAAGTTCCAAAAGAGCAAGAGCTGCTGCCGCAATTAGCAAAACGTTTTAGCGTTAGCATTCCAGCTCCAATTAAAATGGGAAAGCCATCGACAGATTATCCTTATCCATTTTCTATATACAAATGGTTGCCTGGCAAAAGTATCAATTTGCTGACGTTAACAGCTCAAGACAAAGAGCAACTTGCTTTTGATCTCGCAAAATTTTTAAAAAAACTGCAAGTAATTACAGATGTTGAAGGCCCTGATCCTGGTCAGCATAATTGGTGGCGAGGCGACCACGTCAGTGTTTATGGCAAAGGAGCTCGAGAACAAATAGCAGAGCTGGTTGAGATCATAGATGCAAGCAAAGCACTAGCTTTATGGGGCCGTGCTTGTGAGACAAAATGGGATAAAAAGCCTGTATGGATTCATGGGGATTTTGCGATTGGCAATATACTGATGGATAGCGGCAAACTATCTGCAGTCATTGATTTTGGTGGTGCTGCCGTTGGTGATCCTGCCTGCGATCTTGTAATTGCATGGACCTATTTATTCGGCAAAGCGCGTGAGATTTTTATTTCTGAAATGGATATGGATACTGATACATGGCTTCGTGCACGTGCCTGGACACTTTGGAAAGCAACATTTGAGCTATGCCAAATTGCAGATAAAAACAGCCCTGAGGCTGGTTTACAAAAACGAATTATTGATGAGGTTATGAATGGATAAAACTTTAGACACCTATCTCAGCCTTTGTACAGAGGTTTACGAATTAAGCAAGCCAAACTCACCTGAAGATGCCTATGCTTTTTATCGTGATTATGCCATGAAAGCAAATGATCATATTTTAGAGCCGATGTGTGGTACAGGCCGATTTTTACTTCCCTTACTTGAAGAAGGTTTCAATGTGCATGGCTTTGATGGAAGCAGTCATATGCTTGACGTCTTAAATGCTAAAGCCAAAACTAAAAATCTTGACGCTACGGTATGGAAAGGCTTTGTTGAAGATTTAAAACGTCCAGAAAAATACAATTTGATTTTTATTCCCAGTGGGTCTTTCTGTTTAATCATCGACCCTGTGCAGGTAGAGAAGTCACTTAAAGCCATTTATGAGTACTTAACTGACGGTGGTGTTTTCTTGTTTGAAGCGGAAACTCTGCACGCAGTGCCTCAAACAGGTATATGGCGCGGTTCGGTATGGCCTAAATCTAATGGCCAAAAAATTATCCTAAGCCAGCTTGCCAATCGCCAAGACGATATCTGTACCAGCCTTTGCAAATATGAACTGATGGAAGCGGGAAAGATTACCCATACAGAAATTGAAGAGCTGAGAGTGAAAATTTATGACCAGGATCAGCTGATGGAAATCCTAAAATCCGCAGGCTTTAAACACATCAGAACGCTCAAAGCTTTTGATCAATCTTCAGGGCCTGCTAGCCAAGATGAGTCTATTGTTTATGAATGCAGAAAATAAAAGCCACCTCTCTTTAATCATCTGGATTGCAGCTCTGATTGCGATTGGTGGGGTAATTGGCTCTTTAACCAAGCCAGAGATTAGTACTTGGTATAGCATCTTACATCGCTCCAGCCTAACACCACCAAATTATGTATTTCCAATAGCCTGGACTATTTTATACGGCATTATTGGCGCTTGTGGCTGGCTCATTTGGCGCCCTCAAGCATTGCCCAAGCTAAGTGTTATCAAAACTTTATACGTGACCCAGCTCATCTTAAACTGGAGCTGGACTCCCTTCTTCTTCAGCTATCACTTAACCGGATTTTCCCTCGTAGTTTTGGTCGCTATGGATATTCTGGTAGTCACGCTCATTTTCCTAGCTTACCGAAAAATGAGAGCCGTATCGCTGCTTATGATTCCTTATCTGTCATGGATTCTATTTGCCAGCTACTTAAACTTTTACATATGGTGGTGTAACTGAATGAAGATTAGCAATGGTGGTCAAGCATAAAAAACATAAACGTCGTATTTTTATCCATGTAGACGGTTACAACTGAAGTACGGGATATTATGAGTTACAAAGAACGAGTCGACAGAGTGATTGATTTCATAGGCAAGCATCTTGATGAAGAGCTTGAGTTGGATGAGCTTTGCCGCATCGCTTGTTTTTCAAAATATCATTTTCATCGGTTGTTTACGGCTTACACTGGACTTCCTCTCATGGGCTATATCAAGTGGCTGCGGCTTAAACGAGCTGCTCATCAACTGATTGTTCATAAAGAGGAAAAAATTATTAACATTGCTTTGGATGCGGGGTTTGAATCCTATGAGTCATTTACGAGAGCCTTTAAACAAATCTGTGGAGAAAATCCCACTGATTTTAGGCTTAAATCAAGTTGGCATACATGGGAAGCTCCGCCTTATTCAGTGCCTAAAGGAGACACGAAAATGATAAATGTAAGTATTAAAGAATTACCTGCTAGACGGCTGGCGGTGATAGAACACTATGGAGATCCTAGAAAAGTAGGTGAGACTGCGTCTAAGTTAATAGCGTGGTCTAAAGCACAACCTGTAAATTTAAAGCCTAAACCAGGTGAAGCTTTTGGTTTTGGGTATGGTGATCCAAAGGAAGTTCCAGCAGAAGAATTTCGCTTTGACCTTGCGATTACCGTTCCGCAAACATTAAAGCTTGATGGTGAAGTTATAGAAAAATATCTTCCTGCAGGTAGGTATGCTGTTATTTCCCACAAAGGGTCGCGTGAATCCATTAGCGAAAAAATTTACTGGCTATATCGAAATTGGTTACCCGAATCTAAAGAAGAACTTGGTGATTTACCTTGCATATTCTGTTACTACAATTTTGATCATGAAGTGGCTGAAACAGAATTGATCACGGAAGTGTGGTTGCTTCTTAAGTAGTATGAGTATTGGGGGATAATCTTGTACCTCAATCATTAAATGGCCGCAGAACATCAAAAATCTTTGTTAGCTCAAAATAGCTTATATCACAACCATCCTCTAACGCCCAAGCCCATGCAAGCACTGCCTGAACAAAACACCAATCAAGAATTCGTTTAGCTGGTATACCAAGGAGCTCAGAAAATTGAGTGATGCGATTATGAATAATAGTGGTAGCATCAGCGTGATGCAGTAATTCTGGGATTGGATTTCGGATAAAAGCCGCCACTTCGTAGGCTGGCTCACCAATCACGCCTTTAGGATCGATCACCATCCAGTCGTCACCATTTTGCAAAATATTGTCATGATGCAGGTCGCCATGGAGAAAAACGTCTGGTTTAGAAGTTTGTAACAGCTCGCCTCGGAGCTTTCTTGCTTTTTGCAGATATCCATCAGGAATGAGGCAGTCCTTATCCAAAGCCGCAAGCCAACTCGCCTCGGCGAAGCCTCCGGCGTAGCCTGGGTCTTTGATGTGAGGGAATGGGTGATCTTTAGGAATATTTTCTTGGTGCAGTTTTTTCATGACCCCACAGGCAATTTCGATAGATTCATGTTCTTGGTTTGGAAAATAACTTTTAAGAGATACCCCAGGAATGGCTCTTTCCAAAAGTAACATTCCATTATCTTCGACAAGCACCTTCACTGCACCATATCCTGCAAAGCACTTGAGCGCAAACGCTTCTCGAGCTAAACCTTCACTATCAAGGCTAGCTTTTAGGATAATGGGATTATCGCCCTGGAATCCTGATAGCACATAATTGTAGGTAAGATTAGTGACTTCTTTTAAATCACGCAAATCTAACCTTGAAGCTATTGCAGCAACAAGCTCAGGTAGTGCATCTAGCCATGCTTTGCCTTTTTCTCCGTAAATGCTGATGATGTTGGAATGGAAGGTGTTCATTTGATATACTCATCAGCGCTTAATCTATACAGAACATGATGAGAAAGTTTGTGATCAGCAGGAAATTTTGGATGAGCAAAATCACCGTTTAAATCTCGTTTTAAGCCTATCTTTTCCATGACTCTTAAAGACCTAACATTTGCAGGAACTGTAAAAGAAACGATTTCTTTAAGACCACACTGCTTAAACCCATACTCCAAGGAAGCTTTGGAACCTTCTGTTGCATATCCTTTGCCCCAGTACTGAGAGCCAAGTCTCCAACCCACTTCAACCGCGGGGGTAAAATTGAATTCCCAATCGGTATAGTTAAGTCCAGTAAAGCCCATCAATTCCTTGGTTTCTTTCAGGTAAGCTGCCCATAATGTATAACCGTGTTTATCTTGATGATTATTAACAGAAGGGATGAAATCATTCACTTGTTCCATCGTTAAGGCCCTGGGCAAGAACTCAATGACTTTTGGATCTTGGTTGATTTGAAAATAGGGATCTGCATCCTCTTTCCTCAAAGTTCTTAAAATAAGCCTTTCTGTTTCAATAATGGTTGTCATATTTTTCCTCAATTAAATTTATTTCTCAGTTTCCAAAAAATCTACAATATCGACGATACGATAAAAGTAAGGATTTGTGGCAATAGAAGACGCAACGCCGCTCAAATGAAACAATACAGCCACCTTTGCACATCCCTTGGGTGTCTTTAATCTTGATAACTTTTCCTGCATTTCGGTAATGATGTCGCTACTTATTTCACGCCTTTTGAATTTGAATTCACAAATAAACAAGCTGTTTGTTTTGGTCTGCACCAGATAATCAATTTGGCAGCCTTGTTGAGTCGTGGTTTTCGTCTGCCTATAAGGGCCACTACGTACAATATCAACAGGTGAAATACCTAATTTTTGAAGCAACAGTGGACGGTTTTGTAAAAGCAATGCCTCGAGCCGCAATCCCATATGCGTTTCAAATCCGAACATGGTAGATAGCGGCGCTTGATCGAATCCACCATCAGCAATAGCACCCAGATTTGGTTCAATTACTTTAAGATAAAACCTCATATAGGGGTCTGAAATTCTATATAAGCTTTGCTTTAGGGGTTCTGCCGTTTTAAATGACCACAAGGATTGTTTGATAACAAATCCTGCCACAATGAGATGATCCATCAGTTGGCTTAAAGTACCACTGTGAGCAAATTCTATGCTCTGCCTTATTTCTGATAGAGTTCTTGCGCCATCTTTAAGGCTATCCAAGATCTTCTTATATGTGGCACCCTTACCATTAAATAGGTCGTGAAAAATACGATCGAATTCAGTAACGAGCAATCCATTCTTTTCAAAGGCGAGCTGTTTTATGTTATCATCAGCCGTCATACCAGGGCTAAATTGCTCCAAATACCATGGGACACCGCCAACAATGCTGAGCAACTTGTACGTATCATAATGAGAAAGCTGCATGCCGAGCGTCCTTAAGAACTCTGCGCTTTCAGGAATCGATAATGGTTCTAAGCTGATAGTTAAATTGATGCGCCCAAAGAATGCCGTGCTCTTTAGGATATTTTCTTCAATCCAGGTTGATACTGATCCACAAAACACAAGCAAAACATGCATCGTTTGCTTGTCCCACCAAGCCTTGAGTTTAGGAATGAAGCTAGGGTCTTTTGATCCCATCCATGAAATCTCATCAAGCAGGATGATGTCCCCTGGCTTGATATGTAGGCTCAAATGCTCAAATGCATCGCTCCAATTCAAGAAAGTCATGGGCGGTATTTTTAGCATTAGCGCGAGTTGCCGTGCAAAATTATCCCTTTGTTGTTGAGCGGAGATACCATCTTTCGGAGCGAGTCCTGCAAAACTCCAAAATGTTTGACTACCCGATATTTTAGAAAATTCTCCTATAAGCCTACTTTTTCCAATTCTTCTTCGTCCTTTTACGACGACAAGGCTAGATGCTTTCTTCTTATACAGAGCTTTTAGCCGCTCTAGTTCGGCTTTCCGGCCAATAAATACTGGATTGGACATGCTGACCTCTGCTTATGCTTAAAATACATTATATCACATCTCGAGCACAGCATTAAGTCAATAATAAATGCTCAAGATGATGATTTTAGCTTCTTGAGACTTGATGATGCTATACATCATGCCATCTAGGTTTCAAATTTCGATACCTAATCGACATATAAAGCAGTTTATAATAGTCCTTATTAGACATAGTGATTGCCATAACTATCTTTAATAGATTGCGACTTGTTTTGAAAAAAGATGAAATTTATCACAAATAGTTGGTGGCATGTCCGTAAAGTTACATATAGTGTAATTTTATAAACATATTGCATGTACTTAAAATCACGAAAATAGAGATTTTATAGACACGTTAAGGCTTGACAGAGAATCCAAAATGGTTCATTTGACCTTCTCCAGCCTTCGCTAAAGCTTCGGCCTGGCAGGGCCAAGTACGCCTATATAATCGCCAAAGAGAGTGAAAACATGACTATACCACTCCAGTTTGGCGTTGGTTAGGTTACGGTAAACCGATCTCCGCCAGATTTTTTACAGAGAACTTTTCTCACGTCTTTTTGTGCTAGCGTTAGTAGGTCTCAAAACCCCAGTATCTGCAGGCTTTCCAGCGTTTTTGTTTAGCGTTAGACCCGTACCTCACTTTCTCCAATTTTGCCATTTTGCCCCCAAAATCTCCCTTTTTTCCCTCTCTATCTCCGATACATGCGAACACTCCGGGGAAGGTACGCATGTCCCCAAACCCTCTATTCGCCTGGGGTTTAGAGGATTGAGGTTTTTTGCTCATGCATTTTTTAGAGAACGAAACCCAGAGTAGCAATAGAGATTCGAAACAATCATTTATTACATTTCAACAAAGCCTTAACTATAAGCTCACTTGTTTGAATTACATTAATAAAAGAAGGTAAGTTTTGATGATGTACGGTATCTGTTATAAAGAATTCAGCAAATCCTGCTCGACTTATTCTATCTATGCAGTTTTCAGAAAAGACGGCATGGGTAATGCAAGCACTTACTGAGTTTGCGCCACTTTGCATTAAAAGCTTCCCTGCTTCGCATAAAGTGCCGCCAGTGTCTACTATATCATCTATAATAATACAATCTTTTCCAGTAACATTGCCTATAACATCGGACATTATGCACTTGCCCTGAAGATCGCGCGTCTTGTTAATGATGGCAAGGACAGTTTCGAGCTTCGAAGCCAGTATCCTGGCCCGTGGCAAGCCGCCAACATCAGGGGAGATAACCATATAATTACTATTTTTCTGCAATGCATTAATAAAACAATCTGTCGAGTCAAGGTTTTTAACTCCAATCTTAAAAAACCCTTCTGATTGTTTTGAGTGCATATCTACAGTCACCACTTTATCAATACCGCTAATTTCAATTATCCTCGCTACTAAACTGGCTGATATCGGGCCATACTCATAAGATGGTCTGTCTTGCCTACCATAGCCGAAATAGGGTATAACTGCAGTTATGCTGTTGCAGCCAGCTCTTTTTGCGGTATCTGCAAGTAATAATAGCTCCATCAGGTGGTCATTTGCAGGTCTCGTTGTAGATTGTAATATAATTACGTCCTCGCCGTATAAATCCTTGTTTACTTGGACTTTTAGCTCTTGATCCGCAAATTTCTTGGTATTTGCAATAATGCAATCACATCCAAGTTTGCCTGCTATCTGCTGAGCAAGGATTGGATGACTGCTTCCTCCAATGATTATCATAAATTACCTCCATGTATAATATCCGCAAATTCTTTTACTTTATCTTCAAACGCACCTATCCCAGAGGTTTCGAGTGTTGAAACCAGTTTACTCCCTATAATCACCCCATCGGCAATGTGACTCACATATTTCGCTTGTTCTATTGATGATATGCCAAATCCTACTGCTATTTTTGTATTAGTTATGGTTTTACGTAAATCATGCAGCTCCTCCTCTAAAGTATTCGATAAATCTTGCTGGATGCCAGTAACAGACAGTCTAGAGATATAATAAATAAAGCAAGGCTTACGCTTTATATAAATAGGCAGCCTTGCTGGATCTGTTGTGGGCGATACAAGCAACACAATTTCTAGTCCAGCTTCTTGAAGTATAGCGTAAAAATCCTCACCTTCTTCCGGTGGAAGATCTACAACTAGCACTCCATCTATTCCAGCTGCTTTAGCTTGGTGACAAAATTTACCGTAACCGAACGCCAAGATCGGATTAAGGTAAGTAAAAAGTATGATCGGTGTTTTGCAACCCATACTCCTTATTGCTTGCACTTGTGTTAATACTTCACCAAGGTTCATACCATTTCCTATAGCGAGTTCAGCAGCTCTTTGATTCACAGGACCATCAGCAATAGGATCTGAAAAAGGCACACCAAGCTCTATTATATCAGCCCCAGCTCGTGCAAGGGCCATAACAGCTTTTGTTGATACTGCTAAATTAGGATGTCCAGCCATAATAAATGGGATGAATATGGACTTATGTTTGTCAAATGCCGCTTTTATCATTTTTATCCTCCAAATAGGTTGCTAATGTTTCTACATCCTTATCTCCTCTACCCGAAAGCCCTATGAGCATTATGTAACTTTGCGGAAAAAGTGGGGCTGCTTTAATAGCATAAGCTATAGCATGCGCGCTTTCTAATGCTGGAATAATTCCCTCTAGCTTTGCGAGCGTAAAGGCGGCATGCAAAGCTTCTTGGTCTGTTGCATAAGTATATTGAACACGTTCTATATCATGCAAATAAGCATGTTCTGGCCCTACACTTGGATAATCAAGCCCTGCCGAAACGCTATGCGTATTGCTAACATTTCCATACTCGTCTTGCAAAAGATAGCTCTTAGTTCCTTGTAATACACCTGGTTTTCCGCCATTAAACCTGGCAGCATGTTCACCAAGACGCAGGCTGATACCACCGCCTTCAATTCCAGTCATTTTTACTTGTAAATCGTGTAAAAAGGGATGAAATAAGCCAATAGAATTACTACCTCCACCAACACACGCAACCAATTCATCTGGCAACTTATCAATCATTTCCAATATTTGCTTCCTCGCTTCAATTCCGATAATTCTTTGAAAATCTCGAACAATGGTAGGATAAGGGTGTGGCCCTAGTGCTGAGCCCAGAACATAGTAGCTATCTTTAATATTACTAACCCAATCGCGCATGGCTTGAGATGTTGCGTCCTTAAGGGTTTTAGACCCGTTATGCACTGCTCGAACTTCTGCACCTAATATTTGCATACGTACTACATTAAGGTGCTGCCGCTCCATATCAACGGCTCCCATATAAACGACACACTCCATGCCGAGTAAGCTTGCTATAGTTGCCGTTGCAACTCCATGCTGCCCTGCGCCTGTCTCTGCTATCAGCCTGCGTCTACCCATATGTTTTGCAAGTAGTCCTTGGCCAACCGTATTGTTGATTTTATGCGCACCCGTATGGGTTAAATCTTCGCGCTTTAGATATATTTGCGCACCATTAAGATGCTGGGTTAGACGTTTTGCAAAGTATAATGGGGTTGGCCTCCCTACAAAGTGAGTAAGCAAATCTTGTAACTCTTGCTTAAAAGTTGCTTCATATTGAAGCTTTAGATATGCAGCTTCTAATTCTGCAAGTGGTGCCATTAATGTTTCAGGAGCATAAGCACCACCATATTCCCCAAAATATCCTTTTTTATTTGACATTTTCACACCTCATTAAAAATTCTTTTACTGCTACTGGGTTTTTACTTCCAGGCCGCTCTTCAACCCCGCTCGCTACATCAACCGCAAACGGCTGCACATACTTTATGGATGTCGCAACATTTGAGTTATTTAACCCACCTGCTAAAATAAGCTTATAGTCTTTGACTAGTTCTCTGGCCAAATCCCAATTAGCAAGTCTACCAGTGCCACCAAGCAACCCATCCTGCTGTTTCGGGGCATCGAGTAATATAAACCCATATTCTTGCAATATTGGAGTTTCAGGCAGCTCATCTTTAGATGAGGCTTGCAAAGCTAATATAATTCGCTTTTTATCAAAAAATAATGATGGGTTTTGTTGATATATTTGAACCAGATCAAGAAACTCTAAAGCATCCAACATCTCATGTTGTGAATAATCGATCAAAATCCCCGCTTTTATAATATGTTTTGGTAATTGTGACGTAATTTCTCTCGCTTTTTGAAGCGAAACATAACGTGGGGAATTTTTATAAAAATTAAATCCAATCGCCCATGCACCATGATTCGCAGCAAATGATGCATCTTCTAGAGTAGTGATTCCACAGATTTTAGCTTTCATTACGTACCTCAGATATCAATTTCTGTAGTTCCATTCCAGGATTTTCATGCCTCATCAACATTGAGCCAATTAGAAATCCATCCAATCCAATATCCTTCATCTCTTGAATTTGCACAGCGTTATCTATGCCGCTTTCACATATAACATAGCAATCATCTGGAATGTGTTTTATTAAATTACCAGAAGTATCCAAACTGATTTCTAACGTTTGCAGATTCCGATTATTAATCCCGATAACACGAGGAGAAACCTGCAAAGCTTGTTCCAATTCCAAAGCATTATGCACTTCTATAATCGGTGTAAGCCCGCAATGCAAAGAATAGTCATAAAGTTCTTTTAATAAATCTTTATTCAAGAAGGTCGCAATAAGCAATACTGCATTGGCACCACATAGAAGCCCTTGTGCTATTTGTTTTTTGCTTAAAACAAAATCTTTAAGTAATATATGCAATTCAGGATGCGCAGCTCTGATATCTTTAATGAAATCTATGCTGCCTTTGAAGTAATTAGGCTCAGCTAACACTGAAACAGCAGCAGCGCCTGCGTTAATATAACTTGAGGCAATATCAACATGGTTTAATTGGCCTGGATATATTTGACCGCGAGAAGGGCTTGCAAATTTTACCTCGCTAATAATGATAGGTTTTGTAGGCGTAGTGAATATCTGGCAGAAATCCAGTGTATTTGGCGTTTCTATGAGATTATCAGGCATTAACTCAACCCTTCTTTCGACATACGATCTAATTTTTTCTAAAAAATTTACACTCATATTGAACCCTTGATTTTATTTAATAACGTAGTAGCTTTGCCTTGTTCTATTGACGCTTTAGCTAGCAATATACCATCTGCAATACTGGTGGATTTTCCAGTAACATATAGTCCTGCTGCAGCATTCAGAAGCACTATATATAATTTAGGGCCATTAATTGTGCCAGATAATATGTCACAAATAAGGGTTGCGTTTTCGGCAGCACTTCCTCCTCTTACATCAGAAAGTTGCGCTTTAGAAAAGCCAAAATCCTGAGGGATCAGGTCATATTCTTTTATAGATATACCTTTAACCTCAATTACATGAGTATTACTGCTTATACTGAGCTCATCCAGGCCATCATCAGAATGCACAACGAGCGCATGATTAACCTTTTGTACTGCCAGTACTTCCGCTACTTTTTGCATTAAATCCCTTCGATATACACCTATAACGCATCTCTTTGGTCGCATAGGATTGAGAAGTGGACCTATGATATTAAAAATAGTTGGGAACCCAAGTTTTTGACGCAATGCTCCATATTTTTTAAGTTCCTCATTAAATAACGGAGCACATAAATATGTATAGTTCGTCTGCTGTAAGCTTTTTAGACTTTCTTCCACAGTCTGGGGTATCTGTATGCCCAGAGCTTGCACAACGTCATGACTTCCAGCAATGCTGGAAGCAGCCCGGCCTCCATGCTTTGCAACAAAAACACCGCAGCTTGCCATAACAATGCTGGCGGCCGTGGAGATATTGAATGTGCCCATCCCATCGCCTCCGGTACCAACAATATCTACAACTTCAAGACTATGTATTATATTTGTTGAATGCTGTCCAAAATATTGCAGCGCGCCAAATATTTCGTCAGTTGTTTCTTTTTTAGCTCTGAATAATGCTAAAACAGCAGACTGTTTTTCTGGCTCGTATTCAGCAAATTCACTAAATAACTCATAAGCTTCTTGCTGAGTTAAGTTTTCTAAGTTTAATAATTTTTTCATCATGTTACCTTCTGCATCTGATTATATTCTGGTTTTAAATACAAAGCCTTTTCTATAATGAAACGAATTTTCTCAATACAAGACTCAATATTGTCGAGCGAAATATACAGCGGGTTCACACATAGCCGCACTAGATCTGGCGCACGGTAATCGCAGATAAAACTTGCTTCTATAAGTGCGCGGGAGAATGCATATCCATGCTTATGCGTGAGAGCAACATGCCCCCCTCTGTTTTGTGGGGCATAGACTTCTATATCGCAATTCTTTAATGATTCGATGAGGAGGCTACTGTATTCATTGGCTATAGAATAAGCTTTATCTATTAGGCTCCTGTCAAATACCTCCAAAGCATCTTCTAAGGCTTTCATACTTAATATAGCAGGAGTTCCGCTCATAAATTTTCGTACACCAGACGAGGCATATTCTTTTTCAAAAGCGAATGGCTGATTATGCCCCATCCACCCTTGAATCGGACTTTGCATGACTTCGTGATGCTTTCTATTTGCATATATAAATGCAGGACTGCCAGGGCCTCCGCTTAGGTATTTATACGTGCAACCTACAGCAAAATCCACGCCACTCGCCTCTAAATCCAACGGTACTATCCCTATGCTATGAGACAAATCCCATACGATTAGAACGCCATATTTGTGCGCATAGTCATTAATTGCTTTCATCTCTAACACAGAAGCGTCTCTGTAATTAACGTGAGTCAACATAAGTACCGCAACTGTCTCATCTATATTTTCGTATATTTCATCAGCTTTTGTATCTTTTATATACCTTACTTCAGATATTCCTTGGGCAATGTATAAATCGGCTGGAAAATTATCATCAGTAGTGAGAATAATATTACGTCCTTTTTGTAGGCTCATCGCTGCTTTTAACGCCTTAAAAAGATTGACAACTGTAGAGTCACTGACAATAACCTCATCAGAATTGGCACCTACAAGTGCAGCTATTTTTGTACCCAAAGTATATGGCAAATCGATCCAACCGCTTTTATTCCAACTACTAACTCCATATGAAGCGAAATCTTGTAGCGTGTTACACATAGCATCTGAAATTGTTTTAAGACTAGGCCCTAAAGAATGGCCGCACATGTAAACTTTGCCTTCAGGTAAAATGAACTTATCAACTAACATCTTTACCCCCTTTTTGTATTGCAAGCACAATCAACACTATACTTCCTGTAAAGAATTTTAAGTCTGAAGGTGCAAGACCAAAAGATAAAGCGATCCCCTGGATTTGTTGATAAATAAGAGCGCCAATGATGGGGGCTGCTAGTTGTTTTGATATCGTTCTATTGCTTACTATTGATTCTCCGATCATCAGGCTTGCCAACCCATGAATCACTATACCAACTCCCATGCCTACATCCATGAATTGCTGCATTTGCACTATTAAGCTGCCTGCAAGACCAAACATAGACCCTGCAATGAATAAGCCTAAGCTTGTATATTTGTGTACACTAATCCCATGCTTTATAGCAAATTTTGCATTGCTGCCTATTGTGCGAAAGCGTAGGCCAAAATCGGTATGTAAAAACAAGGCAAAAGGTATAATGCAAAGAATAACAACCATAATCAGCGATATCAGATCAAGGTTTATGCCACCCATCTCAAACAATGCTATATTTGGCTTACCCATAATCCTGAGGTTAACACTATAGGCCATGGTGCTGAGTATAATTCCAGCAAGCAGGCTGTTAACCTTTAGCCTGAGAGCCACTTGTGATGTGCCCACTGCCAGCAATCCTCCGGCTATAATAGCACCCATAATAGCTAATATTTTGGGTATCCCTGCAACCATTAAGCATGCACACACTGCGCCTCCGAGTGGGTATGCCCCTTCTGCTGTTAAATCTGGGAAGTCGAGAAAACGGAATGGGATCATAATGCCAAAGGCAATAATTGCTAATATTAATCCTTGTAATATCCCAGTGTAGAGAAGTTCAATTGTCATGTTCACCTCCAGATACTAAAAGCTGCTCCTCATACTGATGAAACATTGCAAGCAAATCCTGCACAGCCAAGGCCTTCTTTTGAGTCCTTTGTATATCTAGCACTATTTTACCCTGGTGAAGCATAATTAAGCGATTGCCATACTTGATAGCGTCATCCATTTTATGCGTAATCATTATGGTAGTTAGTCCACGATTTACGACTTGCTTGTGAGTGTATTCCATAAGCACAGTCTGCATTTTAGGATCAAGTGCCGATGTATGCTCATCTAGCAGCAAAATTTGCCTGCCGGAATTAATTGCCATTAGGGTTGCGATCATCTGCCTTTGCCCACCAGATAGCATTTTCAAAGGTTGATCAATATATTCCTCTAAGCCAATACCCAATTCTTTTAGCTTTTGAATAACTTGATCTTTATATCTTCTATAAAATAGCAATTTTGGCGTTTTTACTTCACTTAAGGCAATGTTCTCCAGCAGAGTCATTTCAGGCACAGTGCCCAAGTTGACATCTTGTACAACTTGCGCCACATCACCGCTTAGTTTTATCTCACCGGAATCCGCTTTATGCTCCCCGCTTATTAACTTAAGCAAAGTAGATTTGCCGCAGCCATTGGCTCCAATCAGCACGCAGAAATCGCCACGTTCTAAAGATAGACTTACGTCATTTATTACAGGCCTAAAAAGACCTTGGAATGATTTTATAACTTTTGTAATATTAATCATAAATCACTCCACAATTGCTATATTGGAAGGAATTGTAATACCTAATTCTGTTGCGAGCTTTTTATTGATCAGACCGTGATGATCCTCAGGTGCTGGATATAACGGAGTCAAGTCACTAATTTTTTGCCCCCGCAGAACATCTGCTGTAAGTTTAGCTGCATTTCTACCAACAGTCGTATAATCCACACCAAAACTTGCAAGCGCTAATCCATCCCTCACTGCTTGCACCTCCACATTAAATACAGGAATATGCATTTTGCGAGCCTCTGCACTAATTACTGGCAACGTTGGCTGGATTGGTCCGCTCGTACCTACATAGATTAAATCCACTTTGTTTTTGAATTCCTGCATTCTGATTTGTACATCGCGCGCTTGTTCCACTGGTATTGCGATAACAGACATATCAAGCTCTGCTGCACTTGCCTTCATCATATTAACTAACGCAATATCATTGGCTTCTGATGTTGCATATAATAGTCCGACCCTCTTTGCTTCTGGTAAAATTGATTTAGCGAATTTCAGAAATGCCTTGAGGTCTTGCATATCAGAGCTGCCTGTAATATTGGTACCAGCTTTATATTTCTCTTTGATCAACCCAGCTTCTACAGGGTCTGTAATGACTGTATAAATTAGAGGAATATCATGAATCTTACCTTTGACTGCTTGTGCAACCGGAGTTGTCATAACCAACATGGCTCTGGGGTTATGCGCTTTAAGACTGATAAGCATTTGCTGGATTAAGCTCGGATCGAATCCAACATCTGCAGTTTCGTAGTGTATATTTTGATTTTCAGTAAAACCTTCCGCTCGCATCTGCTCTTTGAACCCAGCTATGGCAGTCTCAAGAGAAGCATGCGGCCCATAATTAGCTATTGCTACAACAGGTAGCGTATTGTGTGTCTTATTGTTATAAATAGTGAATGCTGTTATAGAAATAATAAATACAGCGATAAAATAGAAGAACTTTTTCATATGTACTCCATGTCAAAAGTTGAGTTTTATAGATAAAGGTGCATTAGGTTAACGTTAATGCAGATCAATTACAGAAAATTAACTATAAAAATACTATTGGCCGGACGGCCACGACATAGAGAAAATAGGGGAAGATTGAAACGAATATTCTAAAACAAGAGATAACATGTTATAAACCATAGATTAAAAAAATTGACAAAGTAACGCACGCAAACGAATTAAGGCCAGCGCCAACCTTGAATTGTCAAATTTTTAATTACTAGGTTTAACATGATTTTTGTTCCATAAAATAAAAATAAAGCTTTACAATAAAGCGCATACCTCAAATGTACACTAATATGGATGCACTGTCAAGCACATAATTTTTTAAAGGCCGTAATGATGGCTGCTCTGTTTAAATTAACGCACAGCCAAATAATTCGCCTTGTTCATACCAGAGGCTGGGGATGTTTTGCATAAGATCGGCGAGTTTCATATGACGAGGTTGATGTCCTAAAAGAATAGCTTCTTTAAGTTTTGGAGCGAGAAAATTGAGTCTAAGGATCAGCTGCACATATTTGGCTGTGACTTTATTAGCGTCACATAAGTCCTGCATAGTTTGATATTTAGCTGATTTCAGCTGGCGTTGCCATAGGTGCGCACGGACCAAGGCTTTTACTAATGTGGTATCTATAGATGCGTTCTGAGTCGCTAATTGTGCCTTGCCTTCCGGTACCAACACCATCTTTCTGCCACCACGTTTTTTAAGGCGCATAGGCATGAATACCGATAACTCACCCTTGCTCATAGGCATGCCTCCATGCCGGCATGGAGCAATAAACTTTGCAGTCCATCTGTATGGATGCGCACATCAATGCCATCCTGTCGTACCAACACCGCTTTGATCAGCAAGCAAATAATGCGGTATTGCTCAACCGGAAAAAGCGAATCCCAAATCACATCAATTTGCTGTAGCATTGCAAAGGCCTCATCCGTGGAAATCTTTCCCTCCAGAGATTTTAGGGTTTTAGCGGTAATTTCAGGGCATTTGAGAAGCTTGCGTACTTGCTGTACCACAAAGCGCTCAACTTCATTGGATGCAATGGTTTTGTGGTGGGAGGTGCAGCTTTTTCCGCGCAAATGATTGCTGCAGGCATAATATCGATAGCGCTTGTCCTTCTTTTTTGTGTAGGTCGGTGTCATGGCTACATCACAGACCTAACAGCGAATGAGGTTTTTTAACAGCGCTTGATCTTTAGCCCAAGATTCTCTGCCTCTGATGTGCGGGCATTTTTCAAAGACGCGCTGCACTTCATGAAAAAATTCAGGCTCTAAAATGCCTTCATGCTCACCCTCATAGACAGCCTCTTTGTGGGCGACAAATCCTTTGTAAACCGGGTTAATCAATGTTCTGCGAAGGTTAGCTTTTGTGAATAACTGCGCGCCATATTCTTTGCCGGTTTTGGTTATGATACGTTTGGTGCGATGGCTTTGTTGATTCAGTT
>NZ_PHHC01000104.1 GCF_002930195.1 Holospora curviuscula | reverse complement strand
ATTTTGTCGGACCACTCGCAGAAATGCATGGAAAAGACGCAGTTGTTTTAGCCGCAAAAAACTTTGGTGGAATATTGCAGGACATCCAAATCAGGTCACGTTTTGCAAGCCACAATCAAATCATGTTCGCCTATGATATGGTCGTTCCAGCGCCGATTGGTAAATTTAGGGCAGCAGTACTGATGGAATTCATAGAGCAACGCATCTCTAAAATCGAACTGTTTTATGATGCGAGCCCCTTTCAAGAAAAGAAAAGTGAGATCTTTGAAGGCGATAATTAAATGATGAAAAGTAAATTTGGACCGTTCTGCACAGCAAACTTCTTTTAAAGACGGTATATTAGTATCGTAATAGATGAGGTAAATTATGACATACGTTAACAGTAATAACTTTATCAAGGCCGTAAAGTTTATTTATCAAAATTTAGATGAGCCCGTTAGCCTTGAATTGATCGCTAAAAATATTGGTGTTTCTATTTCAACCTTGAAAAGATTATTTTTAGATGCCAGTGGCAGCTCTGTAGGTAGTTTTATAAGAAGGCTTAGAATGGAGAGAGCTTTTAGGTCACTAAAAAACAAGGAAGAGTCTATTCTTGAAATCGCACTCAGCAGTGGTTTTGAAGATGCAAGCGCTTTTGCTCGAACATTCAAAGCAAATTTCGGCTACAGTCCAAGCTTTGCCCGTAATAAAATTAATATCGTGAGTGAACTTGAATGCGTATCTTTAGAAGATCCCGAGATAACCGAAATTACTGAATTCAAAATTCAAGCTGTAACAAAACAAGGATTATATTTTGAGGCCGCTCCGCTTGCTTGGAAAACTCTGGAAGGACATTTAAGCGAGGAAACGCTGGACGATGATTTTACCGGCACATTTATAGCCATTGGGCACGATAATCCACATGATGGAGAGATTGCTGAAGATAATGTACGTTTTTCGGCTGGAGTTGCCTACTTGAGTGCAGACTTAAGAATCGAGTTAATCACTATTGCAGGCGGTTACTATGCTAAATTCAACTATACTGGGAAGTTGAATAATATGGGTCTAGCCTATCACTACATTTATGGTGCATGGATTAACAAATCATCTGTAAAAATCGATGATACAAAGCCAGCTTTTATGATGATGGATAAATTCCCTAATAATTTTGAAGAAAGCCGTGTTTCAATATATGTGCCTATCATTAAATGTTAGTTTTGAAACGCAGGATATAAATCAAGTGGTCTGGCGTCATCCCATTTTTCATAAGCCTTTGCTAGCATTTGCTCAGCTGAATTACGTAAATGCGGAAGCATACCATGGGCTTTTGATATCTGGATAAATCCTTGCAATCTCGAGATAAAACGTGGACGAGCAAGGTTATCTTCTGAATTCCATAATGAATCAATAGGCACCGGACCAGATGGCCAGCACTTATCTTTATCCATGATGCGGAGGGCAAATGGCATGCTTGAGAGTAGCCAAAACCCACAGGCTGCAACATAGCTTTTATTATATTTGGCGTCATCAAGGTTAGCTTTGATTTTGCTTGCAATTGTCTTTCTATACAATGATTCAAGCTCTAATATCACTGCTTCAGGCAGAGCTTTTGCACACCAACAGGTAGGGAAATTCATTCTAAAATAAGTTGCATCCAGTAAGCTACTGCCGGGTCTGACCCACTCAAAATCAATCAGCCGAAGCTCGTCTTTATCTTCATGGTCGAATACGTTATCAGGGCAAATATCCCCGTGTGTCAGCACATAAAATTTCCCAGGATTTAAGGCTTTTTCAATCACTTCAGATGCCTCTTGTTTTAAATCATTTGTACAAGGAATACCAAGGATGTCACAAACACCTTCTAATTTAGGAATCAAATCTTCTTCATTCCATTTGATGCGGTCTTCTAGCGTTTCCCTCTTCGGATGAGCGGATACCAATAGTTCATCATATTCCTGAAGACGCCCATAACTTGCCATATGAAAATGTGCAAGAGATTTGGTAAAGCGCTTAAGAGCGGCTATTGCTTTATCAGGATCAGATTTAGTCAAACTATCAACTAGGCTAATATGCGTGTCACCTAGATCTTCAAGTAGGATGAATCTAAAACTTTGGCTTGCGCCTAAAAACTTAGGAATGCTGTGATTAATGTCAGACCGGCTCAAGAATTTTAGCCCGACAAAATCTCTGGCAAATCTCGCCAGGATATCTGCATCAGTAGTTTCCTGACTTTTATCAGAGAGTGATTGTTTGAAGATCACAGATTGTATATCGTAGTTGTTAGCCGATAAAAACAAACGTGCAACTCTATTTCTTCTATCAGGCTCGCTTAAGAATTTGACATCTTGAATTGTAACTTCCACGCCAAAGTAATCTTCCAAAGATTTAGTGACTGCTGCGAGTAACTCTGGTTCCATGATCATGCTACACTTCCCAAAAACCAATCGAGCGCGGTAAAAATCTTCTTCTTAAGCGGTTCAGTTATTTCACCATCTATATAACTTGCGTGAAGAGCGCCACTTGGTTTGATAACGGTTAAATCAAGGTTCGCACGGATGGCATTATTTTCCTGGAATGGCTCTGCAATTACACCTGCATCCGTTGTGGTATCATCTGCTTCAAACATTAGTACTGACAGAGGCGATACAGGCCTTAATCTTGCTCTTCTTGCATCAAATAAAATCAATGAACGCACTAACTCTGGATGTTGATTCACAAAATATTTCGCAATATCACCGCCATTTGAATGACCGCTGAGTATCAAGTTGTCTAAGCGAAGAGGTAAATTTTGTTGCTCTAATTGCGCTAATGTAAACAAAATATTCGCTTCTCCACGGATGTATAAATGACGGCGAGCTTCATCTTGAATAGTATTTGGATCAACCTTCTCAAGGCCATCAACATCGCCAAAAACATCATGCTGTATGCTCACAAAAGCATATCCCTTGGCAGTAAAATATTCTGCCAAATAGGTGTATCTCTTATAAACAAGCTCTTCTTTTTGAAGATCTTCTTGTCCTTGATACCCAGGCCCAAAAACTATTGTTGGCAATGGGTTGCTAGCATTTTCAGGGAGATAAACACTAACAGGGACCTGCCTTTTGCGTGATTCATCATAAAAATCAAAATGAAGTGTTTTCATAAATTACCATTAATTTTATTACTTAGCCACCTCATCAACTCCTCATCAAAATTATCAGACTCTTCGAGTTGAGGGGTATGGGCACTTTTTTCAAAAATACGGACTGTGAGATCTGATGCATGCTCGCGGTATTTTTCCCATAAATGCGGTGGGTTGAAGTAGTCATATCTTCCAAACGCCAAGAAAATCTGGCAGCTAATAGCTTTTAGAGCGTTAGCAACATTATAATCAACAAACATAGAGCCCCATATGATTCCAGCTCCAACAGAATTAACCTCTACGCCTTCCCAAAGTTTAGATGCATCGAAATTTGCGTCATACCAAATTCGTGGGCCAAACGATAGCAGACGCGCTACAAAAGATTGATCGCCGCTTTCACTGAACCTTTGCATAGTAATTTGCAGCGCAGACTTCCTCTCAGGACAAACCGATTCTTCAAAATATCGATCTGCTTCCTTGTAAATCTCCTGCCCTGTAATCGGACTGGAGGCAATTAAAACAAGATGACTCACTCTATCTGGAAATGCACGTGCATACTCCATTGCCATAAAAGCATGAATCGAGTGCCCAATAAGGATTATTTTATCAGCGCCCAAAGATACCCGCATTGCTTCAATATCCTGGACGAGTTTATCGACTGTAAAGTCATCTTCCGTGTGATTCGGAGATGCAGGAACAAAACCTCGTGTATCAGCGCAAATAATTTTCAGCTTTGATTTTAGGTTTTCAGAAAAAGTGCGCGGATAATATTTATGGCTACCAATAACAATAGCAACTGGCCCACTTCCATCAATAGAAGCTTTTAAGCAAAAATTATCCCTGTTTAATTCAATTATCTTCTGAAGTGACACTTTCGTTACCTATATTTCAATCCCAGCTTTGGTTATAAAACGCTTAACTGCTATAGTATACGCACAAAGTGTTTTGGAGTCAAAATAAATCAACCCCCTTGATCTTAATTCAAGAAGCCCCAAGGGATAAACTCCTCAGGGCTTTTCCATATTAGCTCTTCAAGCAAATACGATTTACAATCATCATAAAGCAGCTTAGAGAAAGAAAATAAAGAGGCATTGGCAACAATGTTCCATCATGTAGCAATCCCATAAATAATGTAAAGAGCGAGATCAGGCAGTAGTAGAAAAATCCAAACAAGCTGGATGCTGTACCAATTGCATGTTTATAATCCGCAAGTGCTAATGCAAGAGCATTGCTGGTTGCCATACATATTCCAAAAGCACATCCCATTTGAGAAATAATAGTAATCGCTATCATTACATGAGAAGGCAAAGCAAATAAATTATGATTTATCGTCGCCACACAACTGAAGATTGTTGTGGCAAAAGCAATGATCAAAAGTCCATAGCCCATTATTTCTTTAGAAGAATGTTTATTCTGTAATCTTTTAGAAACGATTCCACCAAGCATTGTAGCGACTGCAATAACTGTAAAGCTCAGACCATAAGACTTAGGCGAAAGGCCTAGACCCTTGATGAGATAAAATGACCCTTCCGCAAAATAACTAAAGAGAATGCCATTACATCCAGCGACAATAACGCCGAAGCCTAGTACTTTTTTGTCTAGCACAAGTTGCTTCGCAATATTCCATAAAGAAAACTTTTTTCGAGAAGCATGTGGATGTGTTTCTGGCAACTTTACGCTCACAAGGATCGTTACAATAAGCGCAAACATGCTCAGGAATATGAAGATGTTTCTCCACCCAAATATTTCCGCGATCAGCCCTCCGAATAAAGGTCCAAGCGCTGGAAATAAGGCAAGCGCGCTACCGGTCGCAGAATATACTCTTCCAAGGGCGGGGCCATGGAATGCATCTCTGCAAATTGCTTGGCCAAGAACGCTCCCTATACTGCCGCCAAACGCTTGTACTCCGCGACTGATCATCAACATTTCAATTGAAGTTGAGAAATAGCAACCAATACAACCGATAATAAAGACTAGTAAGCCCGCGATAACACAGGGCTTACGACCTAATTTATCAGAAACTTTGCCCCAAAATAAAGTTCCAAGAGCAAATCCAAAAAGGTAGATCGTCAGCGTATACTCTACCATCGCTTCGCTTGTTCTAAGTGCATGCGCTATATCAGGCAAAGATGGCGTATAAACAGTTTCAGAAAGTTGTGGAAGACCCACAATAAGAACAATAAGCCAGATTGCTGGCAATAAAATATGTGTCATAAAAAAACCTCGACATTTAAAATTCAAAAATTAAGCAATAAAATAGCGTCCTCTATTTTCAAGAGACGCTCAAATCAACCTAATTTCTTTACTTAAACGACGACGATTTTTTTCATTGGAACATCCCAGATTAATGACTACAATAACATTATACGCACAAAGTATTTTGGAGTCAAAACAAATCACACCACCTCGCAGCCAAATAATTCGCCCTGTTCATGCCAGAGGCTTGGAATGTTTTGCATAAGATCGGCGAGTTTCATATGGCGAGGTTGGTGTCCTAAAAGAATAGCTTCTTTGAGTTTTGGAGCAAGAAAATTGAGCCTGAGGATTAGCTGTACATATTTTGCTGTGACTTTATTCGCATCGCATAGGTCCTGCATGGTTTGATATTTTCCAGATTTAAGCTGGCGTTGCCATAGATGGGCACGTACCAAGGCTTTTACTAATGTGGTATCTATAGATGCATTCTGAGACGCTAATTGGGCCTTGCCTTCCGGTACCAACACCATTTTTCTACCGCCTCGTTTTTTAAGGCGCATGGGCATGAATACCGATAATTCCCCCTTGCTCATAGGCATGCCTCCATGCCGGCATGGAGCAATAAACTCTGCAGCCCATCTGTATGAATGCGTACATCAATACCATCCTCTCGCACAAGCACTGCTTTGATCAGCAAGCAGATGATGCGATATTGCTCAACCGGAAAAAGCGAATCCCAAATCACATCGATTTGCTGGAGCATGGCAAAGGCTTCGTCCGTAGAGATTTGCCCCTCCAGAGATTTCAGGGTTTTAGCGGTGATTTCAGGGCATTTGAGGAGTTCGCGTACTTGCTGTACCACAAAGCGCTCAACCTCATTAGAGGCAATGGTTTTATGATGAGAGGTACAACTTTTGCCCCGCAAATGATTGCTGCAGGCGTAATATCGATAGCGCTTGTCTTTCTTTTTGGTGTAGGTGGGTGTCATGGATACATCGCAGACCTGGCAGCGAATGAGGTTTTTTAAAAGCGCTTGATCTTTAGCCCAAGATTCTCTGCCTCTGATGTGCGGGCATTTTTCAAAGACGCGCTGCACTTCATGAAAAAATTCAGGCTCTAAGATACCGTCGTGCTCACCCTCATAGACAGCCTCTTTGTGGGCGACAAATCCTTTGTAAACCGGGTTAATCAATGTTCTGCGAAGGTTAGCTTTTGTGAATAACTGCGCGCCATATTCTTTGCCGGTTTTGGTTATGATACGTTTGGTGCGATGGCTTTGTTGATTCAGTT
>NZ_PHHC01000103.1 GCF_002930195.1 Holospora curviuscula | reverse complement strand
TGATGCTCATTGCAAACACGCTCAACGATATGAGTAAAAGCATTTTTATGATGATCATGATTGGTACATTGAATCCCATTATCTGTGAGCACCTTATGTATTTTATAAGGTACAGCTTTAATAAGGTTACGTAAAAACTCTGCGGCAATCATCTTAGTCTGGCTTTTATGGAGCTCTGCATAGGCAAATTTTGATGTTCTATCTATTGCTACGTATAAATATAACTTAACCTTCAGCTGTTCTTACTTCTGCTATATCTATATGCAAGTAACCCATAGGATAGTGTTTAAATTTCTTTTTGTCAGCAGAGGTAGATCTTTCTTTTTTAGGCAAAACAGAGCAGTCATGACGCTTTAAGCAACGATGAAGGGTTGATCGACTTAAATGTGGAATAGTTTCTTGTAAGCTATACAAAACATCATCAAGAGGCAATGGTGTAAGCGGTCTGAAAGCCACAATCGCCTCTTCTTCTGTCTCTGATAGAACTGTAGATTTTATCTTTTTAGGTCCCATGGGAAGGTCTTTCGTATCTGTATCTTCTCTTTTTCTCCACTTGAGGATTGTTTTTGGGTTAACATTAAATCTTTTAGCCGCTTTTCCTATGCTCTCTTTACTATCACGGATCTCTCTACGGATTGCCTCCGTTGTTCTGGCATTTGCGTGTAATACTTGTCCCATAAGCTTTTTCTCCATGCATTATTATCTTCATAATATATACCATAACTCCCTGGGATCAAACAATTAAGGATTGTCGACATTTGAGTTTACTTTAGTATTATGAGTGATGTAGCAAAATGAAGGAAAGAAAAGTCTGTGTAAATTTATCATATCTGGGTGTAATGCGCCTGAAATGGGTTAACGTGTTGAACATTGGCTCGACTAGATTTTCCTCATGGATTGTGGGGGGGGTGACGGCTTTATTGATGCCAGTATAATGGACAGTGTTATCGACATCATAGCCTTTATCCGCCAATAGCGTTTTAAAGTCAAAATTCTCCATTAAATCAAGAGCTTTTGTATAATCAGAGCACTCACCAGGCGATAGAATGAATCTGATGGGGGTGCCTAACAGCGTGGATCTTCGTACTAAAACCGCCTGCTGAGCCCCTCAGGTTTTGGTTTTGTGACCATTGACTCTATTTTTTTTCTGACGCCCGCGGCGTGTTGATGGGCGCAAATCATTGTGGAATCCCTCATGATTCATTCCGTATCAGCATCTACTGCAAGGGTATTGAAAATCACTTTCCACACACTGACTTTGGATCATCTTATCAACCGTTAATGAACCCTCGAGCATTTCCCCGTAAGATTCTGGCAAGGGACGCTACGGCGCACCTTTCGGGCAATCCACATCACGGCATTGATAAATTTCCAGTTATCGTTTACCAGTACGTCCTGAATCTCTTTCTTTCCCAGACAACCTTTCTTTTATTTCTTCCCATTGGTCGTCTGATATTCTTTGGAATATTATCTTCTCTTGTAACTAAATACCTTAATTTTACAACACTTAATTATAAATATCGACACACTCTAATACCACGTTTTGTACCTAATTCAAAATATATTTACTCTAAAAATGTTATCGGAATAGTGATCTGGTTACGTGAGGTGTATTGTTTGTAACATTTAAAAGCCAATAGATTCAGCCTCCTAAAATACGCCTAAATAGATCTCTTTGTCTTTCATGATTAATATATATGATCTAAATAAAAAATATATAGTCTATTACTCTCTGGAAATGATAGTATTATTTTATAAAATAAAAAACGTCTTTTTAATAAAATTTTAATGTGTATACAGTATGATATATTCAAAACCTAACAGCTGAAAACGATGCAGAAAAAAATTTTTTCACTTCTTTTTACACTCCTTGCTTTTGATTTTGGTTTTGCGGCTCCACCTGCTCCAGGCGCACCTTTAGCGCCTCCACCGGGTGGGCCTGCAGGAGCTCCAGGAGGGGCTCCTGCAGTTCCTCCACCACAAGCAGATGACTTATTTGGACCGCCTGCAAAAGGTGGCGGAGGGAACGCCGGTCTTGACCAGCGAATGGATGCTATAGAAGGGGTATTTACGGATATTTGTAAAAACTTTTCTAAGGGAGGAGAAGGGCTTGGATCCGCACCTAATGGTCCGGGCACACCTCCAGGAGGAGGGGAGGGCCCTTCTCCTGGAGGACCAGGGGGACCCGCGCCTTCATAAAGTATTAGCTTAAAAAGGTTTACTCCCTTTTCGCCAAAATACTATGGCTCCCAAAAGAATCCGTTTTACGCAATATAAAGACTTTGGAGAGAAGAAGTATCTAGGGAGTATGCTTTTTTTTCTAACATAATCTGGGCACCCGCGAGGTAAGCTTTTGCTATACGATAAGCAGAACATGATACAGCTTGAATTCCAAGCGTATGAAAAAATCGCATGCTCTCTGGATCCCCACCGTGTTCTCCGCAGACAGATAAGGGAATGTGAGGGTTTATCTTTAAAATAGCTTCACAAGCCAAAGAGATTAGTTTTCCTACAGAAGCTTGGTGAATAGTTTGAAATGGATCTACAGAAAGCATCTTTAAGGATTGATACTCTTGTATCATAGGTGCTGTATCATCTCTTGAGACGCCTAGAACCATTTGGGTTAAATCGTTGGTTCCAAAACATATAAAATCTGCTTCCTGCGCTAAATCACATGCTTGCAGTGCAGCGCTGGGAATTTCAATCATTACCCCCACCATCCAAGATGATTTTTCTAAATTATACTGAAGTCCCCACTGAGTGATGCGTTGTTTAAGGATGATAAACTCTTTAGGAATCATCACAAAAGGCACCATAATTCTTAGATCCACGGGAATTCCTTCTTGGTGAACCTGTACTGCAGCTTTAAACAACGCCTGAACCTGAAGATCATAAAGCTCTGGCCGCACTATTCCAAGGCGACATCCTCTTTGTCCCAACATGGGATTATTTTCTTTTAATGCCGCGGTACGTGTATTTATTGTTTCCACAGAAACATTCAATTTTTGAGCCAGTACTCGCTCTGCTTCAGCAGTATGGGGTAAAAATTCATGCAGTGGTGGATCTAATAAACGCACCGTAAAGCACTTTCCTTGTACTTGTCTCAGTAAACGTGTATAATCTTCCTCTTGAAGATGACGAATATGGGAAATACATAGGGCTTCCTGAATTCCCAATACCCACCCTTGAAACCAAGAAAGATGGGTGCTCTGAAAAAACATGTGTTCGCTACGACACAACCCTACTCCCTTAGGATTGAATGCAGAAGCAGCTTTCCAATCCTCTGGCGTATCTGCATTGACATATACCTCTAGAGCGCTGGTACGGTGAGAAAAACATAAAAATTTCTGCAGTGCTTCACATTGCTCTGGTACCTTTAATATCCCTTCCCCCTTCCAAACAGTACCTGCCGTACCATCTATGGTGAGAGCAGTACCTTCAGAAATACGTTGACCCGATATTTCCACTGAATCTTGGTGAACTTTAAGTCCTGAAAGCGATGTAACACACGGCTTGCCTAATCCGCGTGTTACTACTGCGCCATGACAAGTCATGCCTCCCGTGGCAGTAATAACCCCTGCGGCACCTAAAATAGAAGCTACATCATCACAATGCGTTTCTTGGGCAGCAAAAATAACACGCTTACCACTTTTTATGAAAGCAATAGCGGTGTCTTGACGGGTAGCAAGAATCCCTGATACTGCCCCAGGAGATGCTCCCAATCCTTTTCCTAAGTACTCCAATCCGTTTGAATGTTCTAAGTAGGGATGATACACCTGTTCCAGACCTTGCAAAGAAAGACGGCGTAACGCGTCTTCCATGGTTAAAATTCCCTCCTCAACGTACTGAATGAGAATACGCAATTCTGCCGTTTTTGTACGTTTTCCAGATCGAGTTTGTAAAATCCATAATTTTCCATTCTCTATAGTAAACTCAATATCTTGCATATCCAAAAAAGCGTACTCTAACTGTAAAGCAATATCTCGCAATATTTTATAAGCGCACGGTAAATCCTGCTCTAGCACTTGAAGGGGACTAGGAGTGAGGCTTCCAGATACAATTTCTTCTCCTTGAACCTGGCGAGAATACTCTCCAAATATTTCTTTTTCCCCAGTAGATGGGTTACGTGTAAATAAGATGCCTGTACCACTTTTGGAGTTAAGGTTTCCAAAAACCATAGTCTGGACAATTACGTCTACTCCAGAAGTGGAGCCAATATTTTCATGCAATCGATACGCTTGGGCCCGAGGATTATCCCAACTTTTGTGCACCATATTCATCGCTTGAATCAGTTGTTCATTAGCATTTTGAGGAAATGCGTACCCCGTTTTTTCTTGAAATATCGTTTCAGCCTTAAGTGCATCCTCAAGGGTGGCTTCTTTCGGTAACTCTGGAAATGTTTGGGCATCAATTTTTTCTACCAAGTACGCATAATTACGAATTAATTTTACGTAACTTCGCCACAAATAATCCTGATTTACAAGGCGCGCATGATTAAAGCTCAGTCCTACATTCAGTAAAGAATCTAGCATGCCGGGCATAGAAACTTTAAAACTTGAACGTACAGAGACAAACAATCCATCCTGTCCTGAAGTTACATCATTCCATAATTTACCAGATTTTTTCTCTAATATAGCGATCTCTTCTTGCAGTGCTTCAAAAGTCAATGGACGCTTGTAAGAAATCACAAAAAAAGGCGGTACAGGCACTTGAAGTGCTTCCAATGATTTTAAATATCCTGCCTTTGAGGTGGGAGCAGTGTCGTCCTGAGAAATACTTGAGGAAACGTAATTTTTTGGAGTAAAAGAATAAGGTGTACTCAAAACACTCACAAGTACAGCATAACCTCATATCAAGATGACATAAGATCTGAATTACGTCAATCTCCATAAAAAAAATTTATTAGATTATCAAATAGTCTAACCATGAGGTAGACGAGATTAAGGATATATTATGCCTGTTTATAAGGTTTATATGAACAAAAGCCTATCTAGAACTAAAATTAGTTCAGACACCCTATGAAGAGTGCGAGAAATTGTATTTACCAGAATGTTTAGAAGGTTTGAAGATGAGTGTTCAAGACATCTATGGTGTTGTTTTGATCTTACACACTGGAGCGCGATAGAAAGTAGACCTAAAAATATAATAGTTGATAACCGCTGGAGCAAGAGGAACCCTCCAGGACTTACACAGGAAGAATTTATCTTGACAGAGTTAGCGAGGTGTTTGAAAGACATAGCATTTTTGCCCGTCAGTGATTTAATGGGTGGTTTTCGGCTTTTTTTCAGGTTCACTCATACTAAAAGTGCTTATTTAGGCAGTATATCTAAGTTTTCAGCCGTATTCTCATGGCCAATACAGGCTTTGTCTTCGTTGAATACATATCAAGAACTC
>NZ_PHHC01000102.1 GCF_002930195.1 Holospora curviuscula | reverse complement strand
GTACTCAAGAGCCATAAGAAGGCCATCCTCTAAAATAAGCGTGTTCTTTCCACCGCCTTTCGCTTTCTTAAGGCCTTCGGCTTCTCTGAAAATATCAAGCATCTTTTCAAAAGGTGATCTTTTAACGCCTGTTAAACGACGAAATTTTTCGTCTTCTATATTTTTCATGGTTTCCTACTTCATGACAGATCCTTCTATAGAGCGTTTACATCAAACTTTAAATTTAATCTAGTTTCTCAAGAGGTCTATTTCTTAAACTGTCTTTGCTCAGGTTTTTTCAAGGCTGATTCCTGGTGCTTTGAGGCTGTCACTTCTTGCTCCATCTGAATATCACTGCTCTCGATGTCCCAAATTTATCCGAAACTTCACTCTATGAAAGTTCTGCTTTAGCGTTTATTTTCAATACTTCTTTTCTACAATCTACTGAATATGTTCTATCTATTAATTCTTTCTTACTCTTATTATGCTCTGTTTAGGCTGCTTTGGGTATATCATGCGCAAATCCACGTTCATCAATGGAAGCACTCTATTTTCCTTTCCTGTTTAACGAATCACGTTTTTGGCACAATACAGATCTTTTTTCAAGATCTGATTTCGAATAATTTAAGGTTTTTTTATAGCAAACCCTAAGACCTCTAAAGGCTTTCACAATGCCAACAGCCCTAACCTAAAAACGCTCCACTCACGCTGGCTGATAGGCATCAGGATCCATCGTGATAGCGTGTTCTACACAGTCCATGTCCATTGTGCTGGCTAACCCATTCCAAAACGTCTACCCGATTCTTCATAGCTCAATCCTTCTTTCATCTTAATTCCTAAAACTTTATCTCGAGAAAGCGTAAAAAGTCAAAAGGAGCATTGTTGAGTGAAATACCTCTTTGCTTGCCCCGTAAAAATTAGTATGCTATAAACACATCTAGCAGACTAGTTGAGAAATTTTTTTGTTAGTTTTTTTTGCAATCATTGTTTTAAGCGGAGTATTATTGTGGGGATGTAGCTCAGGTCCTGCAGTAGTATCTCACGCAAACTATTTATCGAGCCCTCCTGTAATAGTGGACTTGGAAAAAATTCAAGTAGTAGAACAGGAAAGTTTGATGTGCTCTTCTGCCACAGTGTTAGACATTAACATTGTTGATCTTGTGCGACAATGGACAAAGAGTGCATTTGTATGTTCTGGTTCTGGAATACCTCTTAATGTGGAGATTGTAGAAGCAAAATTGGCTCCTTTGCGTGAACTACAGAGCGCAATTTCTTCTGAAGAAGAAAATACTTACGTTGGAATATTGGACGTACGTATATTTATAGGAAAAAATCCTTTATCATCCCGCACTTCTCACAGTATCCATTCCAAAGTTTCGGTAACCATTCCATCGCATTACACCTTAAAAGAACGTAGACATGCGGTATTAAGTTTGGCAGAAGAAGTAGTCGAGATTCTTCATAAAGAAGTTGTGCGTTATATTGATACCCAAGGAAAGTTAAGGAGGTAATTTCACGATATAATATTCGTTTAATCACACAGTAAAAATAAATAAATTTTTTATTAAGATCGTACTGCCTAGAAAACTTTTCTAAAATAAACAGCTCAAAAATTTAAAAAAAAACTTAATGTTTTTCTATCATACAAATTGAGTAATACTATTAAAAAATAGAGAAAGCTTTTTTTAATTCACTTTTTATCTGGAGAAATACCTTCTCAAAAACTACATAGCCGATACTTAAAAAAGTATAAGAATTTTAGCACAAGATGCAATTGAGAGACTTCGTAAAGACGTTTTGAGCTATATTGAAATTGCAAGGAAAATAGGCTAAAAGAATTCTGGTATCTAAAGCACAAAAGAGAAGCGATATCAAAATACTGTTAATAGTTCTATTTAGGCTGTGCATTTCAGCAGGAATACATATGAAAAAGATCTAGGAATATAAGAATGTAAAGGTAAACAATTGTTCTAAGGGGTCGTATTTTGAAAACCTCAGACGACATATGCTAAGCTTTAAAAAATCGTCTAATATTTTCCTACACGTGGGGTGTAGGGCGCTAAAAAGTATGGAAAACTAAGGAGGTAGGTATAACTATGTTTGATACAAGACTATGGAATGTGATGTTTGCAGGAAGAATTGATCCAAGAGGATGGATTTTTATTGGGATTGGGTTTTGCATTTCTGCATTGTTTTTTCTGGTACACACAAAATTAGCTTTGTTTTGCTCAGGAATAACTCTAGGAGTAGCGTTGTTTTTTCGCGATCCTGACCGATGCACTCCCACTAAGTCAGATCTAATTGTCAGCCCAGCAGATGGCTTAATTTTAGACATTGTAGATTGCTTAGCGCCTGCAGAGCTAGACTTAGGTCCTGGTCCTTGGACACGCATAAGCATTTTTCTAAATTTATGGGATGTACACGTAAATCGTTTTCCTGTAGAGGGTAGGGTGCTTCAAGTATCCTATTCTCCAGGAAAATTCTTAGAAGCGTTTAAAGATGGAGCTTCTTTAGAAAATGAGCGTTGTGGGGTGGTTATTCAAGTGGCCCAGGGATTTCAAGTAGCGTGCGTTCAAATTGCAGGGTGGCTTGCACGGCGCATTGTGTGTGATGCACACCCTGAACAGTTAGCACAAAAAGGAGAAAAATATGGGATCATTTGTTTTGGAAGTCGGGTAGACCTCTACTTACCAAAACCTCACGTTGAAATATTAGCAACTCCTCATCAACGCACCATTGCGGGGGAGACAATTTTAGGCGTGCTCCGAGAAGAAAGAGAGCATAAATCTTTTATTACAAAACAGGAAGCAGTTTTAGAAATTAAAAAACTTATTATTTAAATTATTTACTATTGCGCCACCGTGGGTGTATCGGTAAATATACCCATAATTTTATGATCTTTTTCAGTAATAGTAACAAAATTTTTATCAATCAACCTAGTGTTTAAGGAGTAACTTTAGGAAAAACTACATCACAGTATAAAAACTGACCGATGTAGTAAATTACCTAAAGAAAAGAAAAAAGGACGCTTCAGAAAGTGTTGTGGGACATAACAGAGAAGAAAATTACGACTCTCATAAGTAATGAGTAGGCAATGTAGAATAATCCGGATTTAAAATTAGAGCTGTTAAATTGCAAACGAAACACCGTATCAAGAGGGGGATCATGCCATTAGAACAAATGTTCACTGCTTCCTTAAACCGAAAAGACTTGATATATACGCCACGTTTCAACGAAGATGAAACGTTGAATCTGAAAACCAAGATCCTGATGAGATAGTCTATTGCAAAGCCTACCATCCTGGTGTCGCCTGAAATTCTGTGAATATAACTTCTATTTTTACTCAAAGTTCGCGTGAACAAAGCTCGATAATGGTGGGATAAGAATGATTTTAGTGAGGTTCTTGAGAACACCCTACATTTACAGAATTATCGGAATATCATCAAAGGTAAGGGTAGCTAAACAGTTGCCGAATTTGGTCATGCTCTCGAAGTTCAGGGAGAAAAGAGCTATGATATTAAACAAGTAAGCTGTGATAGGTGCCCAGTCTTTATCAAGGGCCTAGCGTTGCTTTCTAAAAAAATCTAGTACTTGACAGTACATTAGAACGCTAAAAGCGCTCGTTTCAGTACAATGAATCTAAAATCAATGGAAGCTTTGAATATCAGAGAACGCTTCCAAGAAATTTATAAAAACTACCTTTGAGGAATCGAATGACTTTCTGGATCAATGGTATTTAGGGCTTTGTACCCAACGCTTAACATCACGCACCAAGGCAGCCAAGAAGATAAAAACGCTGGAATGTCCTGAAAGAAAAACCTTATCAAAAATACTATTCTGGAAGGATTTAATGCCATACTTTAAGCGGCTAAGAGAAAAGCCAGGGGCGCTACAATGGAACACTTCAAAATAATTGTATTACTTGGTAGCTGGAAAAGTGCCTCTGAGGACCATTAATTCTTTATTACTCGCTCATTGTGCATAAGAGTTCTTTATTTTCTATAATTCATTGAGCATTGTTATCAACCCATCGTTTTGTGCTATTAATTTCACAATCTTACTTCTTTTTGCCATCATTTTTTCCATAAATTACGGCATCATAAGTAGGAAAAACTTTTGCTCTAGAGTATTAATGTAGACACGAACATCTCATACTAATTTCTCTTTTTGAATCGTAATCTTTCCTAAAGCAAAAGTTGTATTGAAATTCTTTCTTAGCTATCTTATTATGAAAATCATCAAAAATGCCGAATGAGTTTTTTGTTTCTATATAGCCAATCACTTTGAATTAGAGGCAAAACTACGGTATCGTAAGAAACTATCAGCGCTGTTTGAGAAATACAATACGTATATGGCGTAATCGATATAAGAAAGAAAAAAAGTACGACGCTATAAAAGTTTAGCTTGAAGATAAAATTTTGAAGAATTCAACTCAGGCCTTATACCGTTTAGTACATTCAGTAAGGGCACAGTTAATGGATTGTTTCATAGTAGCACAGAATTTCTCTATAGGATTTAGATCTAGTGAGTATGGTGGTAAAAAATTTGCCTTTCAACCAATAGATTTCATCAATTTTTTTGTCTTTTGAAAGTTATGAAATGAAGCATGATCCATAATCTAAATTAGCCAAACATTTTAGTGCTTTGATTGAACACTGGTTTTCCCAATAATTAAAAATATAGATTAATTATTCACTAAGCCAGCTATACTATAGTTTTTTTGTAATAGTTATCACGTCTTTTACCTAAAAGTTCTTCCCTTTTTCTGCTCCATCTCTTCTCTTTGTAACTCGCCATATCAACACCACTTTCATCAATATACAGAAAACTAACTATAGAACGGTTATAAAAAATGCCTCGTCAATTGAATAATGTGTAGGACGTCTTATCTGTTTAGCGTGAGCCTATTCTTGTGCATTAATCGTGTATTCACGATGGGAAGGCGGCGCTGTGTTTTAGGTTAAGGCAGCAGAAGAGCGTGAAGACAGTGTAGGCTGAACTGAGATTTTTGACGAGGTTGCTTAGCATAAGAACAAACGTTGCGTCAAATGCTCAATCAAAATTACAGCGCAGATCTTACTTCTACTTTAACGTTGCATTGAGGAAAAGACATTAGCTTGAAATTAGCTTGGATGGATTGAGCGAGACAATTTGTAAAAGATTTTCAACAATAATGTAGTATATTCTGAACACTTCATTTCTACCAGCGCCCTCTCTCTGATCCTAGGAAAAATTTATTGAGACAGTTTCTTATTATCAAACTCTGTCTTCAAAATTTTAAATAAATGAATTAAAAGATATTGATAGGACAAAAAAAGAATACTTTATCGAAGTGATTTAAGAGCACCTTCTATTAACCCACCAGCAATTTTTTTTGCCAACAAGCGGATCGATGCGTGTTACCAGAAGCGAATCTGATCGGTCTATACGCCATCAAAACCATGATGATTTAGATGCAAGTAGGTGTATTCGATACAGATAGCTGGTATACAAGGCTTGATAAAGTAGACGATCCGCTTCATGGCATTAACGAAGACTA
>NZ_PHHC01000101.1 GCF_002930195.1 Holospora curviuscula | reverse complement strand
TTTTTCTCCACTTGAGGATTGTTTTTGGGTTAACATTAAATCTTTTAGCCGCTTTTCCTATGCTCTCTTTACTATCACGGATCTCTCTACGGATTGCCTCCGTTGTTCTGGCATTTGCGTGTAATACTTGTCCCATAAGCTTTTTCTCCATGCATTATTATCTTCATAATATATACCATAACTCTCTGGGATCAAACATCTAAACCTGGCTAGATTGTAGATCATGTATCCAATCTGTGGTCTGAAAAATACTTTTTTTTACATCTTTATTCACTAGATCTAAATCGTATAGAAAAGTTTTAAACTCACATAAAACAATTAATCAAGGATAGACTTACAGAATTCGCTCAATGATATGAAACTGTAACCGGATTTTTTCCGCACTTAGTGCTATATGTTTACTATACATAAGCTGTATCCAGGAAAAACGCCTCTGAATATATCAGAAAAGCTAAAAAATTAAGGTATATTACTCCAGTACTTTTTGCTAAAGACTTTTTTTCCAATTTTTTAGAACCGTCATCCAACTCACCTTCTTGAATTGTTGAAACATTTAAGAGCCTGTATTTACAGATTATATCGACATTTATCATTAAGTAGTGTTATAAAATTAAGGTATCTAGTTACAACAGGAGATAAGATTGCCTGGAAAAAAAGGGGATTCAGGAGGTTCTGGTAACGCGATAATCGAAAATTTATAAATATCGTGATGTGGACTTCCCGCAAGGGTGCAAGTGTGGCGTACCTTGCCAGAATCTTACGAGAAATAGTGGAGTGTTCACAAACGGTTGATAAGATGGTCCAAAGCCAGTGTGTAGAAAATGATCTTCCTTACCTTTGCAGCAGATGCTGATACGGAATAAGATTATGCTTGATTCCACAATGATTTTCTTCTATCCACACGCCGCGGGCGCCAGAAAAAAATACAGTAATGGTACACAAGAACAAGCACTGGAGCACTCAGAAGGCAGTTTTAACACGAAGATCCACGCTGTATGGGATACTTTAGGCACCCCCATCAAATTCATTCTATCGCCTGTTCAGTGCTCTGACTATACCAAAGCTCTTGATTTAATAGAGAATTTTGACTTTAAAACGCTATTGGCGGATAAAGGCTACGATGCCGATGACATTGTTCATTATACTGGCACATTATACTGGCAGCAATAAAGCCGTCATCCCCCCACGCTCCATGCGAAAAAACCCCAGAGAATTTGACGCAGATCTTTATAAAGAACGCACTCTAGTCGAGCCAATGTTCAAGAAATTAACCCATTTCAGGCGCTTTGCACCCCAGATATAACACACTTGCACACGCTTTTCTTTCCTTCGTTCATTTTACTACATCACTCATAATTCTAAAGTAAACTTAAATGTGAACACGCCTTAGCTATCCGCTTTAACAAAAGCATAGAATAAGTGATCATCACCCTATTTTCGGAAGCTTCTACAGCAATTTCGTAATACTTTTTTCCGTATTTCTTTGATTCTACCTCTTCGATAAAATGAATGTATATTCGAGTATGTTGAAAGTATTCCCCATTAGAAGCTGCGCTTTATTACATAAAATACTCTATTAACAGGCTTTTTTTTGGTGCTTACTTCCATTACTATACTTGCCTTATTCAAAATGATCCTTAATTAACTCCCATTCATGATCTGTTAAATCGCTTGAATCACTTCATTCTTATTATCTCCTAAACTATAATCAACAGTTTGCGTAAAGATCAAATTTAAGATAAAAGAGTGAACGTTAGGTGAAAAGGTGCGAAAAGTATGGGAACACTCTGAACGTAATTTTTTATGAGAATAAAGTATACAAACATTAAAAAACCTCCAAGCACTTTTGAGATTATTTGATGTGACACTGGAACAGGTACAGAAAATAGGATAGGCAGCTTATCCTTTGTGAGAAAAGAAGATTTTGGGCCGCTAGAAAAGATTAGGGCGTAACTTTTATTACTTTACTACCCAATTTATAGGACACAATTTTATGTGGATAGTCTCTTTGGCATTGATGATTCTTGGGTCTAAAACGAACCTCTGATACTTGGGGCAAGAAAAACGGAATACACTAAAGAGAAAAATTACCAAAATTTTTGGCTATTGAAAGTGTGCATGTGTCTAAAACGTCACGGAATTGGTTTATGATTTCATCCTTTATAAAGAATTGGGTCCACTTTTTTGGAGATTCAAAAGTTAGTTTAGATTAGATAAGCCATGAGTATCGAGCATAACACCATACAACCTCAATTATAAAACTATTTTTTAAGAAAAGGAAAAAATGTCCTCAAAAACAAATGTAACCGAGCACTTGCACAAGTACGGTTAAAAAGTTAAACATCGGTTTTCCCACTCAAAATCTTTAAAATTCTAAACTAACACTACAAGAAAAAAAGAAAAAGGAAAAATATTAAATTCAATCTTAAAAACCAATTCTGCTCCATTTAAAAATTGTTATGATAAAAACTAAACTAACCTATTTCTTAATCCCCAAAACTTTTTTTGTTTTAAACTTACCGAGAAAATCTATTTTTATGTTCATAGCGCACTATCTAATTAAATAATCCAGTTACAACAGCAGATTAAGGTTTTAAAATAGTATAAAAACACTAGATCTTCCGCAATATTTACCACAACTCAATCGAGTTAAACGATTAATAGCGTTAGCTTAGCACCAATTGCCTCAAAAATAAAGCCTATCACATTCTGTACACACTCTAATTCGTTGTTTTTCTCTTTATTATCTTCATTTCAGTGCAGAATATTAGTTAGATATGCTCGTATAACTCTAGCAAATTATAACTAATAACTGAAGAAAACTGTAATTCGGAGCAAAACTACTTTACACTTCAGAAATTTTTTTTAAACTTTATCCTTTAAGATCTTGTCTCTATATGCCTCACTTCTCAATGTACATCGGATTATTTCATCAATGTCTTTGATTATTTATCAAGTGAAAGATTCTCTTTTGTCTTTCTCTGCTTGCCCTTTAAGGAAAAATGCTACACGCCCAAGACTCCTCCATGTTTTAATACCATTCTCCAATAAGATTTTAATAATTGAAAAACCATTGGAAAGATAGAAGGTGTTTCAGGGGTACCAGACTCTTTATTTTCCACAGAAAAATCTTCCACTAAGACACCCGGCTCAGATCCGTTTTTTAAGTCTACTGCTTCTTTTTTTTCTTCCTCTACCTCGGGGATTGGTCGTTTAAGCACCCCAGTTTCCAGCAATTCATCGATTTCTTCCCCAGAGAGTGTTTCATAGGTAAGCAAAGTTTCTGCCAGTAAAATTAGCTGATCTTTATAACGAGTTAATAAGTCTAAAGTACGTTGATGGGCGGCTTTCAAGAGATTGCGAATTTCTTCATCAATTTGGTTAACTTCTCGATCTGAAATATGAGCAGTTAATCCACCCCAATACTCATCTTGTTCTCCATAAAACAAGTACCCTACTTTTTTACTCATTCCCCAATGGGTGACCATTTTTCTTGCTAAATTTGTAGCAAATCTAAAATCACTGGATGCGCCAGTAGTAATTCCTTCCTCTCCAAACATCATTTCTTCCGCAACCCGTCCTGCCAGCGCCACGTCCAAATCTGCCAATAATGAAGCTCTCGTCACAGAAACTTTATCTGTTTCTGGCAAACGCATCACTAATCCCAAAGCCATTCCTCTTGGAACAATAGTCGCCTTGTGAATGGGATCTGAGTGAGAAGAATAGGCAGCTACCAAAGCATGCCCCGCTTCATGAAAAGCAGTAAGACGACGATCCGATTCTGTCATAATCATATGTTTACGCTCTGGACCCATAAGAATCTTGTCACGTCCTGCCTCAAAATCTTCTTTATCTACGGAGCTCTTGTTTAACTTTGCAGCACGTAATGCCGCTTCATTGACTAAATTTGCTAAATCTGCTCCAGAAAACCCAATAGTCCCTCGCGCCACCTGTAACAAAGAAACTTCGGGAGACAAGAGAACTTTTCGCGTATGCACACGCAAAATTCCTTCTCTTCCCTTTAAATCTGGCAGAGGAACCATAATTTGTCGATCAAAACGCCCGGCTCGAATTAACGCTTTATCTAACACATCCACACGATTGGTGGCAGCCAAAACAATGATGCCTTCACGCTCATTAAACCCATCCATTTCCACCAGTAACTGGTTCAAAGTCTGATCGCGTTCATCGTGACCTCCACCAGCATGACCTCCCCGTGCCCTTCCCACTGCATCAATCTCATCAATAAAAATAATACAAGGTTTTTGCTCTTTTGCTTGACGAAACAGATCCCTTACACGGCTAGCACCAACGCCCACAAACATTTCTACAAAATCTGAACCAGAGATGAATACGAAGGGGACGCCTGCTTCCCCTGCCACCGCTTTGGCTAATAATGTTTTTCCTGTCCCTGGAGGTCCTACCAAAAGAACACCTTTAGGAATTTTCCCTCCCAAAAGTTCAAATTTTTCTGGACTTTTTAAAAAATCTACGACTTCCTGAAGATCTTCTTTTGCGCTCTCTGCCCCTTCCACATCGGCAAAAGTGATATGGTGCTGACTGGGATCTATAAAGTTTGCTTTTGATTGCCCAAATCCTAAAGAACGTCCCCCGCCACCTTGAGCTTTACGATAGTACAAAAACCAAATTAACCCCACTGTTAAAAAAGGAAGCGCAATCTGGAGCAACGTATAGAAGTTAAAAAAAGATACTTCCAATGGAACAAATCGAAAGCGTACACCTTTATCTTTAAATAAAGTTAAAGGAAGGTTTTGAAGTTGAATAATTCTAGGAAGAAAAATTTGCACGCGCTCCCCATTTTTATAAATTGCTTCTAATACCTCGCCCTGGAGTGCCGCGTCTTGCACTTTCCCTTCTTGGACCCGCTCAATAAATTCCGAATAATCTACCACCACAGGAGCGGTTCCCAAGTTTTTTCGATATAAATTAAAGACTGAAATGATCAACAATCCTAGGATCACCCACAGTACAATACTTTTTTTATTTTTTTTAAAATCCATTCTAAAAAATGCACTTCTTTTTAGGCCCTTCAATACGACATTCTACCAAAGTATTGCACACAAAACAAGGTTAGGAAATTTTCAAGAAAAGTGCCCCCTCTTCACACTCATCGTCTCTAGAAACGTCTTATGAGTTACTTTATACGTTTAGAGTGTACTTCTTAAAACTAGACAGAAAAGAAAACTGTTCATCTTAAAATTTATAATAAAAATTAAATAAATAATTAAATAATAAATGATACTATTAATGTGTAAAAAAATAAAAATAAAAAAAATGTATAAAAAACATATTCCACTTTTTTTAGGAATTCTGAGTACCGCCTGCTTTGCCGAAGGTCAGGATAACCCTCATTCCTATCACAAACACGAACCGAACGAAGCCTTTATGCAGGCATATGGGATATCTCCGGAACAAATGGAGCAATCACAAAAAGCAATAGCTCATCTGGGACTAGGGCTAGGAACTGAGAAAAAAGCACAAACAAAAACAGAAGGAGACCCAAAGTCCAAAAGTAAAACATCATCTTTAGACAGCACAAAGGCCACTATTGATCCTCTGTCTAGTCCACCCAAAACCATAGCTCCAAAAAGCAAATTATATAAAAATTTTGTCCAGAATATGAAAGAAGTTTCCGACACTAAGAATAACACTAAAAAACCCTAAGTAATCTGAGCTGTGTTTCAGAAACAGTGGCACCAAAATCTACACTCTTCTTTAGAACGTTGACTGAAACTTTAGAATTTTTTGGTGCCCCACACTGAGTACCTACTCCAAAACACTTTAATTTTTAGTCCGAATCCTATACACGCATCCGTAAGATCTGAGTTGTTAAAAAAAGCAGACTGAAATTTTTACGAATCGTGACATAAAAATTAATTCAAAGAAGCCAACACTGTTTCACAGCGTGCACACAACGCATCTTTTTGAATATCTTGATATAATTTCCAACACCTAGGACATTTATTCCAAGCCAAGACTTCTACTTTCACTGAAAAATATTCCTGATCCCAAAGAATTTTAACATTTGACACCAAGCACAATTCCAGAAAAATATTTTCATAAAGATGGGCATAAGGCTCAGCAATTCTTCCATCTTCCACCGTTAATCCGATACACACACCGGCTTCAAGACTACTTTTTATCTGCTTATTTTTTCGTAATACCTCTAACGCTTCTGTTACCTCTCTCCGAATCGTTAAAACATGTGCATTACAAGATGCTCCCTCCCACGCTCCAAAACAGGAAGGTGGCGTGAATACGTCTTGAAGGTGAACAGACCAATAAGCCCGTTCTTGCACCAAAGCATTTTGGTGCAGCCATTGCCAAACCTTGTTCGCATGAGGAGATACAATATCTCGTTTCCATTGGGGAGTATGAATCAAAGTTTCCAGTCTTAATATTTCTTTCCCAAAGATGGTAAACGCTTCTTCCGCGGTAAACGAAAGAATAGGCGCCAGATGTTTGCATATAAACATGAAACAATACACCAACGTAGTACGCACCTGTTTTCGTGCTAAAGCTTGTGGTGCATCGCAGTACAATGTATCTTTTTTAATATCAAAATAAAGGACAGAAAGATCTGTACAAAAATGAACAAGATGGCGTAAAAAAGATTGAATATTTAAACAACGTCCTTGAAAGGTTGGGTTCGTTACTTGGTCTAGAGAAAGGGAATGTAATAATAACTCATGCACTTGATGCATCGTATGGAGTACCCGACGACTTAAAAAATCTAGCTCATGTACAGGGAGCAACTCTTCCGCAGAAAGATCGTGAAGAGCACCCAACATAAACCTCAAAGTATTGCGACATTTTTTATACATGTCTTTGACTCGAGCAAATACTTCCTCTCCTACGCGAATGTCTTTTTCATAATCTTCGTGAGCAACCCACAAACGCAGTAAATCTGCGCCATGCTCTTTTGAAAATTCCACAGGATCAATGCCATTTCCTTGAGATTTAGATTGTTTTTCTCCTTTTGCGTCTAACAAAAATCCGTGAGTAAGCACACTTTGAAACGGAGGACGACCTTCCAACGCCACACCAGTCAGTAAAGAAGATTGAAACCATCCTCGGTGCTGATCAGACCCCTCGAAATACGTCCAAGCAGGCCATAGTTGTTGGGCATTTTCACTACGAGACTTCAAAACTGCTCTATGGGTCAATCCAGATTCCAACCATACATCCATAATGTCCTCCACTTTGGTCCACATTTGGGGAGAAAGTTCAGGAAACATCTGAAAAGGTGCATCGGTAAACCAAAAATCTACGCCTTCCCGTTGAACCCGTTCACATAGGGCTTGAAAGATCAAAGAATCTTTCAAACAAACCCCAGTCTCCTTATGAAGAAAGAACATAAGAGGAATCCCCCAGGCACGTTGCCTAGAAATACACCAATCCGGCCGATGACGGAGCATATTGGATAATCGATGGGCCGAAGATCTTGGATGCCAAGAAACCATTCCTGCTTCAATAGCACTTAAGGCGTGCGCACGCAAGGAGCACTCTGGATCTTCCGTATCCAAACGAATAAACCACTGAGGTGTAGTGCGATAACATAACGGTGTTTTAGAACGCCAAGAATGAGGATAGCTATGAAGATAAGATTGCGCTGACACCAACATGCCAGTTTCCTCCAAAGCTTCTTTAATGTTTGCCTTCCACATGTCTACACCGAAAAAACGGGGAACATGAGATGCAAATTTTCCGTCTGGCAAAATAGTTTCTGGAATTTCTAGTTTATATTTAAGGCCCACAACAAAATCTTCGGGACCGTGACTAGGAGCGGTGTGAACAAAGCCTGTTCCAATATCGCAGGTTACGTGAGTACCAGGTAACAAGGGTACATCAAAAGTGTACCCCAAGGCATACAAAGGATGAAGACATACGATATTTCGGAGCATTGCTTCCGGTATCGTAGAGATAATACTGTATTGAGTGACTCCTAACTCTTGTTGGATAGCACTAAGGCGATCTTGCGCTACCAACACGCCTTCTCCTTTTTCCCATGCTAACGAATTCCCATCTTCCACCCGAATACATACATAACTAAGCTCTGGATGATAGCAAATTCCTCGATTTCCTGGAATAGACCAAGGCGTTGTAGTCCAAATTATGACAGAAACGGCGGAAAAACCTTGAAAATAAGTGCTCAGTATACGGGGATGAACAGGAAACTTAACATATAACGCAAGAGATGTAATATTCTGATATTCTACTTCTGCCTCTGCTAAAGCGGTTTGCTCTGCACAAGACCACAACACAGGCCGCGTACCTTGATAAATATAATCTTTTTCAAATAATTCAAAAAGTGCCTGAATCACAGAGGCTTCAAATGTTTTCTCCATGGTGCAGTAGGGTGTATCAAATTGTCCCATCACCCCTAATCTTTGAAAGGCCGAGGATTGGTCTTGAATCCAATGTTCCGCAAACTCCCGGCACTGGGTTCGAAGTTCTTCTCCAGAAATTTCTCGTTTCTTGATCCCTTTTTTCAGGTACTGCTTTTCAATTTGCGCTTCAATGGGAAGACCATGGCAATCCCAGCCAGGAACAAAATCTATATCAAAGCCGTGCAAAACATTAAATCGATTCACCATGTCTTTTAAAATTTTATTTAATGCATGTCCTAGATGAATAGGACCGTTAGCATAAGGAGGTCCGTCCGCCAACACCTTCAAAGGTTTTCCATTTCTAAGCTCACGAAGAAGAGCATAAAGATTAATGGTTTTCCACCACGCAACGGTTATAGGCTCCCTAACACCAAGATCTCCCTTCATAGGAAACTGAGTTTTAGGAAGTAAAACAGGATAAGAAGCGGACATTACAAATAAAGTATACCTAAACTGCCCCTATTATGAACAGATTTTTACTAAAAAACAATGGAACACAATGTTCCCTTTTCCAAGAGAGACTGTGGGAAGCAATGTTTGAGGTTCACGATAGCCGCGATGATGTTGAATTTCAGACTATAACGCATGATTGTGTTACGCTAGCGATTGATATAGTTTTAGATGATTTTATGTTCCCAAAACTGGATTTTACCCCGACTCGAAAGTAAAAAAGTGCTGTATTAAACGCTTTTTCTTGCCAGTTCATGGGGTTATTTTTTAGGCTTTGTAAAGAAATCAGCGTTTTGATGGGTATTTCTAATCCCTTGATAGTCTGGGTCGTCTTTTGGGGAACGTTTTTCATGTTTAAAAACAGTAAAATCCTGGATGACTCCGAGGTCAAATACATAATACGATCCTGGCTTGAGATACGTAGTGCTAGTAGCACGGTGAAGCGTTTTTTTCCGGAGTAATAAAACTTTGGACGTTTTTTACGGATTGCTCCGTTGCGTCAACAATGAGGATTTCTACCGCTTCTTTCGATACTTTTTCACTTTTCAAAAACTATCTCAGAGACCAAAATGGGCTCAGAAGCATCAAAATTCTGTCTTAAAGATCTAGTTTATAAGTGCTACCGGATGTACTGATTTTGGCTTTACATTTTGAAAAAAATGTTTTTTTGGGGGGGCGAATGGTGGTATATGCTTAGAAACATAATAAGGCTTTTTTTATCGCTAAGTCTTCTACACTTTACGTAGTATAGTTAAATTATATCGTATTCGGTGGGAAAAAAAGAAGCGAATTATAGTCTCGTATCATTAAGCGCATTCTGTAATTTTATCCTTAGTCCATCATTTTATATTAGCCCAGAATTTCTCTATAGAATTTAAATCTAGTGAATATTAGGGATAAAAAATTTACCTCTAAACTAATAGATTTCATCATTTTTTGTCTTCTGAGAGTTCTGAAATGAAGCATGATCCATAATTTAATTAGCCAAACACTTTAGCGCTTTGCTTTAACAGTGTTTTCACCAATAATTAAAAAATTCGTATTGCAAAACTCGTTATGGTTGCTATAGATTAATTATTCACTAAGCCAGATTACTATAGTTTTTTATAATAGTTATCACGTCTTTTACATAAAAGTTCTTCCCTTTTTTCTGCTTTATCTCTTCTCTTTGTAACTCGCCAAATCAACATCACTTTCATCAATACTATACAAAACTTTGTTTGGGAGTATCTTTTATGACTTCTAGATATCCATCTTACTTTTCCTCCTCTTCTTCTCCAAAGAAAAAGGTTTAATATTACTGCGGCATATCTTTTGTTTATAGCACACTCAATCCTAATCTCCTTCAATTTATCCTTTTCATGATTTTTGACAAAAATTCTACCTTTGGCATAGTCCAGCCTACGGTTACATTTTAAACGTTCTCTAGCATCGTACTTTCCTTCTTTCTTATATTGCTTACGCCATCTACTTACTGTATTTCTGGGAACCTCAAACACTGCTGAGGCTTTCTTTCGCTTAGGAAACGTATTACTTTTTTTTAAAATGGTTACCGTATGGACTTGTGGACATTTTTCTTTTTATCCTAGCCATAATTGCGCAACTAATTCAAAGTGATTTACTATAGCTAGGAATTGGTGAGCTTTATGTTTGAAATCAAATGGTTTCCGCGTACCAAATTATTCAGTAACGTCAGCCCCTATAGACCGGAGTGAAAGCCCGTCACAAAGGTAACGTATCTTCTAAAACAGACTATAAAAGTAATGATTATCCATGCCAAAAATCAGCCTGTTGAGCGTCCCCAGAAAGCGTAAACACTGTTTTATTTTGATAAAAGAACGTCACTTTTTTAAGACCGAAATCCGCGTCAATCACAAAGAGCGAATTGTTTAGATTGCAACACCTTATCTAGGGTCGTATTTATGAAAGCAGAGGACTGGTTTCATGCGAAACCTTGTTATGGCTCATTTTAGTGAAACATTTCTAGAATTTTTTAGCTTCATTCTTGTTCTTTTGGATATTATCTGTTAAAATCAAAAAGTGTGGATATCAAGTATACCAAAGAAAGTGGCCCTCTCAAGCCAGAAAGATTTGGAAATGTTGTGGCACGTTATTGATATTTATTTAGAAGTGCGCAGTCCCGTAAGCTCTAAGCGAGTAGCGGAACATCTTAAGTTTGCGAAATCTTCTGCCACAGTGCGTGCTATCATGGCAAAGCTAGAAAAGGAGGGATTATTAACTTCGGACCACTGTTCTTCAGGACGTGTTCCAACCTCTCATGCTTTGACGCTTTACATCCAAAGGTTACGTAAGATTAATTATCTTTCTGAGGCTACAGAAGATGCATTGCAATTAGCATTTAAATCTTGGCGTAATCACTTTAGTCCTGATAGTGTAATTCAAACCATTGCTTCCTTATGTAGATGTGCGGGATTTTTCTTTATGCAGTCTGTGCGTTTACCGCGCCTAAAATACTTAGATTTTGTTTATGTTGCACCAGAACATGCAGTAGGAGTGCTAATTTTTGAAAATGAGATTGTTTCCCCTTATGCTATTAGATTACCTAAACGTGTTACTCCAGAACATTTGGCTTCTTATCATCATTATTTGAATCCTCATATTGTGACAGACCAGTCTTTAAGTGCTGTTCGTCAGCACGTTCTTCATCATAATAGTCCCGAATATCTTTCGGAATGTTTAGAAAATTTAGAAGCTAGTGTTACGCTGAAACAATCTGCGTCTCATCATATATTAATTCGAGGACAATCGCAGCTCATTGATGCTTTATCAGGTACTACAACTCTTGCGACGTTTCAAGCGCTCTTGAAGTGGCTTGAAGGAGAAGAAGCGTTGGTGGGAATTTTATCTCAATTACAGGGAAAAAGAGATGATTTTTATGTTCTATTTGGAAGAGAAAGCGATCGATTTTCCTTTGAAGGATTTAACTTGGTATTTACATCTTTTTCTTGTAAAGATGCACAAGGTGCCATTGGTGCTATTGGTCCTTTTTATATGGACTATCAAAAAATTATCCCTATAATAGAAAAAATGACCCAATTTATAAAGGAGTAAAAATGCACAAAGATTTAGAAAAAGAGGTGGCTGACATTCATACTGAACACGACGGAACATCTCACGAAGAGTGCGAAACGTGTACAGAGAAGAAGGTCAGTACTTTAGAAGAAAAAATTCACCACTTAGAAAAAGAACGGCTGCTCCTTATAGCAGAGACAGAGAATCGTTGTCGTCGAATCGAAGCCGCCAGTAAAGACAAAGAACAGTTTGCCATTAGCGCTTTTTCTAAGGAATTGTTGGCGGTAGCAGACAGTCTGCAGTGCGCGTTAACTGGACAGGAGTCTGAAGAAAGTTCAGCATTTTATAAAGGAATTCAATTAACATACTCCCTATTACAAAACATTTTTGAAAAATTTGGTATTATCAGGGTAAATCCTTTGCATCAAGCCTTTAACCCGGAATTTCACCAAGCAATAAAAGAAGTTCCCGATTCAGAACATGAAAAAGGAGTAATTGTTCGGGTTTTACAAGAAGGCTATACGCTACATCGTAGGGTTTTACGGGCAGCTTTAGTAGTGGTTTCCTCTGGAGAATTGTGTGATGATTAGGGAACGCTAAGCATATTTATCGCCATGAATTCAGGTTGATGAGAAAAAAAGTTAGCTAAAGATTTTCTGACAAGCAATTCAACCCTTTTTTATTCTAAAAATACTTAATTCTCAGACAAGAATAGCTTTATCATAACAAAAATTTATGCTTGATTTTACTTTTGTTAGTGAGCGTATGTTCAAAAAATAAAAATAGTTTTAGGGTTGTTGAGACGCTTTTGGCTATAAGAAAATATTGATTATTCGTTTCTTGAGCACCTTCTATTAACCCACCAGCAATTTTTTTTGCCAACAAGCGGATCGATGCGTGTTACCAGAAGCGAATCTGATCGGTCTATACGCCATCAAAACCATGATGATTTAGATGCAAGTAGGTGTATTCGATACAGATAGCTGGTATACAAGGCTTGATAAAGTAGACGATCCGCTTCATGGCATTAACGAAGACTA
>NZ_PHHC01000008.1 GCF_002930195.1 Holospora curviuscula | reverse complement strand
TTATGGAAAATCTTCTTAACAAGACAATTGAAATTTCAGAACCCCAGAATGGGCGGTGTTCGCCAAAAGATGGGTCGTTGAACGAACCTTGGCTTGGCTCAATCATTATCCAAGATTGTCTAAAGCGTAAGAAATGGCTGTAGCAGCTTTCGAAAATAGGGTGAGGATCGCTCTTTTATGCGCTTGTTAAGGGGGATCGCTCATCCATAAATCTAGGCTCTGACTGCGTTATACGCCAGTCACAATAATTGACATGGACTGTTTAGAACACGATATCACGATGGATCCCCTGATGCTTGTCAGCCAAAGCGAGCAGAGCGCTTTGGAGTTAGCGCTGTTGGCATTTTGAAAACCCTGAGACGTCTTGGGATTGGCTATAAAAAAATCTTAAATTATCCAACGGCATATCCAGAAAAAAAGATCTATAGTATACCAAAAGCGTGATGAATTAACCAGCAAAGTTGATGAACGTGGAGTTGCCCATGCTATGTCAAAAACGCACGGATGTTGTGTAAAAGCCCAGCGTTGTGACGGAAAACAGGATTGAGGAACCCAAAGTAGAACAAATGCTATAGGCGCTTTGATGGGCTTTTAAGGGCCATTGGAGTGCTTACGACTTCTGGAGAGGGATTGACTTGTTGGGTAAAGGAAATAATACTCACCCATATTCTAGAAAACCGTGGTGTTGTCCTAAATAATGCTGCGTTCCATCAAGGTAAAGCTCGGTAAAAAATGGATTAAAGATGCTGGTATACTTTACCTACCTCTTTATTTTCCTGATTTTAATCCCATTGAGAAACAGTGAGCTCACGCTAAACAGATACGACGTTCTACATCTTGTTCAATTGATGCACTATTCTCTATAACCATTATCTCTGTACCGGACAAAACTAATTGGTTAGTTAGTTTGCATTGACAGTAACTCGGTGAAATAAAAACAAAAAGTGTATAATCTCGATTATCGAAAAAGAGGTATACATCATGGTTTCAGTCAACGAGTTAAAGCGCATTTTAAAGCCATATTTCAAAATCGACAATAGGCGTCTTGATTGCTTAACCCAAATGTTAGGT
>NZ_PHHC01000007.1 GCF_002930195.1 Holospora curviuscula | reverse complement strand
AAGATAATAAAAGCACCAGGACGCCCTCTCCCCTTCAGGACTCAAAAGCTCATCCAAATTGACAAAATCTCGGTCCCGCTCTTCCCTATCCCATATCTCAAAATAATAGGCTAGGGCTGATAATAGCCGTTCTTTTGTGGCAAATTTTTTGATACTTTCTTGCCAACGTTCTTCTCCTAAATACATATTTTTGGCTCTACAGATTTCATTCAGTACATCTTGTAGACAGGTATAATTTTTCACGATTTCCTCCTTAAGGTTTCAAAATTCTGTTTTGCATTTGTTCTGCAAAATATTGCTCATTTAAGCGCACTGCCTGGATTAATGCGGCGTTTAGATCTTGTTGCACCTCCTTTCGTAAAATCGGATCTGGGATACGATGGACACAATTTCGAAGATCTCGGACAGTCCAAAACAGAGATTGACGAAGATTTTCGAATTGCAAATGATTCGCCGTATGAGCCCAGGACCCGTGCCATTCCTTTGGAATAATAATGCTGACCCCGGCATCTTCATGGATATCAAAAGCAATAAAGCGCCGATTGTTAACATGGGTCCCCACGTGATGACGGGCGGTACGCTTTTCCATCACAGATTTAAATTCTATATTGCGGTCTTTCATTATTTTTTCAAAATCTTTGTTCCCATACCTTCCCACCACGAATTTTTCATTCCTGTAGTGGATAAAATACTGGGTAATGGCGGCTTGTTCTGCGGCACTCACGGGTTTATCCATCATCCCCCCTTGACCACCCAGCCCTTGCGCCGGCTGCTTTATTGGCTTAGGTCCCTTCATGTGTCTGTGGGTGCGCTTGAAGCCCTCAGCTTTTTCCAGACCTTTGCCCAAGGCTTTTCCCACCTGGCGCCCTAGAATTTCCTGAGCCAACACAGATCCTGCCCCTGCCATGCCGTCCTGCTGGTAGGCTTCCTGCAACGCACTGGCGGTTTCACGGGCATTCACCAGGGATTTGGCCAACTTCATCCCGGGCAGGACTTTAATTCCCGTTTTGGCCAGGGTTTCCAGTGCCTCAGAATTTTTTCCTTCCTGGAGATCTTCCGAAATCTCTAGAGCGCCGTCCCACACCTCCAGTCCCGTAAGCAGTGCCATCACCGCCGGC
>NZ_PHHC01000100.1 GCF_002930195.1 Holospora curviuscula | reverse complement strand
TGTAACGCTAGATAGAAACGCTGGAAATCCCGCAGATACTGGGGTTTTAAGCACTGCTTAAGCTAGAGCAAAAAGACGTGAGAAAAGTTATTTCTCAAAAATCTGGCGGAGATCAGTTTACCCTAACCTAACCAACTCCAATACTTAAGGTGGTATGGTCATGTTTTCACCCTCTGCAGAGATTATAGATGCGTACTTGGAGATAAGATTAATAGAAAAATTTGTTGATTATCCTTGTGTAATATTAAGTGGTTCTACACGACCCTGTGCACAAAGAAATAGCATATTTTTCTGCTTTTATAAAAGAGTGAGTAATTGTATTTGGATATAACAATGTTTTTTTGTTTACAAATAACTCGGGAAAGCCTGCATCTGAGATGCCTTGTCCAGTATATTTTAATATAGATTCTTTTAGTGTCCAGATTTTATAGAATCTTTTGATAGAATTTTTTTCTAAAACCCATGCAATTTCTTCTTGAGAAGCAAAAAAACTAAGTAGTGGTAGATAATCAATGGTTTCATCAATAAATTCAATATCGACTCCTATTTCATTTGTAAACGATATTCCAATCAGGCACAGATCTTTTGAGTGAGATATATTAAAAAACACTGATCCATCACTTAAATAAGGCTTTCCATTGGGTCCATAGCTAAAGTGTATGGATGAAATGTCTTTTTGCAACATAGATGCTAAAGCAAATTTTAAAAAAACCCTGCTAATAATAAATTTCTTTGAATGCTCTAGGTTGCTAAATTTTTTACATTTATAATATTCTTCATTGTTTAAAAAAACACTTAGAACTTTATAATCATTGTAACTTAAATCTGAAATATATAGAGTGAGTAATAGGCAATTTATGTAGCTATTATTTATTCTTTCCACTCTGTTCTGAAATATATCGAATAATTTCATGTGTATGAACTCTTAAAAAAAAATGTCCTCCATTTTGAAAATTGATCAAATTCACTTGGGGGCAAAAGTTAATCCATTCTGCTGTTTTAGAGTGATCTATAAGTTCGTCGTCTTGGGCGTTAAATATTAGCACCTTGCCTTCAAATTTTTTTATTTCGCTAAGTTGATGACTGGCACATAGTAGCAAATCATTTCTTAATGTTTCAACAAATGGATTCAAAGCTTCAGCAAGCTCATTTGTATTAGAGAGATCAGGATAATAATTTTGAATCATCCAATTTAATAAATCCGATTTGTATGCTCGTTGGGAAAATGCTTTTGTATTCCAAAACAGAGGCGCTTCCAAGCCTGAAAGGCACAAAAGAAGAGGTTTCTTTGTCAACAGATGACTAACATGAAAAGCTAGCATAGCTCCCATACTATGACCAAACAGTATAAAATTAGAGTTTTCAGAATGTTTAGAAATTGTTTGAGCAATAAGTTTAGAAATATTATTAAAGTTGGGTTCGAGTTGAATATGACTTAAAAATGACCTTCCAGGTAATTGGAGAGGGCACAATCGTATATGCTGAGGCAAATGTTGTTTCCAAGGCAAGAAAAACTCAGCGTTCCCACCTGCATGATGCAAGCAAAAAAGGCTAATCTTCTCACTTGATGAATCTTTAAAATAATAATCAATATCCTTCATATGAGTTATTCTTTGGCCTCAATTTTTTGAATAAACAAACGCAACGTAGGGTATTCATAAAAATCTGTTAAATTGATTTTTTTGTTTAAGCGTTTGTTGAGCAAGTTAAGACATTGTATTGCTAAGAATGAAGTACCACCTATGTCAAAAAAATTTAAATCGATGTCTGCATCTTTGCAGCCTAAGATTTCTTTCCACGCTTCTGTGACAATTTCTTTCACACTATTGTTAGGACTATTTTCTTCATACAACTTCACATTTTCGACCGTATCTGTGACATACACTGTTTTCTTAAATATATCTAATGCCCTTAAGTGGCTGAGTAAACAGCTAGGGTTATTACCAGGGTAGCTTCTCAATATCACATGTACGTTAGTTCCACCAATACCTAAAGAAGTTACACCAGATACTATTTGATCTTTTTCTAATAATAAAGGATCGTTTAAAATATTGATGATTTTTTGATAAGGTAAAATTAAAGGATTGATTTCTTCAAAATTTAAAGTGTGAGGAATTGTTTTATTGTATAGAAAAAGAACAGTTTTTATTAAGCTTGCAATTCCAGAAGCAGCATCTAAATGTCCGATATGAGGTTTAACTGAAGATAGAATTAACATGTCTTTTTTGTTTTTGTAAACATCATAAATTGCACGCACTTCGATAGGATCGCCTAATTTTGTGCCTGTACCATGTCCTTCTATGAAATCAATATCATCAACATTGAATCCAGATTCCTCTAAGCATTCATCTAATAACTGTTTCTGAGATAAATAACTCGGGGCAGTAAAACCTACTTTGTTTTTTCCGTCATTATTAGTTTTGGAGGCCGAAATAATGGCAAATATTGTGTTATTATCATTAAGAGCGTCTTCTAAACGCTTTAATACAACAATTCCAGCACCATCTCCACGTACAGTACCATTAGCCTTTTTATCAAAGGCATGCACTTTACCATCAGGAGAAAGAATGGAGCCTTCAGTATAATGATAACCAGAATTTATAGGATAAGATATAGAAACGCCACCAGCTATAGCAACATCAATTTCATAAAGTGATAATGATTGTACAGCTAAATGAACTGCTAACAGTGAACTTGAACAGCCAGATTGAACTGTAACTGCTGGGCCAGTTAAATTTAAGTGGTATGCTATTCTTGTGGCTAGAAAATCTTTGTCATTAGCTACTTGGAGGTAGTGATTTTCATATTTGTGAGTGATTTCTTTGTTCTTTAACAGGTATTTATGAAAGTATTCAGGAAAACCGCAACTCGAAAAAACCCCTGTTTTTTTTGAGTTTTTCTCAAAATTATGGCCCGTGGCATTTAAAGCTCTATAAGCAAGCTGGATGAGGATACGATGTTGTGGATCCATAATCATTGCATCAGCAGGAGATATTCCAAAAAACTCTGCATCAAAACAAAAGGGGTCATTCATGATGCCTTTATAAGGGACAAAGTTAGTTTGGTTATGCAAGTAAAAATCCTCTGTTAATTTAATACCAGAAGTTTTAGACTTCAATAATTCCCAATACTCAAAAGGGTTTTTTGCAGCAGGAAAATTGCAGTCTAACCCTACTATAGCTATTTCTTGATTCATGATTTCTGCTCTCTTTTGTGTGTATTATCAAACTGCATCAAGTAGGAAGATAAGCTTTTAATCGTAGGAAACTGAAATAAATCAAGTACCTCAATCTTATAACCAATTTTTTGCAATTCTGCACAAATTTGTACCAACGCCAAAGAGTGAGCCCCAATTTCAAAAAAGTTTTGTTCAATGTTGGATACTTTACTAGACAGCACTTGTTCAAAAACATTTTTTATCTCTTTTTCAATATCATTTAAAATGACCTCAGATTGTTCTTTATTTTCTCCTTTCATCGTCATTAACGCCTTTATATCAATTTTGCCATTACTATTTAAAGGAAAATCGTTCACATAATATATATTATTAGGAATCATGTATGGCGGTAACTTTTGGATAAGAACATTTCTTATTTCCTTAATTTCACCTTCACTCTTAATAAATAAGAGCAAATAGCTTTCGCCATTAATTATTTCTAAACAAGCAACAGATTGTTGTTGGCAATATTCAAATACCTTGGCTTCTATCTCTGATAGCTCAATACGATAACCTCTTAACTGAACCTGTCTATCAATTCGCCCCAAGTAAACAAATTCATTTTTCTCATTATGTAAAGCTAGATCACCAGAGCGATAACAAAACTCACTGGGTATCTCTGCCAATTTGATAAACTTTTCTTGGGAAAGTTGTTTATTCTTAAAATATCCATGCGCGACACCATCACCAAATACTAATATTTCTCCTTTAAAACCTTTCGGTACGGGAGTAAGATTTTGATCAACAAGTAGCATCCCTAAATCAACGACAGGTTTGCCAATCACGCTGAAATTTTCTTTGCCCTTGACTTCGTAAAAAGTATTGTGGATTGTTGTTTCAGTAATGCCATACATATTAATTAATTTTGTATTTATTGCGTTTGGTTTATCGAACCAATTATTAATTAGAACTGGTTCTAGAGCTTCTCCTGCTGTAATTATTAACCGTAGATTGGAAAGACATGATGCCCAGGTCGTTAATAAAGATCTTAAGGCGCTTGGGGTTTGACAAAGAACTGTTACTTTATTTTTTTCAAGAAAAGCAAAAAAGTCCTTAGGGGAGCGTGTAATATTATGTTCTGGAATAACTAATTTACCACCATGCAGTAATGCTCCGAATATTTCCCAAACAGAAAAGTCAAAACCATAAGAATGGAAAAGACACCAAGTATCATTTGGGTTAAAATTAAATTGTTTCTCAGTTGCTAAAAACAGCCTAATCAAATTATGATGTGTTATAGAAACGCCTTTTGGCTCTCCTGTTGTTCCTGATGTATAGATCATGTATGCAGGGTTATTAGCAGAAATATTGATATTTTCAAGGTAACTACATGGTAAGATGTCTCGAGTCGATATAATTTGTTTGTCGCTTATAAGATCTTTATCACTAACAATGTAGTTAGTTTTTGAGTTATTTAAGATATAATTTAACCTATCAGCAGGAACCATTGGATCAATAGGAATATAAGCCTTACCTGCTTTAAGAACAGCAAGAATTGATATGATTAACTCGCAACTGGGATCCATGCAAATTGTTACGTATTCATCTGACGTTGTATTATATATCTTGCTTGCCAGTGCATCTGATCTCAGTTTCAATTCAAAATAAGTTAATGACTCTTTTTTATCTTGTACAGCAATATTATGAGGATGATTTTCAGTTATATTTTCTATAAGCGAAACTAAATTATGGCTACTGTTAAAAACCATTTCTTTGTCAACTATATCATATTTTTTATATTTATATTTTGAAAGAGCTTGTTGATCATTAAGTGCATAATGCTCTAAATGCTCCACAATAAGCTCAATTAATAACTCTGACTGATCATTAGTAAGAATAGAAGTTGCATACTCTATTCCAATTTCTATCTCCTCTTCATGCTCAGTGACCTGCAAGGTACAGTCAAATTTAGAATAAGGAAATTCTAAATTTAATATCTTAATATCATATTCTCTTTCCAACTTTTCAAAACTAGGTAAAGCAACACAAATTGTTTGAAAAATTGGATGGTGAGATTTGTTCGCAGAAATTTTTTTCTGAGCAACTATATCCTCAAAGAGAACTCTTTGTTTAGCAACACCTTCCCAAATTATATCGCTATTTCTTTGTAGTAGGCTTGAAAAGCAATCATTTTTAATATTAACTTCAACAGCCACAGGTAATGTATTAACAAACGAACCAATTGCACTCATTTCTTCTGCTGTTAATCTATTTGCAAATGGAATGCCTATGCTAAATTGACTTTGCCGACAAAATCTTGCTAAAACTATTGAATAAATTGTAAACAAATAGCCAAAAATATTTGTATGGTATTTTTTAGTTATATTTTTAATATTTTCTGTTTTTTTTATGCGGCGATTAATCGTTTTTCCCTGAAAATCAAACTCTATATTCCTCTTTTGTATTGCCGGCCAATCCAAAGGGTTGCCATAGTCTTGGTTTAGCCAATAATTTAATTCATTGGCATCTGTTTGCCAAAGTTTAATTGTTTGGGAGGTAATTGTTTTCCCTGATAAAAGCTTAATGAAGGACTGTATTATATTGGTAATAGAAATGCCATCTAATAAAATGTGGTGACATGCAAAAACAATAGTTTCATTTACAAACCCCAGTCTTATGAGCGGGCTTTCAAAAAAATTAAAAGGTTGAAAAGCAAATTTGGAGAGAGCTTCTTGACTTTCTTCTTCTATTTCTTTGACAACTTCTGCATCTTGTTCTACTGCAAATATTTTTGAATCTACTTTTATATATTGAGTTTTAAGAATAGGAAAAGCGTGGACTAATTTTGTGAAGGCTTCTTTTAATTGAATAAAAGAAAATCCTTTTTGGTATTTGAAAGCATAAGCAAGAATGTATGTTCCTGTTTTTGGGTTTATTTCCTCAAATGTTATAAACTTATTTTCCCATGGATAGAGCCTTCTTTTTTGATCTGTGATTTTATTAATAATCTCTCTAATATTAATAGATGACATGATATCTCTAAAAATCAGCTTAACGTTGAAAGCTTTCTGAACTTCGAATAAAAAACGGGTGGCGAGTAAAGAATCCCCTCCAAGCTCAAAAAAGCTTTTATCAAGATCCAACTTTGAAGTCTCTATTTTCAAAATATTTGAGATAATTTCAAGCACATTATCGTGGCCTGATTTTGACTCTGATCTGTCTATATGATCAACCATTTTCTTTAGTTTACTTCTATCAATCTTACCGCTATTGTTTAAGGGTAAGTTGTCAATTTTTATAATATTTGGAAGCATGTAATCAGGCAAAGTATCTGAAAGTAAAGATTTGATGGTTTCTTCTGATAACTCACAAACAACAAAAGCATAAATTTTTTCTTTAGATGGGCAATATATCACTGCTGTTTTTTTAACATCTTTGATTAGTGATATCCTTGATTCAATTTCTTCAAGCTCTATACGAAAACCGCGAAGTTTAATCTGATTATCTTTTCTGCCACAATAAATAAGGCAAGAATCTTCATTAAAAAATCCAATATCTCCTGTTTTATAAAAACGATCACCATTTAATATAACAAATTTTTGGCTTGTCAGCTCTTTATTATTAAAATATCCAAGTCCAACGCAGCTTCCGCCTATTAATATCTCCCCTTTCTCTCCTTGTTGAAGTATATTTAAATTGTCATCTGTAATAACAACATTTGCATTAGAAATTGGAAAACCAATGGGAACATCATTGGGCTGATCATTTTTTGTAGCATGCCAAACTGTAGCATAAGTCGTACATTCTGTAGGACCATATAAATTATAAATTTTGTCAATATTTGATTGATAAGCTAAATCAACAAGTGATTGCCTTAAAGCCTCGCCTGCTACATTAATAATTTTTGTACCTTGCGGTATTCTTGCGCCGTCAATCAAGGTTTTGAGCGCAGATGGTACTGTGTTGATCAAAGTTACTTGCACATCATCATCTAGTAATGAAAGCGCATTTTCAACTAAAACAATTTCTCCACCAGCAACGAGTGGGGCAAAAATTTCAAATAAAGAAAGATCGAAAGAAATTGAAGTTGAAAACAATGTCTTACTTAAACTCTCTGAATCAAAAAAATCCTGCGTCCACTCAATAAATGATGATAGGTTTTTCCGGGTTAAGCATACCCCTTTAGGTTTACCTGTGGAGCCAGAAGTAAAAAGTATATAAGATGTTTCGTTATTGTCGCGCAAAGGATTATACTTATAGAGAATTTCTTCTTGGTATGCAATTTTCGTATGATCGTCAAAAATTAAGGATTGCCCGACTTCTTTTTGTATCTCTTGCAATCGTCCTTTTGGAAATTTTATATCTACAGGTATATAAATGCACTCAGCCAGAAAAATACCTAAGATTTTTACGATAAGATCAATGTTGCGTTCATGATATAAAATCACTTTATCTCCTGGTGTTAATCCCTTATCACGAAGATAAGTAACAACACAACTTGCTTTTGCATAAAGCTCATGATAAGTAATTTTTTTATCACCATAAGAAACGGCAATTTTGTTTGGTTGATTGATTGCTATATCAATGATTTGATTAATAAACATAATGATTTCTCTAACTTACAGATTGTTTTGATTGTACTTTTTCTCTAATAAATTGGGCCATTTCTTTAACTATAGGGTATTCATATATGGTCATGGCGTGCAGACTGATGCCAAAATCTTTTTTAATTTTTTCGTTAAGCCTGATAGCAGAAAGTGAATGTCCCCCCAAATCAAAAAAGTTATCATCCATTGAAACCTTGTCAATGCCTAGTATTTCTGATAGATAATATGATATTTTTTCCTCGAAAAGATCTACGGGAGAGATAAAATCATTATTTTTAATGACTTCGATACTGTCCCTTTTTTTTAGTGGTACTTGTACCTCTCTAGTTAAGGATCTTTTTGTTGAGACGTTATTCCATTCTTTCAATACAGTATTGAGGTCAATAGTTGAAACAACAACTCTAGGCCAGTTACTGCCACTCAATAAAATTTTTAAAAAAGCAGCCTTGGTTTCTTCGTCAGTCATTCTGTTTTTCAAATGCTCTTCACTTAATCCTCGAAATTCTGGAAGAGATTCAAATTCTCTCTTCTTAGACTGATTTACAGCTCCCCAGTTAAGTGCAAAAACATTTTCCATTCCTTGACTTCGACAATATCTTGCAAAATGATCTACAAATGCGGTAGATGCAGTATTATCAGCCTGACCTAATCCTCCTATCATTGAATTCATGCTAGAGCACAAAATGACAAAGTTTGGCTGAGAAATATTTGCTAGTATTTTTACAATATTTATCGATCCCCACACTTTTGCATCAAATAAACTATTAAAAGACTCCTCTGTTTTCCTATCTAGTATGCTACTCTCTACAACGCCTGCAGCATGAACTACTCCTTTTATAGCGTTATTGGTAGCGTGCTTTTTAAAAATAAAGCTCATGAATTCATAGTCTGCAACATTACCTTGCTCTATAACGACATTACAAAGATTCTTTTCAATTAGCTTAATTTTTTGGATTTTCTTTGTTAATCCATGGTTATCTCCTAGTTTTTGAATCATTTGACCCCACTCATCTTTGCTAGGCAGGCTTGAGCGACTAATCAAAACAAACTTAGATCCAGGACAATTTTTACTAATTAAATGAGCGATTTCTAAGCCAAAATAGCCAATTCCTCCCGTGATAATATAAGTTCCTTGTTCAAGATTGTTTAAATTAGGCGTTAAGCTGACGTTTCTATAAGATTCTACAAATCTTTGCCATCCTCTATAAACAATGAATTCTTCATCACTATAAATTATATCCTTTGAAAGCTTGTAATTTTTAACATGAACAGAATCGATGTCAATAACGCAGCATTCATGGTCATACTCTTTGTTCAATGTGCGCGAAATGCCAAAAATAGTCGCTTTAAGAGGCTCTATTGGTTCATTAGGTGTAATATTCGTCAAGTTTTTAGTAATGATAGATATCTTGGTTTTAAAATCGGATTTATACGAACTTAAAGCTTGAATAAGATGCATGAGATTAAACAAACCATATTTAATGGCATTCTCATCATCAAAATTGAATACATTTAATAAGCCAGCATGAACAATCCCATCTGGTAATTGTTGTGGCAAACAGCTTTGTAATAACCTTAAATAGTCATCCTTGTTTTTAAATTGACTTATATTTAACGTGATAACTTTGCATAGATTTTCTTTACTTCTAAGATAAGAGGAAATATCTTCCTTACTTTCAATGACCCATATAATTTTTGATTGATTTTCATCTCTATCTGTATCCTTTCTGTCCCTTTCAACATATTCTAAAGTATAAAACCATTTTGACATATCAGGATTTTTATGGTTTCGAAAACTTATATAGCTTTTATGGTCTAAGTTAATATCTAACCAATACTGTTCTTTCTCAAATTCATAAACAGGTAAAGCAGTTCTTTTGTTTTCAGTAAAATAATCCTCCCAATCTACTTCCTTACCTTCTAAAAACGCTTTTTTAATATCATCTAAGTTATGTTTTTTTGCTTTATATTGTTCATTAGTTAAAGTAGCTTTGATAATTTCAGGCTGTGTTAAAGCCGCATATAACTCTTGTTTATTTTTGATCTTGATACAGTATCTGTACTCGAATGCTGGGCGGCCTACGGCTAATGTATAGAAAATTGCTGCCAAATTAAGCTCTTTTTGATTATTAAGAAAATATTTCCATTTCTCAATTGCATTTACTAAACTTTTGTGTGTTTTGGCTGATAATAAAAATAAAAACTCTACATTTTTTGTATTGTCATTATTTTGAGGCTCTTTATATTCCTCAAGGATTAAATGCACATTTGTGCCTCCTACACCAAATGAACTTAAAGCAGCCCTTCGCGGTTCTTTTGAAGCCTTCCATTCTTCTGTTTTTGTTAGAACCCTAAACGGCATACCTTCAAGTTGCTTATTTAATTTTTTAAAATGAATAGTTCCAGGCTTTTTATGATGGACAAGCGACCCCACTACTTTCAATAATCCAGCAATCCCTGCGGCGCTATTAAGATGACCGATATTTGATTTTACAGACCCTAAAACAGTATTAATTGCATTACCTTGAGATTCATTTAAATAAACCGAGGATAATGCTTCTACCTCTATAGGATCACCAATCTTGGTTCCTGTTCCATGGCACTCAATATAACCAATGGTAGATGGACAAATACCAGAAAATAAAAGTGCAGACCGAATGGCTGACTTTTGACCAGTAGCACTTGGAGCGGCATAGCTCATTTTTTTATTCCCATCATTATTAATTGAAGAACTAATTATGGTGGCATAAATTTTATCACCATCTGCAATGGCATCATCTAATCGTTTTAAAACAACCGCACCATATCCATTAGTAAAAATAGTACCATCTGCATTGTCATCAAATGGTTTGCAACGACCAGACTCAGATAAGATGCCGTTTTCTTTATAGAGGTATCCGGCATCGGTTGGGGTCAAAATGGAAACGCCACCAGCCAGAGCAGCGTCACATTCATAAGATAATAATGATTGAACAGCTAAGTGAACAGCTAATAAAGAACCAGAACAACCAGATTGCACTGTATAGCTTGGACCTGTTAAATTTAACATGTAGGAAACACGTGTAGCTAGGTAATCATATCCGCAGCCATAAATGGCCGTTTCTTGATAACGCTCATCCCATAGTCCAGAGTCAATTATGTTAGATAATAAGTAGGTATTAACGCCCTGACTCGCAAAAACTCCTACTTGTTCTCTCATTTGGAGAGGATTATATCCTGCATGTTCTAGTGCTTGATAACTAATTTCAAGAAATTTTCTGTGCTGTGGGTCCATGAATGTTGCTTCTTGTGGATTGATTCCAAAAAAAGCGGCATCAAATTCTTTCATTCCTTGCGGTTCACCAACAACAAATCTATAATTCTTAAAATCTACCAATCCTAAATCTTGGTGATATTTATTAATTTGATCCCGCGTATATTCAGTTAAACAATCTTTATCAGAAAAAATATTGCTCCATAAAGCCTCAACATTTTGGGAATTCGGGAATTGACCTGAAAAACCAACAATTGCTATTTTGGAAGATGATTCACTCATAACTTTTTCCTGTTTTTGATATTTTCTAAAAACTTCTTTTTGTTTAATAATCTAGCATTTAACTCTTGGGCCGTATTTTCTTCAGTTTCTGATGGTGAGTCTCCATATTTCATGCTCAACGCCCTGATGTTAGGAAGTTCAAATAGATCAACGGTTTTGATAAGCCACCCTGTTTCTCTGGAAATAATTCTTACAAGCTGTAGGGCTTGCAATGAATCTCCCCCTAATTCAAAAAAATTATCATCAATACCTATTTTGCTGTAGTCTAAGAAATTGGTCCAAATTTTATGCAATAAAATTTCTGAAGATGTTGAAGGAGGTATATAAACTGATCTTAAGTTTGGTCTATCAACAGTATTTTTATTAGTTGCGATATTTTCTTCAATTTGCTCTTCTTGATAAGAAGACCAGTTATCAACTCTTGTTTTTAGGTCAATTGTAGAAATTACAGTATTACCGTTTTTATTTAACAAATACTCTGATAATTCTTTGCCTTCTTGATCTGTGATAGATATATTACTAAGTGTAACACCTACATTATGTTCGATAATTTCATTGACCCTCAAAGCATCCCAATTATGGACGTTCCATCCTTGAGCTGTAGCAAATTCATCAACAAAAGTATGTGATGCCGTATAAACCAAAAGATCTATTCCACCAATGATACTTGAAATTGAAGAAACAATTGTCACTTCTGGCTTTGTTTTTATGGCATCACTTAACAGCTTAAGATTTTGCAATCCTTTAATTTTTGGTTCAAGAACCTTAGCTATGTATTTACTATCAATATCACCTGTGCGCCTTACATGTTCTTCTTGCTGCACTCCTGCTGCGTGAATTATCAAATCAATGGTGCCGTATTTTTTTTCTATATCTATAAAGGCATGTGAAAGACTATTATAGTTAGTTATATCTAATGGGCAGGAGATAAACTTTGAATCATTGGCAGAGAATGTTCCACTCCGGGAGCCAACGATTATTTTACCGGAAGTATTGCGATCAAGAGCATGAGAATAAAATTGCCCCATACGGCCAGCTCCACCTATTATCAAAACATTATTATATTGCTTTTTATCACCCTGTGGATTTTCATCTGTATAAGTTTGATAGTATGGTATGCCATCTAATATTTTGATGTAACGATACGGCAAATTGCTATCGATAATTTTGTTAATTATGAGGTCATTATTTGATACTGAGTCAATAAATCTCACATTTAAATAGGATAATTCTTGAGGTAAGCATAAAGCAAAAGATTTAAATAAACTCCACAGATAGCCATCACAAGATCTATGTGTAACAAAATCTACTAATTTCAAATTTTTAAATAAAAAAGTCTGTTTTTGAAAAAACTCTACAGTGTTCTTATAGTCTTCAAGAGATATATCGCATGTAATATCTACAATTAAATGCTGAATTTGATGGTTTATATAATTTTGTATGGATTTTATATTAATTCTTTCTCTGACATCATAAATATATGAATTTATATTATTTGTTATTGAAACTAAAGCCTTTCTATAAAGCCACTTATTAATAGGGTTTTTATTGCCTTTAGATAATTGTTCCACTTTTGGTGCAAGGTAACAGTCTTTTTCATCAAATACATAAGTAGGTAGAGCTTTCTTGCGATAATTCCAAGGTTTGGCATAAGAAGAAAAATCTACATCAATGCCACAAAGCCATAAATCACATAATAATAGAGACATTGGCAAGTAATTAATAGCCTCTTTTTCATGCGCTCCCCTCATAGATTGAAAAGCCTTTAAGTATTCAGGTTGGTTATTCATTTTCAATAAAGTGCCAAAGGTTTTTCCGGGGCCAATCTCGATTAAAGCAGCATTTCCAGATTTTGATCTAATGGTGTGAACCATCTCAACAAAGTTCACTGGTCTAGTAAGGTGCCGAGAAAGATAGTGTGCATCTATTTCGAAAATTTCTTTGCCAGTAATATTGCTAATAATTGGCAAAATTCCTTTTTCAAAAGTAAAACCCTGACAAAATCCTAAAAATTCACTAGCTATTTCTTCAATGTATCTGGAATGAAAAGCTCCAGAAGTGTTTAAATCTTTATAAAATATAGATAGCTTATCTAGCTCAATTTTAATTTTTTCAATATCACTCCTCTTGCCTGAGAGTGTTATAAGATTCTGAGAATTAAAAGCAGCAATATCGCAATTATTATAGTATATAAGCTCTTGTATTTGCTTTATATCACAGTTAACAGATATCATCATACCATCACGCAAACCGTCTAACAGTACTGCTCTTTTATAGAGAATTGCTACCGCATCATTAAGACTTAAAATACCAGAAATCACATAACAAACATATTCGCCTAAGCTATGTCCGAATAAAGCACTTGGCTTAATGCCTAGTTTCATTAAGCACTTAGCAAGTGCATATTCAATACAAAATAACGTTGGTTGGGTATATAATGTCCTGGAAAGATCGTATTTGCCGCTAAAAATCAATTCTTTTATAGAACAAAGACCTTGTTTTTGAAATAATAAATCTAAAACATCTATTTCTTCTGCATAACCATCTAATTGTTCATATAATTCTTTAGCCATTCCTACATATTGACAGCCTTGACCAGGAAACATAAAAAAAATATCTGGCACTTCATGAGTATGATTTTCACTTATTCTTCCATCCAAAAATTTTATCAATCGATGATTGTAACTTTTTCTGCCTACCGCAATACTTAATGGAATCGATAAATCCCTGAAGTTATATTTATTAAATTCCTTAGCAAGACTGTCTAAAGATTTTTTTGTTTTTGCTGATAAAAGAAGTGGAAAGCTAGATGTAGCCGAGTGATCCAGCTTATAATCAACATATTCTGATAACACAACATGAGCATTTGTGCCACCTATACCAAATGCACTAATAGCCGCCACTTTCTTTCCAGGCCATTCATCATGTTCGCTACTGAATATAAGAGATCTCTGGCTATCATCTAAATTTTTATTTTTTTCTTTGAACCCTAATAATCCAGGCCTAATACTATGTTGAAAAGCCAAAATAAGCTTAATGATTCCAAGCATTCCCGCTGCTACATCTGTATGCCCAATATTGTTTTTTATAGCGCCTATTTTACAGTTGTAAGGATATTTTCCAAATTTTGAGAAAGCTTCATTTATCGCTTTGAGTTCTATTGCATCACCTAATTTAGTGGCTGTACCATGAGTTTCCAGATAGCTGATGCTATCTATATCAATTCCATTTTTTATGTAAAGCTTACTCAGAACATCAGCCTGTCCTTGAACACTAGGTGCCGTGAAGCCAATTTTTCTGGATCCGTCGTTGTTTATAAACGATGCATCAATACATGCATATATGGTGTTGTTATCTTTTTCAGCTTGTTCTAATGTTTTCAACACTACTACACCTACACCTGACGAAAAAACCGTCCCTTCTGCATTAGCGTCAAAAGCATTACATTGACCAGAATTAGATAAAACTCCCCCTTCTTGATGGGGATATCCATGCATATCATAATCTGTTAAGTGTACACCTCCAACAATTGCTACATCACACTCATTAGCAACTAAGGATTGTCGTGCTAAATGTAGTGCTACAAGAGAGCCAGAACATCCAGTTTGAACATTTACGGCTGGCCCTTGGCAGTTCATTTTATATGCAATTCGTGTTGCCAAAAAATCTGAGGAATTTCCAGTCATGGAAAATGGATTTTCCTCCAAATCTGCAAAATTGATATTAGAAAGAATATTATTAAGCAAATAAACGTTTATACCACATGTAGCAAAAACGCCTATATTGTTGCTGGCCTTGATGTTTGCCTCGCCAGACATTTCTAATGCTTTAACGACATGCTTTAATAACAGTCTGTGTTGCGGATCTATATGTAGCGCCTCATTATATGAATAACCAAAAAAATCATTGTCGAATTTTTTGGCCGATTCTATATATGACCCAAAAGGCCTTCTGTTTTTAAATTGAGGTATTTCTTGAATAGTGGATTGGTTGTCAATGATTAACTGCCAAATTTCATCAGCGTTTTTTGCTGCTCCAGTTTCTGCAGAGTAACCAACTATAGCTATTTTCATTTTAGCGCCCCTTTATCATTATACTTTTATTTATACCGCTATAGAATTCATCCTGACTTATATCTAAAATACCTTTTTTATGAAAGATCATTACATCTAAAAAATGATTTGCTTTACGAAATTCAATATGCACATCAAACAAGCAATAATCTGGCAAAATAGTACAAGGAACCGATGCATCATCATCACAATTTAATTTAAGCTTCAAAACATCAAGGTCAATAAAATTTAACATTATTCTTGGGGTGTTATGATAATTGCTTAATGATTTTGGAGTTTTTAATAATGTTAATAATAAGTTCTGAACGGCAGATGGTGAAATATCATCTATGTTTTTTTTGTCTAATGATAATAACTGCGTATCAACAAACATTCCTATTTTTTCCAAATTGCTAGCAGTTCTGGCGGCAAATGGTATAGCAAAATCTATGCTATCTAAATGATAAGGAAACTTGAATGAATCAATTATTCTATAAATCAAGGTGGAAAACAAACTTGCTTTATTTAAACGGGCATATTCCATAATATTGTCTAGCTCTTTCCCTTGTATGCGAATGATCTTGCCAGTGCATGAAAAATCTTCATGACTGTCCTTAAGAAAGGGAACATAGGTTTCTATAAACTTTTTATTTGAAGGGAGGCACGCAGGATGATCGCATATACTGTATTCAAGAGCTGGGTTAACAGCTTGTTTATTGTATAAAGCGGAGATTTTTTCTATCACTTTACTGACAGACCAACCATCTAATAAACTATGATGAAACTGCAGCTTTAAATATTTTGTTCCGAGCTCTTCATAAATCCCAGCAACGAATAGTAAATTGTCAGTCATATCAAATGACAAATTTTCACTTGTCCAGATTGGATCTGTGAGAGATATCTTTTTTTTGAGACAATTATCCTGAAAATCATAAAAGTAAGAAAATCTTAGTGCGTCACTTGAAGCAATGATATTTGTAATAACTGATTTTAGCTTTTCTATATCAGTGTTAAAAGGGATTGGCCAAGCTTCCTTGATTGTATAGATTGGTTGACCATATTTTAGTTCTGCTGAAAATAATAAATTCTCTTGTAGGTTAGTAAAAAAAGGGTTCATGCCTAAATCACCATGTGTTTGTTGGAATAAACTTTGAATTTACCAAAGCTTATAAAGCCCATTTTTTTATAGATGCCAATTCCATCGTTAGAGGCTTGCATACCGATAACGTGACATTTTTTTCTTTTTAAATGCTCAATAGCAATTTTTGTCATTAACGTCCCAACACCTCTTTTCTGAAAATCTGGATTGGTAACAATATCATACACCCCACCAATACCATCCGCTTTAATGCAAAAACATATTGCAGCTGGATTGTTATTGATATAACCAACGAACATATCTACATCAGGATCTTTTTTATAACAACCACCTATTGTTTCATAAAATATGATCGCTTCTTCATCAAAAGGTTCAAATACTGACGCCATAACATTTCCATAATCAATAAAATCTTGAAGTGATCGGGCTTCCTTGATTTTGAAGTTATCTGGCATAGAAGTAATATGTGAATCTATGTCTGAGGCTAAAGCTGCCATTCCTAACTCTGTCTCAACATGTTCTAAGCCAAGCGATAGAAGGACTTCATCTACTTTGTAATTTGACGAATTAGGCCCAACCCACCAAGCCAAAGGTAGTTTTTGCGCATTAAAGGAGCTGATTATGGATTGCGCCTGATCTACTTGTATAGTTTCTTGTAAATTTTTAGCAGAGATAATGTTAAACGTATCTGAAGCAAATGTTGAGTTAACTGTAGAAATGCCATTTGGAAAATCAATAATCTTCATTTTTTGGCACAACTTAGGTAAAAAACGTACTTTTGAAAAAAAATTATTTTCCAAAGATAAATCAATTTTTGATTTGTTTAACATTGCCCCTCCTTTGTATTACTGATTATTTCTAATTGATCTTTTAATACTGGGGTTATAAAAAAATCCGCCAGCTCAAAGATAATCCCAAATTCTTTTAAATAAGCCTCTATAACCTGCAGAGCTGTAAAAGAACCGCCTCCAATACTAAAAAAATTATCCTCAGGGGCGATATTATTGCTCCCCAATATCGCAGACCATATTGCAATAATTCGCTCTTCAGAAATACAATTTTGCTTTGATAATTTTGTGCTATAGGTGCTGATCAAGTGATCTTTATCTATTTTTCCACTTTTATTTAAAGGCCAAATATCAATAGCAATTATAAATGTAGGAACCATGTATTCTGGAATTATATCATTAATTTTATTTCTTAATAAATCTTGGTTTATTGTACCTTCGTAAAAACAGTACAGCTCTGGATATGAAGTTTTTTGATGCTGCGCGCAAACAAAAGCAGACTGAACACCTTCTATTGATTCAATAGTGTTTTTTATTTCTTCAATAGATACTCGGTACCCTCCACGAACTTTAATCTGATGATCTTTTCTTCCTTTAAAAATATAGCTATTGTTATGTTTTTGGACTAAGTCTCCTGTGTTAAATACACCATGATATAATGTCACACCTTTTTGGTTTATATGACCGTATGCGACTTGCTCTCCGTAAATCACTAGCTCGTTAGATTCTGTGTCAAGTTTTAATGCGTCTCTATAAAGGGGGGTGCCTAAAACAATAGCTTCACTTTTGGATTGAAATTTATGCAAAAGAACACAAACAGTTCCTTCTGTTGGCCCATAAGCATTCCATAAATTATACTTAACAGTCCAATCCTCAAGAAAGCTCGTTTTAAAAGCATCTCCACCAATAATTAGATCTTGCAGTGTCGTATCGTTTTTTAATATGCCATTGGCTATGATAGGGGTAAGCAATGCCCTGTTTATTTTATGCAAGTTAATAAAATGAGTTAATGCCGCTGTATCTAAAATTTGGTTTTCCGAGATAACAAGCGTTCCCCCAAACATTAATGTTGCAAAAATTTCCCAAATACTGGCATCAAAAGTTAAATTGGAATATTGCAGCATTATGGTGCTGGGCGAAGTGGGAATGATCTTTTGAAGGTTATAAATAAAATGCTCAAGGTTTTTATCTGTAATCATCACTGCTTTTGGAGCGCCCGTACTTCCAGAAGTATAAATTAAATATGCTAAATCATTGGTGTATCGTGCGTGATCCTTTTGTACAACCAAATCCTGATCTGTGATAATTAATTGTGGTTTAACCACAGAAACAATCTTTAAAAATCTTTCTTCTGGATAATCAACCGGAACATATAAAAAAGCATAGCCCATCTGCATAACAGCAATCATATCAATAATTGTAAGTAGCTTTGTTTTTCTTCGAATGATTGCGATTTTGCCAGTATATTCTTCTTGCGAATCAAAAACGCTCTTTAATTCATTTGCGCGCTTACAAACTTCTTCATGTAATTTTGTATATGTAAAATGGGTGTCTTTAGAAATAAGAGCGATTGACAATCCAAAAACAGAAGCATTTTTAACAAGAAAGTCAGCAGTCATAATTAATCATTCCCCTTTAATTTTTTGTTGTTGAATGCGTTACGAAAATAAGGAGTAAAAAAAACAACCAAAACTAAAGTTGATAAAAGAAATAATACCCAACCTAATTCTAAGGTTCTTCCAACATAAAAATAGCTAACTACTTCTACGCCTACTGCTGTTCCAATTAATCTAACAATATTTACAAGAGATGCTGCCTTACTTTCAGATCCATTAAAAGATGATAATATTTTTGGATATACTACATTTACGGGCAACACCGAGCTTACAGCACAAAAACACATCAAAATAGTAATCAAAACATAATTAGTTGGCGAAAAAGTCATAACAATTAAAAGACCAGATGAAAATATGACATGCAAAAGCAACGATATTGTTACGCAATTAAAGTGGTTAAATTTTCTTAAAAATATTGGGCTTAAAAAGCTCATTGAAGCAAAGGAAGCAGCGATTACGCCTTGATACAAACCAAACTGGTTTAATGTTAGGCCCATGCCTTGCATATATATAATTGGACCCATTCCAATAAAAATCCAGTAATGCAAACAAAGAAAACAGACCACGATTGATAAAGCCCAGAACAATCTTGAGTTAATTATTTTTGAATATTCTAGAACTGAAAATGATACTTGATCATTTCTTTTGTCATCATTAGGGAGAAAAAGCTGACTCATCAATAAGCAAAGCGCGCCTAGAGTGATCAAAAATATAAACCCTCCTCTCCAACCAAGGTATATATTGAGATAACTTCCTATTATTGGAGCCAAAGCCATTCCGCATGTAACAAACCCATTTAACAATCCTAGCTTGCTGGATTGTTCTTGCTGTGAATAAAACTTAGATAGAACAACAAAACCTAAACCAGCTGGTGCAGAAATGCCAAGACCTTGTAAAACTCTTCCAACCAAAATTAGATAAAAGCTATTCGCACTAATACAAATTGCACAACCTAGAACAAAAATTATTAGCCCCCAAATAATAACACGCTTTGCTCCGTATTTATCACCAAACATACCAGCATATAAACTGCCAACACAATAAGCAAAAAAATTGACGCTTAATGTTAATTGCACGATAGGAGGCGTCAGGTGAAAGATTTTTTGTAATTCTGGGTAAGCAGGGATAAAAATATCCACTTCCATTCCAGCTAAAAAATAAATCATTATTATGGATGTAAAGATCACAATATTCATATGTTATATGTAGTACTTTCGTCGCTGTAGCTTTGCATAACAAGCTCTTATTAAAAAGATTCATTATATATATATATAATGTCAATAACCTTATTCAGCTTGATTTGCAATTTTTAGCTTATCAAGAAGATCCATGTAATCCTGGAGCACCGGAATAAGCGGGCTTTGTTCTGGTAATTCAGCAACTGACTGCTCAATTTTATGCCATTCTTGTGCAGTGTAATGGGGCGCTTCTGGGCAATTACTTGTCGGCACTCTCCCGAGATCTGCGCAGCCGCTCAAGAAGACCAGGCTTACCCCGATCACGATAAGATTTATTTTGTTCATCCAGTTTTTCATAAGATTCTTGAAGCTCTACGTTTTCCTCCGCTTGTTCACGCTTCAGCCGTTCCCGACCCAACATATAAGCTAAAAAAAGTTGCATTAGATCGCGCAAAGCTTGCAGCAATGTCGATATCCAAAGCGGCGTCACGTTTCAAGACTTCTGATCAATTTTGGCCTGCGTGTTTTTATTCATCACGCGCCCTACAACGTAGGTAATGACCATGGCTGCGATACTCGCAACGGAAGCTTCGTTGAGGTTCAAGCCCAATTCTGAAGCACCTGCAACAGCAATGCTCCCGATTAAGGTTGCCCAAAATTCAGTGGTTTTAATGCCTGGTTTCATATTATGTCTCCTGTTTAAGTTTATGCATAAGCTCGTTTCAGCCACCCTTTAAGGAACTTCGCTCGCTTGGGTTTAGTGGCCGCAAGGGTTCTGTAATATCCTGCAGCTTCAGATTTCAATGCTGCGAGCAAATCAGTCAGATCAGCTTTATTGATGGCGGCAAGCGTCATAGGGCCTAAAATGCCGTCTTCCAAGATATCTTGCCCCGTGGCTCTTAATGCTCTTTGAACAAGCCTGTGCGCCCAGTTTGATCCCATATTCACAGCTAGATCAAAAACTTTGGTCGCTAAGTTCACGTCTTTAATGTCCTTATAAAGCTGAGACTCCCAAAAATCGCGTTTGTAAATACCTTTAGCTTCATCGATTGTCAAAGTATCCACGTCAATATGGGGATAGCTGCGTTTGGAAATCCCATATTTAGTTTCCCCGCCGTCATCGTCGATGTCGTTGCTGTAGCCACCTTCATGGGAAAGCACAAAGCTGACTGCATGTTCAAAACGTTCATCGTTCAAGGTTTTAGGTTTATTTGACATGGTTGAGTCTTGCCTCCAATTCGTTGATTTCTTCATGAATGGCAATAAGAGCTTATCCGCAAATTAATTAGGAGGAAAGAATCTGCGCAAGAGTAGTCTGTTAAGTGACATGTAAATGTTATTCTCTGTAGAAGAACAAAGCAAGTCGTATTCTTTTGATAGCCTTCTATTTCTACCAAGCCATCCAAATGTTCGTTCTACAACCCATCGTCTCCGTTGAACCTTAAAGCCCCCCTCTATCC
>NZ_PHHC01000099.1 GCF_002930195.1 Holospora curviuscula | reverse complement strand
CCCGTACCTCACTTTCTCCAATTTCACCATTTTACCCCCAAAATCTCCATTTTTGGCCTCTCCATCTCCGATATATGCGAACACTCCCGATGAAGGTACGCATGTCCTCAAACCCTCTATTTACCTAGGTTTTGGAGAATTAGCCTTTTTACGCCCTTCATTTTTTAGAGAACGAAAACCGGAGTAGCGATTGGCATTCGAAACGGAGAATAACTTTAGTCTTGACTCATATAGTAAACTCGCATACTATATCCATAAATACGATAAAGGTGTAATATGTGGACAAGAACTTATAGCAAAACATTCCAAGGTTTAAAGCGCGAAGATATTTGGCGCATTTGGACGGACATTAATAACTGGCCAACGTGGCATGGTGATTTGGATTACTGCAAGCTTGAGGGTGACTTCAAAGTTGGCAATCACTTCTTCTTAAAGCCTAAAGGCGTTCAGCCTGTAAAAATTGTGCTTACTGAAATTAATGAAGGCTATTCATTCACTGATTGTACATCTTTCTTTGGCACCAAAATGTATGATATTCATGCCATGGAAGAGACTGTAGACGGTTTAAAACTTACCAATAAACTTGTTGTAACTGGGCCGCTAAAATGGCTCTGGATCAAGCTTGTAGCCCAAAATGTTGCTGATACTATAGCAGAAGAAACAGAAAACCTTGTAAAGCTTGCAAGGAGTCTTCATGTCTAACTTACCTTTCGGTTTTGATAAGCCTGAAGACAGTCCCGGTTTTCTTCTTTGGCAAACAACTATGATCTGGCAACGGCAAATTAAAAAAGCTCTTGAGCAATACAACGTTTCTCATGCGCAGTTTGTGATTATAGCGACCCTCATGTGGTTTGAGGCTCATGGATATGATACGACTCAAATCCTTATCGTTAACTGGTCTCAGCTTGATAAGATGACTGTATCAAAATCTCTTAAAAAACTTGTTCAAATGGGTCTTGTAAATCGTATAGAGCATGAGGTAGACACACGTGCAAAGAGCGTTTCGCTTACCGAAAAAGGTAAAGATATGGTGCGTACTTTAGTCCCCATTGTAGAAGGTATTGATAGTACTTTTTTCAGCAAAGCCTCTGATCAGGAGCAAAAAAGCCTTGTGCAAATTTTGGCGAAATTAACTGCAGGTACCACAGATGAATAAGAAAGCAAAATTCTGGATTGGCGTTGCTTGCAAAGAGCATGTGGAAAGTGGGGTTAAGCTTGGTATTTGTCAATTTTGCCACGGTAAATCTGCGCCCGCTAAACGACTATCCCATGGTGATTTTGTGATTTATTATTCATCTAAAATAACCATGGAAGGGTCTGATCTCTATCAAAAATTTACTGCAATTGGGGAGGTTATTGATGATGCACCTTACCAAGTAGATATGGGGGATGGATTCAAACCATTTAGGCGTAATATCAATTATTTTGAAGCAAAGCACATTGATATCAAACCGCTTGTACAGTCACTGCCATTTATCAAAAATAAAAATTCGTGGGGCTATGTTTTTCGCTATGGTTTTTTAGAAATCGACCAAGAATCATTTGAGATTATTGCGCATCATATGCTTGGTTTTAATCCGTTATTACAGGGGAACAGATGATACCAATAAAACCAAATCTTGAAGATAAAAAATCAATGCCTGAATTTCGGTCGCGCGTTTTTTTATAATCTTTATACTGGGTGTAAATAGCCAGAAGGCTTGAAGCGAAAGACCAATTAATACAGGATCTAAATGATAACGGAAGTACAAAAACAAGAATTCTATCAAGCACTCCTTGATAAAAATATACACTATGAAGGTGTATTTTTTGTGGGCGTTCAAACAACAGGCGTATTTTGTCGTCCTACATGTCCAGCACGAAAACCAAAATTTGAGAATTGTGAATTCTATAAAACAGCTGGGGAAGCATTGCTAGCATCTTTTAGGCCGTGTATGCGTTGCCGCCCCCTTTCTCATCCAAACCAAGTATCGGATTTAGTGCGTACGCTCGTTGATGCCGTTGAAGCTGATCCATCAAGGTGCTGGAAAGATCGTGATTTTGAAGAGTTATCAGTAGATGCATCAACAGCCCGTCGTCAGTTCAAAAAACGATTTGGAATGACCTTTGTTGAATATGCACGCGCAAGACGGATGGGGCTTGCATTCAAACAAATACGCGCGGGAGATGCTGTAATTGAAGCTCAACTGAATACAGGGTATGAATCCAGCAGTGGATTTCGAGATGCTTTTTCTAAAATTATTGGAGCGCCGCCAACAAAATTTGAAGGGCAACATACAATTCTAAAAGCCTCTTGGATTGATACAAGGCTCGGGCCCATGATTGCAATTGCCGATGAGGCTGGTCTCTATCTTTTAGAATTTGTTGACAGACGGGGTTTGGAGCGTGAGGTTGAAAGACTCAGAATCAAAACGAAAGCAGCTATTATTCCAGGAGTCACCGATCCAATTAAATCTATTACACTTGAACTGGAGTCTTATTTCGAAGGAAAACTCAAAGAATTCAACACACCTCTACATCTTCTAGGCAGCCCCTTTCAAAGAAGTGTTTGGGATGAGCTAATGCGTATTCCATATGGTCAGACACGAAGTTATATTGCGCAAAGCAAAGCTATTGGCAGGGCCACAGCTTACCGTGCCGTTGCAAATGCCAATGGAGCTAATCAATTGGCGATTATCATACCCTGTCATCGCATCATCAATAGCAATGGTGACCTTGGCGGATACGGCGGTGGCCTCACACGCAAAAAATGGTTGCTTGAGCATGAG
>NZ_PHHC01000098.1 GCF_002930195.1 Holospora curviuscula | reverse complement strand
TTGCAAGAGCCGTTATGGGCGCGATGGATTGCGTATTCTAAGGATATTACGAGTTCTTTTGGAATATATACTACGCTTCTTACCAACCAGTGTTTCACTTTTCTTACTCTAATCTTTTTTCTTTGAAAATTGTCATCTCTATACCACTCTCCTCACTCTATACAAGACGTTCAGGCTCCGTATCGTTGATGGTTTCTTGTGATGTATTTTTTCACCCTCTTCTCCGGAGGTAAAGAGTTTTTATCGCTAAAGCTTCACTTTTTAAGCCTCTTATAGACAACACTAATGCGTGCGTTAGATAGCCTAGCGATTTCTTTCTCATGGTTTAGCTTCATTATTTTCAACATACATTTTTAGCGGATTTGGATTTATGGTTCGTTTACTTCGTAATCTTTTTTTAAATTTCATGACCCCTTCTTTTTTTACTTTATTTACCCTCTATTTAGGCTACTTTTAATCATCATAACTATTTTTTGTACTTATATTTTGATTATTACTTTTTTATTCCACTTTTTTAAGTTTAAGTTATAAATTATTTTTCGTCATTCTCTTTAATAATTATAATACATATAATCCCATTTTAAGCTAAATTACTACATCTAGAAGAGCTTAGGAAAAGAATGTTTGTTGGAATGATTTTATCTGATCGTTTTCTTGCTATACGCTCTGCAATAATCCGAAATTTTTAAAAATCGGTGAATAATATTTTCTTTTTAACACATGTTGTCTATAATGATCAGAAATACTTTATATTTAAGGCTTAGTTTTTGGAGCAATACGCAAGTACCATAAAAAAAATATACAATAATCTTGGAGAAAATCCTAAATTTTTAGGATTTTTATTGGGATACGAAGATGTTGTAAAACAGTTTCAGCGTGCTTTAGAAGGAGGCCGTTTACCCCATAGCTGGCTTTTTCTCGGAGAAGATGGGTTAGGGAAGACTACGCTGTGCTATGCCTTAGCCTGTTTAGCGTTAGGCTATGAGGGGTCTTTAAAATGGGAAGATGCTCATCGCTTGTCTCAAAACATTGTTTACCGTCGGGTAATAAGCCGTGCACACCCAGAGCTCCATGTACTTTCATTGCCTATAACTTTAGATCAAATTCGATCAATTAAAAAACGTCTTTTGCAAACTTCGGTCTCTGATTCTTGGAAAGTAATCATTTTACCCCGTTTAGATCTTTTGCGTCATGACTGCGTCAATGCGTTATTAAAAATTGTGGAAGATCCCCCTGAAAAATCATTATTTCTGTTCACTGCAGTTCACAGTGCCTTTCCTGCCACGCTACTTTCTAGGTGTTGTGTGTACCCTTTACGTCCCTGGAGTAAAGAAGTTTTTTTCCCCCGATTAAAAATTGTATTGAATAGATTAGAAATTTGTACAGATAACATTACTGTGGAGAGTAATGAATTTCCTCAAAAGTTTCAAGACTGGATTTATGCGTTTACTCGAGGAAGTCTTGGTAAAGCAGTGCGTATTTTGAGTTCTGGAAAAGTAGATTTGATTCAACGTGCCTGGGATTTTTTAAATGTTTCTTTTCATGAGGGACCATGTCCACTTCCTTTTGAGCTCGCACATCATTTGTATCAAAACATTGATCTATTTCAAGAAGTTGTTTTTCTTTGGGCTTTTGATAAATTATCCCAATACTTTCACCAGAGAAAACAGTGTTTATTATTGGATCAGCTTTTGCGTTCTATTCAAATATGGTTCCAGCAAGCGAAAGACTTTCATATGGATCCAGTATTTTTGGTACAGAAAATTATCTCTAATGTAGCATTAATTCCTCAAAAATCTGTATTCAATACTTCTATTGTGGCGTAATAAAACATAAGAACACAAAAGAAGAGATTTAAGGAAGATTACGCTAAGGATTTATACATGGCTTTCGAGGTTTTGAAAATAGGAGATTCATGATATATTTTTCCTGAATATTACAGTTAATAAAGTACTTGAGCAACAACAGTTGAATTGCAAAACAAAATGTTCTACATTCTCAATAAAAAAAAAATTTAAAAATATATTAACGAGTCTATGTACGGTTTGAATTTAAGAGAAAAAATCATACAATATAATTTTTATAAAAAATGAGTGGGTAACGTAGAATGATTTGGATTTAAAATTAGAGCTGTTAAATTTTCACTGAAAGCAACGCATCAGGAGGTTCATCATACCATTAACTGATGTTTGCCAGACCCTTGCATGGACGATCACTGCTTTATAGCTTCATTCAGAGAAAAAAGAATTGATATACAAGTCGCGTTTTAATGAAGCTCAAGCTTTGAATATAGAAACCTAAGATACCGGTAAAATACGCCCTTTTAAAGTCTATGATAGCCTGGAATCACCTAAATTTTATGAACACAAGGTACTGTGTTTACACAAAAATTCTACCTATCAAACTCCATGGGGGGATAAGGATAATTCTTCCCCTTTGGGGGAAGACTGTTATGAGCCTCACTGTCTTTTTTGAGGTATGCGCACTTTAGTCACGCACGCCTGTTCACCGGCTTAAATGTATCTGAGTATATGCTGTGGCGAGTGTTTGCATATTATGGAATGAAAAGCCCCCTATTCATAGAGATTATAGAAAAATTTCAGCTATATTAAATTTAGCTTAAAAATAGGATTAGATGTGTTATACTTTTCGGAAAATAAAAAAATACGATAAAAAACAGAGTTAAATAAAAGCGTAATAGAATAAATAAAATTAGGTAATGATCAAAATACAAGCGTAACAATAGTGATGGGGAGTAAAAGTGATGGAGAGTAAAAGTAGTGGAAGTTAGAGAATGGATATGCTAGGAAAAAGAAGGATTCATCAAGCCTACAGCACGAATGGGCAGAAAAAGAACTATAGAGCTAAATTAGCTAAAATGTATGTTGAAAATAAAAAACATACAACATGAAGAGAGCACTAGGGTATGTAACGCAAGTATTGCTTCTGTTTATAAAAGGCTTAAAAAGTTAGGCTTTAGTAATAAAAAAAGTCTTTACCTCTGGGGAGGCTTGTAAAGAAATCAATATCAAGAAACAATAAACGATATGGCGCCTGAAAGTCTTGTATAGCAATGATGATTTTCAAAGACAGAAGATAGAGTAAGAGAAATGAAAAACTAACCGTTAAAAAGCGTGGTCCATATTCCAAAAGAACCTATAGTATCGCTGAAATTATCAATTCATAGTACTCATAACGAGTCTTGCACTATGAATCTTTTTAATGATTGAGGAGAACAGGGCTGAATCAAAGTGTTAAAACCCGTACAAGGAGTACGTTTGGATTAAGCTTTATTTTATAACGCTTATAAGACGAAAGCACTGATAGAATTGGTTAGCTTTGGGCTGATGTTTTTACCGCTATATTCGCCCGATCTGAATCCTATTGATGCATTTTAGGCTACTATGAAACGATAGATTACAAGTACATATTACTCAATGTACTAAATAATATAAGGACTCACTTCAATTCTTTTAAATCCCATTTTAAAGCTAAATTACTATAAGAGCTTGTCCGCAAATGAGAGATATGTTAGTGTATCTGGATGATGTTGGATGCAATTGAGGAATATAAATGAATAGAAGAGCGTATGAGACAGATTTAAAAGACAAAGAATGGGAATTAATATCGGAATATTTTATACCAAATATTAAGAAGGCTGGCAGGCCTGTGAAACACAGCAGAAG
>NZ_PHHC01000097.1 GCF_002930195.1 Holospora curviuscula | reverse complement strand
GCCCCCTTTGGTGGAAAAAAATGATTCTAAAAGAGGAACGTGTGTCAAGGGAAAAGGCTATAACTTGCTTGTTAGATTCCAAGACCGCAAAGAAGGGATTCTGTTGGTTTTAAAAATTCCCTGGGTGCCGTTTACAAATAATGTAGCCGAACGGGATCTGCGAATGGATGAAGGTGCAGCAAAAAGTTTCAAGGTGTTAGCAAACAGCCTAGGGCGCTGATCCACATGCGATTTTACGCAGCAATGCATCAACGTTGAAAAAGAACGGTCTGATATGTGTTCACCTAGATTAAACGCGCTACGCAAGAAAATGTGCACTTCTAAGACATCCTCGATCACCTCAGATCGATCTTATCCAGCTCTACTTTTCTCACCCCCATAGCCTTTACGATGGAGGGATTACGTTGGTTGTGACCTAATTTATACTCTAAATTTTATAGACGATTTTTTTCCACAGAACATTTCTAACTAAGGCTCTTTTGGGAGCTTTTCCTAAAATTGCTCTCTTGACTTATGAGAAGCGTAGAACTCATTCCTTTTGAGAGGAGAACAAACGCTCAGTATGGGCCTATGATGGATTCAAGAGATACGCTACACTTAATTTATGTAGATAAAAAAATAACTTTTCATTGATTCTATCTTCATGGATGATGAGCGCAAAAGGAGAAAACCTCTTTGCGTTAACTGCTCACTGGGTGGTACTGCAGTCTCAGCGTTTAGGAGTCCCTGTTTCGGAATGGGAGGTGTACGTGCCTTATGCGCGATGCATTTCTTTTTTGCAAAGGGAATTCCTAACCCAAGCCCCTTTGGGCACTCTTCCTAAGGTTTATCCTCTTATCGAGACTCACCCTATTTCTTCTGAAACGCGGTTAGGCTTGATGCTTTCTTTTTTAACGCCAGTATTGCCCCGTTTGTCTTTAGAGCACCGTATTTCCATGGCGCAAGATGCATTGGAGTTGTGGGAAGAAAGCTTAATCTATAATACACCGTGGAATAAATTAAATGAAATACAAGAAGGGATTTTTTCCCAATATCATGGTGCGACTTTGCACGTGTTACGTTACATTTCAGAGTGTTGGCCTGATTTTGTAAAAAAAAAAAATCCTACTTACAATGCATATTTAGAGCATATTCTTGATCGTCAGAAATCTTTAAAAGGGCCAACCCTTTTGGTCGGATCTCAAGGGACCCTTCCTTCTACTCGCAAATTAATGAAACAATTAAATACATGGCATCAAGGATGGATAATGTTTCCTTATGGACCTAATTTGAAATATCCGTTATGTCCTTCCCATCCTTTTTATGGATTTCAAACCACGCTATTAGAATTAGAGGTTGCGTATGAGGAGCTTGTAATCATTTCTCGTGATTCTTTTATGGCCTTGTCTTCAAGGGAAAATTGGTCTAGAAACGCATTATATTTACCCGATGCTCAAGACGCTTTTTTATCTTCTTATGAAGGAACCTGTTTAACGCACACCCCAAAAAATACTTTTCAGTATATTAGCGTCTCTACACCCTTAGAGGAAGCCCATCAAGTGGCAGAATGCTTGATAGCTTACTACAAAGCGGGACAATCAGTGTTGTGCGTAACGCCAGACTCAGTGCTGGCCCAAGGCGTTTCCACTTTATTGAATCATGAAGAAATACCGATTAAATGGCAAGGCAGTTTAAGCCTCATACATCATAGTAGTGCGCATTTCATTCTAGCTTTATGGCAGTGTGTACAAAAAAAATGGCCTTTTTTTTCTACACTTGATTGTGTAAAGCATAACGTATGGAGACTGCGTTATCCTGTTCTTTTTCAGTGGATATGTTTTCTTGAAGATCAATATTTTCGAGGCAACGGGCTACCAGAAAATTTATTAGAGTGGCTCAAGCGTCATGGACAACATACCCATTATCCGGGTATTGCTGCACGGATTATAGAGATTTATCACATTCATCTTCAGCCGCTGTCCTCTATGATAGAGTCTTTGCAGGGCTACCCATTAGAAACTTGGCTCCAGACATTAATGCGTACACTCCAAGGGCTTCTAAAGGATACCCTTTGGCAAGAAACCGGAGTAGAAATAAAAGGGGCACTGGATGCATTAATGCATAGCAGCTGCGCTTATGAAGAAATGCATGGAGTAGATGTAGAAGCTTTGCTGACACATCTATTTAACACGCGTACTGTATCTTTTTCAGAACACCCTTGTTCAGTGCTTCATATGTGCGGTCCTCGGGAAGCTCGAATGTTGGTGCCATATTATGATGTATGCATCATGACTAGCTTATATGAAGGGGGATGGCCTAGACCCATTACATCAAATCCCTTACTTCCACCTTCACTACAAGAGTCTTTAAATTTTCCCCTTTCTTCTTGGCAAATTGGATTGGCTTCTCGAGATTTTTTTGCCTGTTTAGTTGCGCCGAATATCGTGATGATACGTGCTAAAGAAAATGGGGAGGCCTCTCGTTTTTTATCTCGCTTACAGGCAGTACTTCCTCGTCCTATTTCAGAGTCTTTTAAGTCTTCATTTTATTCTCCTGTAGCGTGCAGTAAACCGTCTATTCTGTGTTCTGGTGTGACTCCTAAAGTTCTTTCCGTAAGTGACATGGTTTTATTAAACACGAATCCTTACGGATTTTTCTTAAAACGGATCTTAGGGATTTCTCCTCTTCCATCTTTTCAGCAAGATGTGTATAGGCTAGGAATCTCGTGTCATCGTGTCCTAGCCCACTGGATGCGTCGTTGTCCTCCCACCACTTCTCTTCCAGAATCTGTATTACGATTCCACTTAATGCAGCTAGTGGAAGAAATGCTTTTTAGTCAATGGGATAATAGGATTACTCAGACTCAAATTTTACGATGCTTTGAGGGGATGTTTCAGTATGAACTGAAATGCAGGCAGCACTTTTTTACTAGTTTTCTGGAAATAAGAGGCTCTCAAGAAGTGCGTACTTCTTTTGGTCCTGTGACCTTAGTGGCTCAAGCAGATCGTATTGATCATAGAATAGAGGGAGGCATTATTATTGATTACAAAACAGGCACTCTCCCTAAGCACATTCAAGAGAATGGTACAAGTACTCAAGTATGGTGGTGGGCTTGGCTTTTACAAAACGGCGGATTTCACTCTATCCGACACGCTTCTCCTAAAGCAGTGCAATGGCTTCATGTTTCTTTATCAAGCGGATTTCGGTGTTTAGAGTCTGAGATAGACATGACCTTATCCCAAAATATCCAAACTCAATGGGAGGAATTAGAGGCTTATATTTTGGGCAAAAAAGCTTATACTCCTTTAGAATCACCAAATTTTACAGATGGAATTTCAAGGAGATTGGAATGGAGCACTTTGACAGATATAGTAATTTAGCTTAAAGATGGGATTTAAAAGAATTCAAGTAAAGCCTTATATCATTTAGATTGAGTAACGCGGCGCTTAATTCATTGTTTTATAGTAGCCCAGAATTTCTTCATTGGCTTCAATATAGTGGAAGAAAAAAAACGCTATATCCAACAGATTCAATCTCTTCCTTCATCTTTTGAGACTTAGGAAACGAAGCATGATCCATAATTAGGCTGGGGTTTAGCGCTGTGATTCAACGCTGTGCTCCCCAACGATTAAAAAGAGGAGTAATTGCAAGAATCATTAAAAATCTTGGGTGCTATGGATGGATTATTTCAACGATACTAGGGGGTCTTTTGGAATATGGACTACGCTTTTTACCAATCACTGTTTTACTTCTCTTACCCAGCCCGCTGCCTTTACAAAGGGTCATCTCTATAACACGCTCGTCACGCTATACAAGACTTTCCGGCGCTGTATCGTTGGTTGTTTTTCTTGATATGTATTGCGTCATATGCTTTTCCAAAGGAACAGGGTTGTTTACAGGTAAAGCCTCACTTTTTAAGTTTTCTACATACAGAAGCAATGCTTACGTTACATAGTTTAACGCTCTCTGCATGTTTTATCTTTTTGATGTTCAACATACATTTTTAGTAGATTTAGATCGATACTTTTGTTACGGCCTTATCGTGCTCTAGCTATGATGACTTCTTCTTTTTCCTAGTCTATCCACTCTCTACTTACACTACTTTTGCTCACCGTAACTATTCTTGTGCGCATCTTTTGAGTATTACCTAATGTTATGTATTTTATTACGCTTTCTTTTAAGTTTATTTGGTGTTGTATTTTTTTTTAATTTCTGACAAGTATAACACATATAATCCCATATTGAAGCTAAATTACTATAAGAGCTTGTCCGCAAATGAGAGATATGTTAGTGTATCTGGATGATGTTGGATGCAATTGAGGAATATAAATGAATAGAAGAGCGTATGAGACAGATTTAAAAGACAAAGAATGGGAATTAATATCGGAATATTTTATACCAAATATTAAGAAGGCTGGCAGGCCTGTGAAACACAGCAGAAG
>NZ_PHHC01000096.1:22598-58009 GCF_002930195.1 Holospora curviuscula | reverse complement strand
TGCCTGTACCCTTAAAATTTTACCAACGCCTTTGCTCTCAAAACACACTCAATCAAAAATGAGATTAAGGGTAGAAAATTTTAAAAAAGCATATTAATTTTAAGCTAAATTATTGTAGCTTATCGTTTTTTCACTATCTGTTTTTTTTGTAAATCGCCCCATCAATACTACTTTCATCAATATATACAAGACTTTTCTTGGGTATACTTTTTATCACTTCTAGATATCCCTCTCGTTTTTCTTTCTCTGATTCCCCAGAGAAAAAGGTGCTTTTCAACGCTCTAGGCTTACCTCCTAAACGTTCTATAGCATGGGTACATCGTTACTCTATAGGCTTGTTGGACAGTATTTTTTTTATTCCATCATGAGTGTCTATCTGATGCCTATGATAAGAGTAGAGCCTTAAAGAAAAGAATACAGAGTCCGTGTCTTAAGCTATGATAAAACTTTTAAAATTTTCTAGATGTCATTCTTTTTGCTTTAATGCCCCCCTGGCTTAAGTTAGGGCGTCTCTTAATAAGGGGGGTAGAGAAATTCTAAAAAATGGGTTCAGAAACTTATACTGAGCTAGTTATATTTCTCTAAAAAGTCTTACCAAACACCTGAAAGAGTGTTTACACTACTTTTTTTAATATAATTTATACTTTCATTTTCTAACATTATTCATTTATTTGAAGCTTAGAAATTTTTTCAGTTAACGAATCTTTCGCATTATTTTGGTTATGGCTTGAACCTGTATTTAATTTTTTCTGAAACTCAAGACATTCTAAGATATTTTCAAAATTTATTTGTCCCAATTGTTCTAAAACATTTCTTTGTCCATGTTCCAAAGATTGTTCCTCTAGGAATTGCTTCAATAAACAAGCGGTCAAGTTCTTTTTATGCATCCGGTCCAAAAAAGTAACAGAGGAGGCTGTAGAGATCTTGTTTAAATTAGGAAAAAGCAAGAAAGAGAGTTCTTGAAAAATTTTTAAATTTTGAGTCTTTTTTTAGATAAATGAAACTGATTAGGACAAGGATAAAGTTCTTGAAGTAAAGGAGCAGAAAGAATAAAGGGAAAATAGCGCACAAAATAAATAGATTGAGGAGGAATAAAAGAAGAAGGCTCATCAGAAACAGAGGGGGTGCTTATTTTTTTTCTAAACTCGTATGTTCATTGTTTAATTCAGTCTTCGATTGTTTTTTCTTTTTATGTTTATCTGCTTTTAAAGTGTGTGAGTTAAACACTAAAAAAACAAGAGTATTATTTCAAGGATTAATTTTTTTTCTTAAACATAAAATTTTTAAATTTTTATAATTTCTAAAATTCGTTATAAATCAAAAAAATAATATTGTCAATCATTTTCAATAATTAATTTTACTTAAGCTGTTGTGCATGAGGTGAAGAACGTTTTCGTACTGTTTGCATGAGTAAAATCGATAGAGTCTACTAATGATTATGCAGGAGATTTTGATCATTTTATCACTCAATTGAGCATTATTTTTAGCCAAATATCTTTGTCTTTAAAGCGTTTGTAAAAATAATAAACAAGGGTATACCCTGGAGAATATAGGGTAAAAAAAATACTATTGGTATCCTCTTTTACACCGTAACCTCACTACGTTTGTTGGCTTTAATGCTAGATTTTACTGTAATGACGTGTCATGAAGTAGGATTTACGGTAGTTTCGTTGAGCTTTTGTTCAATGATTTAAATCTTACATTATCTTTTATCCAGAATGTTTAGCTACTATATATAGCCAAATAACGATAGAATGGTTATAATTGAAGCAAAGAGAAGATAATTTAAAGCTTTGATATTCATGAGATTTTCGTAATAAGGATTTAGGAATGAACACGAAAGAAGGGGTGAGCTATAAGGACTCTGGTAAACATTTTGGAATGGCTAAGAAAACTACAGAGAAAGTAAGCGTTTAGAACAAAATTCGTTCGCTATAAGCCAGCCATTACAATAGACACGGACTGTTTAGAACACGATATCACACAATATATCCGGATACCGATCAGCCAGAGCGAGCGAAGCGCGTTGTGGTTAGAACTGTTAGCATTTTGAAAGTCCTGAGACGTTTTGGGGTTCGCTATAAAAAAAACTTTAAATCATCCAAAGAGGGATCCAGAAAAAAGATCTCTAACATTTTTTATCAAATTGGGATCTATGATTCTTTTTCTTCCTCATCTTACTTTAAGTTTGATTGCTCTTTCTTTTTCATACCGGCTTCACTCTCTACCTACACTACTTTTACTCACCATAACTACTTGACGTTTGTCTTTTGAGATCATTACCCAATTTTATGTATTCTATTTTTTTTCCTTTAAGTCGAGGCTCTAGTGTCTTTTTCTTATTCTCTGATCACTATAATAACTCTAATCCCATTTTTAAGCTAAATTACTATATAAGAAAGAAGAAGACTATGAAGTTAAAAAATGCTTAGTCTACAAACAGTACCCTTAATTGAGAGATATGAGAATGCGAAATTGAATAGCGTAGGCTCTGAATTTAGCGTACCTAAAGAGTATTCAGTCGTATTAAAAAAGCTAGAATTCAGCTATAAAAAAAGCCTTTATCTATAAGAAAGCACGTGCAGAAAAGTGAAATAAAGACGAGAAAGTAGTCGGTTTATCTAGCCAATCTTCCAACACTGAATATTTTAGTCATTGGGTCAAATATGTTTTTAAGTTAAAAACTGATCAAGTTGTGATGAGATTATACGTCATTTCGACAATTTCAGAAAACAAAAGAATTTACTAAACTTATTGTTTTTTAGGGTAATTTTTTTCTTCCCTTGTGCACAAAATTTGAACTCAATAGAAAAATTTTCGGCTACATTACTGAGTTTATCCATCTCTACAATGCGTTAAAACAGCGCTTTCATGAACCTAATTCAATATGATTTATTATACGGAGCTAAATTCTTAAGATCATTTACTCTAAAATTTTTTGTTGTTCAATTTCGCAGTACAAACTTGATAGAATATAAAGTTAGTTTCTCTAAATCACGTCCCAAAGGCTTTTTTTTATCCTTTCAAAAGTACTGTATACTTTGTGTACACTTCAAGATTTACCTGAGTAACTTTAGAACATCATGATAAAAAAAGGAAGGGCTTTCGCCCTCGCCATGGAATCAAAGTATTACAAAGACTTTTTCGGAGAAACTTTTTTAAAATATCCTAATTGTACTCTATTAATTGTAGTATAAGTCCACTGGTACTTTTTAGGATGGACATCTTTTTTTAGACGTATTGTAAAATTTTTCTCTGTTTGTGCGGCGTTTCCTAAGTGAGGAAATAAAAGACTCGAACTAACTTTAACACCCCCTTATCTCCTAAGTCTTGAGAATAATATACCGAAAGAACAATACTATTTTTATGAAAATGTTGTCGAGCAAATTGATTGGGGGCGTAAATTCGCAAAAGCATTTCCTTTACCACGTCTTTTTTAGTCATCAAGTTTCGTCCTTGAAGCGAATTCAGCGCTTGCTTTTTAACCGTGCACTCATAACATTTATTCGTTCTTTAGTGTACGCCAGGTGAGGATTAGAACATTGATTTAACACACTTTCATCAATGGCTTGAGGAGTTTTTTCAGGAAAAAAATCTCGAAACGTTAAAATTTTAAGATTTTTAAGATCTGAAGTAATTTTTTTTATAATTTCCTCGTAGGCCACAATCTCAGAGTAAGGAATTTCAAAGGCTTTTCCCACGGTAATACCATCACAAAGAATCAAAATTTTCGCTCCAGGAGAGTAAACTTTTTGTATCTCTTTAGCCAAGCGTTCTAGCTGTTCTAAAGCATATCGCTCTGCCATATCTGATCTTCCATCTATAACGCAGTTTTCTCGATTTGGTGATTTAAACGGAAATCCTAAAAGCGTAAATTTTAAAGGTTTTTTCTGCAGGATAAAAGTTTTAATTTTGTCATGCAATTTATCTAGGTTTTTAAAAGCATTAGCGGGTATTGAATCCAAACCTACAGAGCGTTTTTCGATATCTTCTTTTAAAAAATATTGCTCTAAAACTTTAGAAATTAATTGAATTTCTCTAAAGTATTCGTTAGGACACACTATATTTCCAAAAGAACTAAGTCCATAAATACAAGCTATGCCAATACATATAAAAATCATCTTATTTTTCCTTTCTTATAAAACATTTATACACTTTCATCTCTTCTCCTTTAAGAAGAATACAATCAGCATCTTTTGCATTGAATTTAACTTTTTTCAATGGATTGGGTTGAGCGTGCGTCATAAATATTTCCACAATTTTGTTTTGCTTTTCATTAAAAGTGATACAACAACTGTGATGCTGCGGGTTATGGGTAGTGGGATCTATGGCGTAAGGCATGAAGGAAATGGGTAATTTACTCAGTGTTGTCTTGTAATCATTACCATGAATGCTTGCCGAGAGCGGGTCACATTCTTGGCCAAACTACGCTCCTGATCTTTATCGGATCCACATTGTTTGTGATAAAATTTTTCATCTGACAATATTTTTTTGCAATTTGTTCCGCTTCTCTTCGGTCCTCAATTCCGCACTCATGGTGTATATAAGGTGTAAAGCGTAAAAAATTACCGCTTTCTTCTTTTAAATAGTCTTGAATTAATACCCCATCTTTAAGAACGGTTTCAAAAGGAAGATAGTCAATCTCCCTTGCATCACAAAGTTTTTTCATTTCTTCTTGGTATTTCATGACGTTTTGGTTTTTAATGTAGGGAGCAAATATATCAGAGTAGTGCGTCTCATTTTTAAGAATAATTCTTACCGGACGCCCAAGAATTTTTTCCATACCTTCTTTCATCGTACTTAGCGTTTCTACACTTAAAACATCTGCTACATCGAGAAGTCCTGGATCGATAACCCTAAAAGAGTTTTCTGATTTTGCAAAGGGAAAATTTATTATAAGTGCCACTTTGGGTTGTGCTAATAGAGAAAGCATTTTAGCAACTTGGATTTCGTGCGAAGTAAGCTTAAGGGATACTTCTTTTAATTTATCTTTAATATTTTTTTCATCTCTAGAAATATTCAACTCCAGCTGTTGAATATGGAGCTCTATTTCGTACTCATACAACGGAAAGCTGTCCATAGAAGATGAAAATAAATAGTCTCTTTGAAGCATTGTAGAAAGTGCTAGACGATTTTCTGCCAAAAGATCTGCGTTTCTTTTTATATTTTGTTCTACTTTTCGAATAGGATCATTTTTCTTCAAAAAAGATTTTAAAGCGGAAACAAAATTTTGGGTGTTAGAAGCATCATAAGAAAGCAAGAAAAAAGAGCCTGAACTTCTTTAGGTGAATCGTTGTATTTTTCTAATAAATTATTCTTGAAATAGCGATCAGAAGCATTTTGGATAAAGCTACGATGCGCTAAACATACTTCTTTTAAAGAAGGGTAAGAACTTACTGTAAAGGAAAAGCAAAGTAATAAAGTAAAGGATTTATACATAATAGAAAACTTCTATAAATAGCATTAATTTCATAAAAAACTAGTTTATAACAGCTTCGCCAAAGTACGCTTAAGTAATTTATTGTTAGTTCTCAGTTGTAATTCCAGAAATGACCATATAATATTTTTCAGCCAATGTCCACTAAAAAAATGATTATTCTTTAATTTTTTGAACTAAAATGCGTTCCGAGATCTTGTTATCTTTTTCAACTACACGAAAATTCTGGCCTAAAATTGTTTTTATCAATACCATAGCGTGTTGTTATTGATGTATAGCAGAACTTTCACCAATTTGAAAAAATTTCTTAGCGCACCATTATCTTATGTATTCTCGAAAACAAGTACTGAGAATCATCAGAAAAAATTAATGGAAGTTCTTGTTACAATTTGTGTTTTGCTCCGCTTCTTCATTAAAAAAACTGATATTCCCAAAAAATCAACGCTTGAGCCTATTACCTTGCTATAGCATCCCCTTTTGTAGTTAGTGCCGTCTAACGACGTTACTGCCATCCACCTTGGACTATTCGTGAGGACTATCTTTTTTCAAGCTCACCATTATACTAAAGAATTTTTCTGTTTTTGCATCCACCATTGTAATTCTTATCAATGGATTTTTATACCCTATATTCTAGTAAATCATTTAAAAGTTTCCCTCTAGAAATTACCGGGAACGCAGCTTTTATGAAGAGAGGGTAGGCTTAGGACCTAATAATATGTTATCAATAACGACTTTTTTGGATTGCTACTCTTACGTTTCACTTAAGTCGTAAGAGCATATTTCCTAAATTAGTTTAGAAACATACTCTAGAAAAATTGCGACAGTGCTGGTTTATGGAAGCTTATTGAGAAGGATTATCTTTTTTTTTAAGGAAGATTATCTGTGGTTTTTGGGTTGAAACAATGGGCATACTATTACCCTTTTGGGTTGAAACAATGCGCATACTTTTACCCTCTTTGTTAAAGAAAAACGTTTTTTTCATATCCTCCACGACTTTTTTAGAAAGATCCTCCACGACTTTTTTAGAAAGATCCTCTACGACTTTGCTAGAATCTTTCTTGTGCGTCAGTATGCTCTGTTGAACCGCAGGAATGAAGTAGTTTATAATTGTTTTAGAGAGTATCGTAAGATTGCTTGGATTAAAGTCTTCAAAGTGCTTTACTTCTTCCAGAGTTTTATCCATTTTGTCCATAATGTCATCGAATTCTGTAATTTTCACACTGTTCGCATATTTCTCGCCATAGTAATCGGAAAGTTCTTCAATACTATCAGTGCCTATCATTATCTCTATGAAAGGATACTTATTAAAACCTTCTATAATTGTTTCTGAAAATTTATCAGAAATTTTTTCTCTTTTTGCATCAGTCTCTATGGTCACTTTTCTATTTTTTCTTATTTTTTTAGATATTGTAACCTTTTGGAAATCATTTAAAAGATCTTCTAGCCCCAACGAAGAGATTGAATGGTTTTGTCGCATAAAAGAACGTTTAACATAATTTCGTTGTTTGTAGATACATTTAGAGAGCGATATAGTCTTTTTTTCGTCTTTAATTGCTGCCTTTTCTGCTCTGATTGTAGCCTTTCTGTCTTTTCCACTTACACCTTCTACCGAAAAAAGCATTAAAAAAGAAGGTAGGATACATATAGGATTAAATTTTTTCATGAAAAATTTCTCTTTAATAATTTTAATAAACTAATATTAATTTATTAAATCACTTTCTGTCAAGGCCTAGGTATAAAAAATTTTTTATATAGCCCTTTAGATCGATGCTTAAAAAAGAATTATGCATAAAACTTGGGATGAATTGGTCTGCGTTCTGTAGCATTGTTAGAGTTTAATTTCTCACCATTTCGACACGTTCCGGAGCATAAACATGTTTTTAATATAAATTTATATTAAAAACATGTTTAATAATCGCCTCAATAAAATCTAATGTTTTGTTTATTTTAGTCATTCAAAAACTTATTATAGCCCAGTCACCATAAAATGACCATGAAAAATAGAGCGGAAATAACGCATCGATGGAGCAATTTCAGGATGTTCTAATGTCTTTAGCCTAATCCCATTATTTCTCAATGGGCTTAAGGTCAGGAGAATACGGAAGGTTAATCAAAGAAAACATGACCAGCACTTTCACTCATCGGCTGCCTATCTTTTCTCTTGTGGAAAAAAGCATTGTTCATGACACTACCCCTTTTGTTTTTCCCCCCCCCATCATGAATCCCTTACAACGCCTTCCCTTCCAAGAATAGCCGTGCGTCCGTGGCATATTCTGGAACTTTTTTCTAGGTAAACCATTGATTTTCCGTCTTTTTCTTGTGCCTCAATCCTTTGACAGGACATAGATCTTTTTTCTAGATCTGTTCTCGCAGGATAGAGTGTTTTTTTTATAGGCTACGCCTAAAGGCTTTGGTGCATATTTATACCAGGCTCGCTAAGTTCTAATTTTTCGCCGCTTTCTCGACGATCGCTATCTGGAAACTGCTCTATATTATTTCTTAAACTGTCTTTGCTCAGGTTTTTTCAAGGCTTATTCTTAGTGTTTTGAGGCTGCAACTTATTGCTCCATCTGAATATCGCTGCTCTCGATGTTCCAAATCTATCCGAAACTTCACTCTATGAAAGTTCTGCTTTAGCGTTTATTTAGATACCTTGAATCTCGTTGAAGAAGCGTAATAATTCTTTTCTACAATCTATTGAATATGTTCTATCTATTCATATATACGCTTCTAACGCTATATTATTTTTCTTTTTTACTCTTGTTATGCTCTGTTTAGACTGCTTTGGTTATAGAACGTTTTGTTAGAGTCATCACCAAATTTCCCGTGGTCAAGTCGCTTTTGAATACAATCCTAAATTCTTTTTTTTAATGCAAAAATACATTGACGTTTACTACACTCCCTGTCTCGTGAACAGAGGGGGAACTTCTGAGACTTTTCTTAGAACCTGTATTTATGGATTAGTGATCCGCCTTAACAAGCCAATAGAATGCGCCGATCATCACCCTATTTTCGACAGATGCTACAGCACTTTCGTACGCTTTAGACAATCTTGGATAATGATTGAGCCAAGCCAAGGTTTGTTCAAGAACCCATCTTTTGGCGAACACCGCCCATCCTGGGGTTCTGTACTTTCAATTTTCTTGTTAAGACTGTTTCTCACAAACGTTAGCATGGATTTTCCATAACCGGCATCGGCGCAAACGCTTTTGAGTGTCGGATAGTGTTGCCGAGCTTCTTAAAAAACATTGCACCCCCCTATTGTGATTAGCGTCATGAACAGTACCGTGCACTATGCCTTGTGTATCCACAATACTATGGCGTTTAGGTTCTTTTATTTTTGTTCCTCCGTCAATGCCGTGTTGTTCTCAAGCCCTGGTAGTTTTGACACTGTGTGAATCAATTCTGCAACAGCTCGGGTCTTCACTGTCACCAGCCTTGATCCACCTCATCTTGACAAGCGCGCTCAGTACTTTTTCTCATATTTCTTTGATCCTGAATCTTTGATAAAACGAATGTATAGTGGAGTATGGCGAAAAATTTTCAGCACGCCTTCGTTATTGGCTCCAAGCTTGACTATACTCCTTCCTTTGATCCATGAATACAGGTTCTTGGATGTGTATATCACTTTTTGACCATAATATACTCTCTATTGTTTGTAACGAAGGAATATATTTTATCAAGTAAGTGACAAAAATTTAACCTTTTTAAAGAAAGAAGTAGTATAAACAATGCTTTTTCTTGATCTCAAAAAGGGCAAAAGCTTTCTAAAAAAATTTACTTCTTCTCATGCAATTGATCTAGTAAATACTTTTCATTTTTATTAAATTTAATTGCTTTTGACTATATAATGTACGCATTTTTTTCAAAACTTCTTCCAATACAGCTGGATTATTAGAATTTTGTGAAATAGACTGTTCAATCGAGTTTAATGCTTCTTTTGCTTCTGTATTCGTCCCTTCTAGTTCCGATAAAATAATACGAATCTCGCTTAGTAACGACATAATACCGGGCAGTGCTTTCTCGTCTCGGAATGCTATGAGTACTTCATCTCGCGCATCGGGTGTTTTTAGTTTTTCCGCATCATGCGCTGAAATAATACCTCCAGGATGAACAGGATGATGGGGGGATAAAGGGTCCGTAAATGCTGGTATACTGAATCCTACCATAACATATCCAAGAACTATAATTTTTTTCATTTGTATAATTTGGTGCTGGCTTTTTATGTATTGTATACTTTAAAAGTAAAAACAAAATTATAATCACCTTTTGAAAGATTTTTATTATGTTAACAGTACCGTCTTTGAAAATCAGGATGATCCTTTTTTAGTGCTCGATTGCCAAGAACTTGAACAAATAAAGGTACCTGATTTGTTTCCGTTACGTATTGAATTGAAAGCACATTTGGAGTTCGAAGCTATTGCTTTACGTCCTGTCATCCAAATGCAACGAGATCCTCAAGAGCCTCCCTTAACAGGCGCCGTACTGTATCAAACCGAGACTTTTTTTAAGAGCGTATCTCTGATTCTACATGACGTGGGATGGAGTGAGTTTGAACAACACTTAGAAGCCTTCGAAGAGAATCCTTATTATCGTTTAGATCCAGCGTCCTGTAGATTTATTCAAGAGTTTCCTTTTACGAAAAAACACTGTGTATTGAACAGCTATAGTTTTCCTTTGCCTTGTGGGATAAAAAAATGTATAGATCCAAAAGATTGTATTTTGTGGTACTGCCTTCCCAGGACTGCAGGAAGCTGCACTGCCCTGGATTGGTGTTCAAGCCTGGAATACAATAGCGCTGATACCGTGCCCTCTCTTAAGGAAAACATCGAACAGGGAGAAGTTTTTTGTAATCTTGTATATCAAACGTATTACCAACAATATCGCTCTCAGCGGTACCATTTCAAGAATAATGATCTTTGGATAACTTTTATAGGAATTCATAGTTCTGAAAAATAATTCTGGAGTATTTTTTATAGAACAAATAAGAAAAAGGAGCAGATCAAAATGATTATTTATTGGAGAGATCGTGAAAGTCCTCTCAGTGTTCAAGAAGTGGATGGTAATTTTGAGCACATTGTGAAAGAATTAACGCAATTAGAAAAGTATTTGAAAGTTCTAGAAGCGCGTATTACGGATCTTGTGTCTATGCCTAAAAGTGATGAAAAAAAAATAAGTTTATTGTGTAAAGAGAATATTATTAGTTTAACGGATCCCTTAGGAGAAGTACATGAAATTCATCTTCCTCTTTGGCAATTTAAAGGAGATTGGACTCAGGATGCACAGTATTATCCAGGAAATTTAGTCCTTCTAGAACAAGCGGTGTACCGATGCTGTGAATCTACTTGCGAGTCCCCGTTTGTCTCGTCCGCTTGGGAAAAGCTTCCTTTTCAAGTTTTGGGGGGAGAAAAACAGACGCTCCCAAAGCAAGTAAAGTAAGAATAAAAGCGTTTCTGAAGGAAAGCTGTTAGGACGGAACGAGCACTTAATAATTGCCCGATACCCGTCTTTACAGGACACAATGCGTTCCTTAGTTAACGATAGATAAAGGATTTTTATAACCAAAGCTTCCTTATTTACACCACTATCAAGCACTGATAAGGCTAATCCTAAATTTACTATAATAGACCTTCTGCGTAAGCACTCACTAAATTTAAAAATAAAAAGGTGAATGTTAGGTAAGAAAAGTATAGGCAGATCCTAAAAAAAAGTTCCTAAGGTCATCAGGGTAAACAAATATTGTAAAATTTCCAAGAATTTTTTGAGATTATTGAGTGTGACACCGTATCAGGAAGAAAAAATAAATCAAGAAGTCTATGCTTTGTGGAAAAAGTAGATTTTCGGCTATGCCGCTACAAAACTTGGGCTTAACTTCAAATTAATCTTTGAAGCGATAATGTGTCTGCTTGACGACCTAAGCTATACACAACAAGAAGTAGGGCCTTTTTCCCGAGGATGTAAAGCTTGTGTAGACATTGGGTTATCTAACATCACAAAATTAAACCCCCCACCATAAAGGTGCCCTTTAAGAAAAGTCAAAACAAGCCTTGAGGACCAGATGCACCCTAGTACTTGTGCTAATAAAGGTAAATGTTGAACATGGATTTACTCAGCTCACAATCTTTTAAATTCCAGCCCAGCGCTACGAAAAATAAAGAAACAAGGAAAATATTTAAGTTCAAAATTATCACTGATATCATGAATCTAAAAAACTGATTTTTCTTCATCTAAAAAGTATTATGATTAGAATCACAATTTATTTTGTTTGAGGCTCAAGTCAGGCCTTATATCATTCCGTAAATTGAGTAATGGTACGGTTAATCCATCGTTTTATAATAGCCCGAAATGTCTCAAGGAAGTGCAGATCAGGCGACCATGGCGGAAAGAAAACTAACCACAGCTAACCAATTCAATCAATGCTTTTGTCTTATAAAAGTTATGGAATGAAGCAAGCTCCAAAATCAGGCTGGGGTTCAGCGCTTTCATGTAATACTATTCTCCACAATGATTAAAAAGAGTTATAGGTGTTATGGATTGAGTATCCATTAAGCTAATATAATATTGATTCTTTTCTTAATAGCGACCATATTTTTACGTTAGGTACTTTTTACTTCTCTTGCCCCCACCCTCTATCTTTGCAAATCCTCTTCTCTATATCATTCTCGTCACTCTACATAAGACTTTCAGGCGCCATATTATTGGTTGTTTTTTGATATGTATTTCTTCACGAGCTGAGCCTCTAGAGGTAAAAGTTTTTTATTGTTATAGTTTAATTTTTTAAGCCTTCTATAGACAAAAGTAGCAAGCTTAGCGATCTCTGTTCATGTTTTAGCTTCGTTATTTTCAACATATATTTTTAGCTGATTTGGATCTACGGTTTCTTTGCGTTCTAATCATGCTTTAGGCCTGATGACTCCTTCTTTTTCCTAGCATATCTACCTTTTAGTTATGCTAATTTTACCCACTATAACTATTATTTGGCTTATAATTTGATCATTAACCAATATTATATTTTTTACTCGTTTTTATTTTAAGTTTATTTTGTATTTTTTTTGTCATTTTTTGACAATCATAACAAACCTAATCCCATTTTCAAACTAAATTAATATAATGAGGTATTTATCTCATAAAAACAGGCTTTTAATGGCGTTTTTTTACCGCAAGAATATCTACTATAAAAAAGCGTTTACAATTTTTAGATAAGAGCAAAAAATAGGATTTTGGAGAAAATGATGAAGGATTTTGTTGAAAAAAGCTGATTAAATAATAATAAAAATACCAATGTAAGATACAGCCAAATTGATTAATAAAGCCTGAGCACAACAAAAAAAGCTGTGAATCTCGGAATTGATAGGGGAAAAAAAATTAAATAGCGTAAACCTAACATTGTCAAGGATCCTCAGTGGTATATTTTTTATAGCACGGTCCAGATAGAAAATACCCCTAATACTGTTTCAGCATACGCGGTATTTAATGCAGGGATTGTAAACAATGTGTTGCTTCAAAGCTTATGCGGATTATCGTAAAACATTTGAAGAATTTTTTTTAAAAGTACTGAAAAAATTGTAAAAATTGCGAAACGAACTACACTAGGCTGGACAATGTTAGCAAAAAGATGAGTAATAAATCATTTTAAATGATGCTCTAAAGATTATGCAACAAGCACTCAATCATCCGAAAGTAACGCTATGATACTCTACTCAATCCTTTTGGTTTACAGAGTGGCTTTATTGTCAAGACAAGGTTTTAAAAAGTAGAGGTTGGGAATAGAAAAGAAAATTATCACAATATCGCAGTACATTAGAGAATACAGTCTTTAGATTAACCATCATTTTTGGGGAATCATTACGATTAAAACTAACATACCTTAAAAATTTTTGCTCAGACATTTGTGTATTATGACTGAACCTCTCCGACAAACTTAAAAATTCCTAAATATACTTATGATCTTCGTTAGTCTTTGACCATCTCTAATCTCCGAAAATTTAAAACAATTCTTGTTTTTTTAGTTTTTTAATTTTTTTTATCCATTATTTTTTTCTGTCTTTTGTGTAGGAGTGCTAAAAAATTGAGATAATGTAAGATAACCATTATACAAAAAGTAAATAAGTCGAGATTTTCCATGGAATATTTGACTACGCATACGTTGTAATGCACCTTCACCCAAAATTTTTAAAGCGCACTGTCTTCGTCCTTGCTGTTCAATGGAAGAGGGATGTCCCATTTCTGAAATAAGACCTGGTACAACACCAGTAAACTGAAGAGGAGTGTCAAATTCCCAAGTACGCTGAATATAATGATCTACTGGAAGGGTATATTTTTCTGCCTTAGATAACAGGGCTTTTGCCGCTTTACGATTCAATAATAGTCCTACAGCCCCTGTGGTTTCAGTTAAAAATCTTACCAATTTATGAGAAAATAGAAGGTCTGATATTAACACTGTTTTTAAAGGTGTAGTAGGCAAAAATAAAGAACAAATATCCCAACTATTTTTATTTTTTATGAGTTCTCTTATCATTGGACCCAAAAAAATAGGGTTAAACTTAGCATCGTCTTCGAGAATTAATGCGAATTGAGCATTAGAATTTAGAAACAGCGTCCAAACTTTGACATGACTCAAAAAACATCCTACCTCTCCAGCGCCAGGGTTAGCACCATTAAACGCCAGCTTATATATTTTTTTATCGACAAAATTATTAAAAAAAGCTTTAGAAAGGGTGCTTCCCAGAATGCCTGAGACTCTCTGATAAGGAAAGTTTAACTGCGTGACCAGAGGTACAATAGAACGATAACGATTAACATCTTGATCCAAATTAATAATAAATACACAAACTTTAGAGTTTTCTTTTTCTAAACTTTGTTCAGGAAAAACTGAAACCCCAATTTTAGACAAGTAAGAAGGTAACGTTACGGAATTTGGGAAAATAAATAAACTTTTAATATTAAAAATCCAAGTGAAACATATAATAATTAAAAATAAAAGTACTTTTTTTAACCAGCGCGCACGAGAAAAAAGTTTAAATTTTTTGAGTTTATTCATACTCTAGGTCACAGGACCTGACCCCATAAAACTAGAAGTCGAAAAATTAGGTGCTGTAAAAGGAGTGACCGGCATAATGGAAGAGATCGCATGTTGATACAAAATCTGAACAATACCATCTTTTCTAAGAATGAGGCAATCATCACTAAACTGCTCAATATACCCTTGTAACTTAATACCACTCATAAGAAATACCGTCACAGAAACTTTCTGCATACACAACACCAGCAAAAAGTCTTTTCTCAAAGTAGGCACTTCGAATACTCCCTTCAAAGGCTCACCGGGAAGATTTTTCTGAGTAAACATTATCTTTCTCCTAAAAAATTATTGTCTATTGAACACTTAATTCCATCATAAAAATCAAAAATATTTTTAAAAGAAATAAAATTTCCCTCAAAAGTTTCTGCTTGTGGCCCTACGGATACTGGGGTACATCCTGCACGTCCAGCACACATCATGTCTACGAATGAATCCCCCACAAAAAGTACGGATGTGCTAGGGTTGATTCCTATAGTCTTTAAAGATTGTACTAAAGGTAAAGGAGACGGTTTATCTTCCTCCCAATCTCCTGAACCCGTAATAGAACAGAAATACGACTCCCATGCTAATTCTTTTACCTGACGACGTAACACATCTCCATATTGATTGCTAACAATTCCCATGGGAATACTTTTACTACGCAATAGTTTTAGCACACTATAAGAACTATCAAAAGGAACAATTTTTTTAGTGTTTTTTTCTAAGAATAACCTAAAGTCCCGTATTGCATCTTCGTACTCATGGGGTAAAAACATCGACTTAAAAGCATCTCGTACTGAAAGAGATGGAGATGTTAAATACACTTTTTTCCTAATTTCTTCTTTTCCTCTATGAGAAAGAAAACTATTCATCACAGACAAGCCGAATGGTACCGTGTCTACCAATGTTCCGTCCCAGTCAAAAAAAACAGCGTCAACTCTTTCAAAAAGTTTCATACGGACTCCCATTTGTATTGCGGGGGTAGGATTCGAACCTACGACCTTCAGGTTATGAGCCTGACGAGCTAACCAACTGCTCTACCCCGCGAAATTTGATTATATTTCTAACGTACAAGCTTGTCAAGAGAAAAAAAATTATTTTTCTTTTTTCTATCTCTTCAATTGTTTAAAAATACGTTAATTAAGTTCCGTATACAAAACAATGAAGGTTGAACATGAGTTACAAGATTAGAAGAACCCGATTGTATCAATTCTGTTGCCGTAAAAAAACTCGTTAGGGGTGCTATAGATTGATTATTCTAGCTAATTTAAATGTTTACCTTTAAAATCATCGATCTGTCCCATAGTTCAGGCCGCTTTATGTCCACCTTAATAAAACCTAGTTTGTAAACCTTTTAAAGGAAAAATTATCAGATTGCAACGGTACTAAAATGGGCGCTTATGCAAACCGAGTGGGTAGAGACTAAGTGAAAGGTTTCGTTGAGTCATAAAATTTGCGAGTCTTTTCTTAAATTATCTAGAGAGGATGAGGCGAGCATGAATAGAGAGACTTTTTTCAGTAAGGCATTTGACATAGAATCTCTCTGGATCATTACAGGTGTTACGCCAAGTAACGCTTAGAGATTAATGTGGAGTTTGCCCTTGTAGCGGACTTTTAAGCACGAGACTGAAAAGACAAGAAAAATCAAGGAATACCAGGCTTACGACACAAAAATAAAGTACTTGGAGCTATTTGAATTTCTTTGAGCATAAGTGCTATTGGGTAGTTCGCATCCCTCGTTTAAGAGCATGGTATTTTTGGGCACCTCATTCAAGGCTGGAACCCATTAAAAAGGTAGAAAAAAATTACTGGGATAGGATTTTACGCTGAAGAAAAAACCAGATCAATAATGGAATTTTAGAAGACTTTAACTCCGTCATTTAGAAAGTAAAGCGTAAGATACGAGAATAGGGTATGTCACCCTTCAAGCTCATGACTTTCTTGCTCATAGGAAAATTCAATTTTTAACAATCTTAATCCCTTTCTACTCATTCGGTTTGCATAAGCGCCTTAAAATATTTGTGCGCTTAAAACTTAGTTTTTATTCTCCTGGAACAGTATCTCCTATCTACATCAATAAGTAGTTTTTTCTCCTCTCGTCCCACTGAAGAGAAAGTTATTTATTGTGTCTTGTTTTCGCTTTAGCGTTTTAGAACCTGTATTCCTGGATAAACGGAGGGAGTATAGTCAAGCTTGGAGCTAATAAGAACGCGTGGTCTAAGCGATTTAACAAATTATGAATGAAAGCTCATTAAGGATCATTTTGAATGGGATAAGTATAGTAATAGAAGTGAATACCAGAAGAAAGAGCGTGTTAATGGAGTAGTTTACATAATAACGAGCGGCCGCCCATGGCCAATGCTTCCTAAAGATTTTCCGCAATACTCGACGATACATTCGTTTTATCGAAGCTTCAGGATCAAAAGAATATGGGAAAAAGTACTCAACACGCTTGTCAAGATATATTAAATCAAGGCTGGTGAAAGTGAAGACTTGAGCGATCGCAGGATTGATTCACACAGTGTCAAAACTGCTGGGCCTTGTGCACAACAAGAAATTGACGGAGGAAAAAAAATAAAGGGACGTAAACGCCATCGTGTTATGGATACACAAGGCACTCTCGTGCAGGGTACTGTTCATGAAGTGAATCAACATAATACAGTAGGGGGTGCAATTTTTTTTAAGAGGCTTTGCAAAATATCCGACACTCAAAAGCGTTTTCGTCGATTCCGGGTATAGAAAAACCATGCTAAAGTTTGTGGAAAACGTTCTTAACAAGACAATGGAGATTTCAGAACCCCAGTATGGGCTGCACTCGCCAAAAGATGGGTCGTTGAACGAGTCCTGGCTGGGCTCAATCATTATCCAAGATTGTCTAAAGCGTACACAATGACTTTAGTAGCTGTCGAAAACAGGGTGAGAATCGCGCATTCTATGGGCTTGTTAGGTGTTTAGTCCCGCCAAGAAATGGTTAGGATTAATTGTAAAATATTCTGGATGAATTATCCACTGATTTAGAATAAATTGCCAAGGAGTTTTGCCTTTGATGGCTTTAAGTCGTTTAGCGAAGGTATAAGCCATTAGATAGGCATGCAGATGCTGTTTCAGCTCATCATGAGATGCATAATAGAAATTGTTTACAGTTGCCTCTTTAAGCGTTCTGTTCATTCGTTCTACCTGCCCATTAGTCCAAGGATGCTTGATCTTAGTCTTTCTATGCTCTACCTGATGCTCATTGCAAACACGCTCAACGATATGAGTAAAAGCATTTTTATGATGATCATGATTGGTAACGTAAAAACTCTGCGGCAATCATCTTAGTCTGGCTTTTATGGAGCTCTGCATAGGCAAATTTTGATGTTCTATCTATTGCTACGTAAAATATAACTTACCTTCAGCTGTCCTTACTTCTGCTATATCTATATGCAAGTAACCCATAGGATAGTGTTTAAATTTCTTTTTGTCAGCAGAGGTAGATCTTTCTTTTTTAGGCAAAACAGAGCAGCCATGACGCTTTAAGCAACGATGAAGGGTTGATCGACTTAAATGTGGAATAGTTTCTTGTAAGCTATACAAAACATCATCAAGAGGCAATGGTGTAAGCGGTCTGAAAGTCACAATCGCCTCTTCTTCTGTCTCTGATAGAACTGTAGATTTTATCTTTTTAGGTCCCATGGGAAGGTCTTTCGTATCTTCTCTTTTTCTCCACTTGAGGATTGTTTTTGGGTTAATATTAAATCTTTTAGCCGCTTTTCCTATGCTCTCTTTACTATCATGGATCTCTCTACGGATTGCCTCCGTTGTTCTGGCATTTGCGTGTAATACTTGTCCCATAAGCTTTTTCTCCATACATTATTATCTTCATAATATATACCATAACTCTCTGGGATCAAACACCTAGAGTGTGTCGACATTTAAATTTACTTTAGATATTATGAGTGCTACAGCAAAATGAAGGAAAGAAAAAAAGCGTGTACAAGTGTGTCCTCTTTAGGTGAAATGCGCCTGAAATGGGTTAACTTGTTGAACATTCGCTCAACTAGATTTTTCGCATAAATCGTGGGGGGATGCTGGCTTTGTTGCTGCCAGCATAATGAACCATGTCATCGACATTGTAGCCTTTAGTCGCCAGTAGCGTTTTAAAATCAAAATTCTTCATTAAATCAAAAGCTTTTGTATAGTGATAGTACTGACCAGGCGATAGAACGAATCTGATGGAGGTGCCTAAAGCATCTCATGGAAGCGTGAATCTTCGTGCTAAAACCGCCTGCTGAGCGCCTCAGCGCTTGTTCTTGTGTACCAGTGGGTCTATTTTTTTCTGGCGCCCGCGAGGTGAGGATGGGAGCGCATCATTGTGAAATCAATTATGATCCATTGCGTATCAGCATCTGCTGCCAGAGTACTAAAAATTATTTACCACAGACCGGCTTTGGAGCATCTTATAAATCGTTTGTGAATCCTCGAGCATTTCCTGTAAGATTCTGGCAAGGCACGTCACGCTGAACCCTTGCAGGCAATCCCTATCGTTACCAGCACGTCCTGAATCTCCTTCTTTCCCAGGCAAACTTTCTTTTATTCCTTCCCATTGGTCGTCTGATATTCTTTGGAATATTATCTTCTCTTGTAACTAAATACCTTAATTTTACAACACTTAATTATAAATATCGACACACTCTAAGGCGAATAGCTAATCCATAAATACAGGCTCTTATTTTTGATAAAATTCGTAAAGATGCTCTTCACGAAATCCTTCTTGTTGAGGAGATACATCTAAGATAATTTTTCCGTAACGCATCATTAAAATACGATGACACAAATTACAAAGAAAGTCTAAATCATGGGAAGCAATGAGCAATATTACTCCCTTTTCGTGTACTCGCTTTAAAATTTGAACAACGCTTCGAATATTTCCTCGATCTAATCCTGAAGTGGGTTCATCGCATAACAAAAGTTGAGGATCCATCATTAATGCCCGTGCAAGTGCCACCCGTTGTTTTTGTCCTCCCGATAGACGCTGAGGATAGATATGTTTCTGAGAAAAAATCTCTAGGGAGTGCAAAAGTTCTTGGGCATTCTCGGTACACTGAGGCTTTTTTTCCCGTAAGGGAGCGTAAAGTATATTTTCCCACACTGTCATATGGGGAAAAAGTTGAAAGTCCTGAAACATAAATCCAGTATGGTCTGGGCGCTTAATAACACCTTCATCTAAAACTTCTAATCCTTGAATACATCTTAAAAGTGTTGATTTACCACTTCCCGATGATCCTGCAAGCCCTACAATTTCTATCGAAGAAATCTGTAAATTTAGGTGGTGAAGTACACATTCATTCCCAAAATATTTTGTTGCATTGGTTATGCTGACCATGGAAAACTCCGCCTTTCTACATATTTTCCGCAATACTCAATACACAATACAATACCATAATAGTAAACGCCGGCAATCACTAAAGGTGCAAAATAAGTAAATTGTATAGATCCCAAATGTTTTGCACATTTCAAAATATCCGTTCCTCCAATAGTGGAAATCAATGCTGTTTCTTTCAGTAAGGCGATGGATTCATTGATCAAAGAAGACCAAACGTTTCGCAATACCTGAGGCATAATAATGTCTTTCCAAAGCCTATACGAAGTAACCCCTAATACTCGCGCTGCTTCAAATTGACCAGAGGGTAGCGCATCAATACCAGAACGAAATATTTCGCCTATATAAGCCGCACTATTTATGCCCAATGTAACAACTCCAGCTGTAAGAAATCCTATCGAAATCCCTAGACTTGGTAGCGTAAAATAGACAAAACTTAGTTGTAATATAACTGGTGTACCTCGAAGAATCGAAATCACATTATCAACAAAAAGTCGAAAAATTTTAAAAGACCGTCTTAATACTGAAACGCTTATTCCTAAAATTCCACCTATCGCTAAGGCTCCAAAAAAAAGAATAAGCGTAACACCTAATCCTTTTCCGATAAATAAAACTTGTTCTACTACTGTCATGGATTATTCAATATGATATTTATATTTGAGTTTTTGTAAGGCACCACTCTGTTCTAGCTCCTCCAAAGCTGCGTTCACCGCTTCACAAAGTACAGAATTTTTAGGAAATACAATACCGTAACTGCTAGTACTCTTTCCCAAAGGAACTCTCTGTAATTCTGGATTCATTTGACAAAATTCCTTTGCTTGATATGCATCCAACACTATAAGATCTATTTTTTTTGCTTTTAATGCTTCTACTAAGGGTAAATTCTCATCCATGATTACACACTGTTCTTTTGGATGATGGATTTTAATCCAATCTTCCATAGTGGTACCCATTTGACAACCTAAAATTTTTCCTGAAAACTTTTTAGAATCTCCCTTTCGAAATAAAGCGTATAAAACCTGAGTATAGTAAGGTTTAGAAAACTTAAATTGTTTCTGACGCTCTTGTGTAATAGAGATAGTGGCAATTCCCACATCTGCTCGGTGTGTTTCAAGAGCTGCAAGAATTCCACTGAACTCTAATACCTCAAAGTGTACCTTCTTTTTTAAAATTTTTGCAATGAGTTGAATGAGTTCAATGTCAAATCCTTCTAAGTTTCGCTCTGCTGTATAATATTCAAAGGGAGGATAATCTGCGCAGGTGACAACCGTAATGTTCTGAGAAAGCTGAGAATTTTTTTTAGAAGTGCACCCTATAATACACAGTGTCTCTATCGATAGAAGCGAGAGAAGTAAACACTTCCATTGTTTAAAGCGTAACTTCATGGGGATTTAACGTTCCAAAACTTTTTTATTTCCTATCTAATTTATACATAAAATTTGGAAAAAAAACAATCAATTACGGGCCTTAAAAAGATAGGAAAGTACTGTGTGTAGTGAAAGAAAGTTTTGGACTTCTAAGGCTTGACTTTTGATAAAATAAAGAAGATACTTAGCACAGAAAGGGCCTTTAGCTCAGTTGGTAGAGCATCTGACTTTTAATCAGAGGGTCGCAGGTTCGAACCCTGCAGGGCCTAGTTCAATGCACTTTATTAGTTTTATATAAAAAAATCTTTTAGATATTGACTAATAATCCAATACTTTAACTTAAAAGATTTTCTTGAACACTATTCACGGAAAAAATTTTTCCAACGAAGCTAGTTGGGAGTGTTCTCCCGAGCATAACACACAGAGCGTGCGTAATAAAATTTTTAAATCTAGTACGTAATTTTGGTGATGAACATAATAAATATCGTAAGCAAATTTTTCATCCCAGTGAAGAAAATTTCGTCCGTTAATCTGTGCAAGACCCGTAAGTCCTGGCCGTACGCAGTGTCGCTGCTTAGGCGTATGATCATTAATAAATTCTGGCACCAAAGGACGAGGTCCTACAAGGCTAATATCTCCTTTTAATACGTTCCACAACGAAGGAAGTTCATCAAAGCTATAGGCGCGAATAAAAGATCCGTAGGGAGATATTTGGACTTCTTCGGGAGACATTAGCGCCCCAGAAAGATTTTTTTGGCACATAGAACGAAATTTAATAATTAAAAATTTTTTTTGAGCACGTCCGATCCGAGGTTGAATAAAAAAAATTGGGGAACCCAATATGACCCAATTACACGTCATAATACAAAGGAGGAAAGGAAAAGCGATCAGGAGCACCGTAATACTTACACTAACATCTAAGATACGTTTACTATATTGAAAAATTATTTTTTGATAACGTTTAGGAAATAAAAATTTCATTAAATTTCCAATACAATACCATAGTAACACTTCAATAAACACGAAAATCCAAACTGGAAAACTAATGAGTAAAAAAAACCAAAATAAAAAAGTTTTTTGAAGTTTACCTTGAAGACGCTTTATTTTCATAGAAACATTCTACCGACGCCTAGGGATCTCATCGAAAAGTGTTTTTGATATTTAACACAACATAACTATCTTAAATGAACATTTGTTTTAGTACGAACTCTAGAACGGAGCGGATGATGGGAGTCGAACCCACGACAGTCAGCTTGGAAGGCTGAAGCTCTACCACTGAGCTACATCCGCATGCACTGGAGAGAGTAGGATTTAAACCTACGTAGACGTACGTCGGCAGATTTACAGTCTGCTGCCTTTGATCCCTCGGCCATCTCTCCTTCTCGGGAAATATAGCCTAGATTACAGCATAGTGTCAATCCCCGTAATTTAACTACCTTAATATATTTTTGTAGACTGGATTTATTTTTTTCATATTATCATATATAAATAGTGTAATTTTTAAATTTCTAAAAACATTGATTTATTTTGCTTTTTTATTAAAATAAGAATTATGTGTAAAAAAATAGATTGTGATGATACCCAATATCCTTTTGTTTTTATTAATTGCATGGTTGGCAACTTTTGTTATATGCAAAAGTTTGCGTGTAAACTTGATTTTGGGATACTTGATTATGGGTATTGTGCTTGGCCGAAGTGGCGTAGATGTTTTAGATGATACGCTCTTACTTTCGCATTTAGGAGAGCTCGGAATCAGTCTTTTTCTCTTTACCCTAGGTGTAGAAATTCCATGGCATAGATTAGTGGCCTTAAGGCGATATATTTTTGGTGTAGGTGTTGCGCAAGTAATAGTATGCGCTCTATTTATTGCTGGACTTTTATATATTCAGCCCATTTTAAAGATTCAAGATTCTGTATTTTTGGGATTGTTTTCTCTAAGTTTAGCTTTTTCCTCCACTGCAGTGATCATTCAAATTCTTTCTGAACGCTTTGAGCTCACCAGCACGGTAGGACGTGTATCTTTAGGCATTCTATTGTTTCAAGATTTGGCTGTGATTGGGATGTTTGCGTATCTTGGAATCGATGTTCAAAAGGCTTCACTGGGAACGAATCTTCTCAATTGGAGTCTTGGAGCTATACTATCCGGTCTGTGGGTTTTTTTTGTATCTTGGACATGCAAACATATTATGACACGCTATAGTCAAAGAGATATTGGGCTCGCCTTTATATTTGTTATGGTATTGGCAGGAAGTTTTATGACGCACTACTTTGGACTATCTTCAGAACTTGGAGCGTTTTTAACGGGAGTAAGTATTGCGGGCACATCGTGGCGTCATCATTTAAACGACGAGCTTCATCCCTTTCGTACCATTCTTTTTGCCTTTTTCTTTTTCATGGCGGGAACACAAATAAATTTGAGGATCTGTTTGGAACAAGCGCAATGGATTGGATACGGTGTTACAACCTTATTTTTGGCCAAACTGTTGGTTATGTTAATATTAGGTAGAATATGGAAATTTTCTTGGAGTGTTTGTTTACAACTAGGAATCTTGATTGCAGGAACCAGTGAATTCCTGTTTATTCTAATTTCTCATCCTGAATTTAAAAGTCATTTTTCTTCCGTCACTCAACAAATCGGATTTGGTATTACGTTTTGTTCTATGGTGTTGACACCCATTTTATTTTCACTTACCCGTTATCTCTTGAAATTTTTAGAACGCCGAGAAAACTTTTCTCAAGGGTATAGAGGAAAAGATAAAGCAGATGTTATTTTAGCAGGCTTTGGTCACGTCGGACAAACCGTAGCAGTGGCTCTGGAACTAAATTTCATTTCGTTCCTTGTAGTGGATTACGATATTGTACGTTTGGAGAAAGCAAAGACTTTGGGTTATCCTATTTTGCATGGGGAAGCACGTAATATAGAATTTTTAAAAAAAGCAGGCATTGGAGATGCTAAAGTATTATTATTAACATTTGGCCATTCCAGCACTTGTGTAGAGCTAGTGAGAAATGTACGTACTAAATTTCCACAACTTTATATTGCGGTGCACGTAAAAAGTGCACAACAAGCACAGCATTTTCAAGGACTTAATATATTTTTAGTGTACCCTGAAGCATTAAAGTCTGGATTGCAGATGGCCGCTATCAGTTTGGAATGTTTAGGATTTTCTAAAGAACATGCTGCTCATATGGCAAAAACAACTCCAAAAACCTTATTTATGGAAAATATTGAGCGTTATGATGATTCTCCAGAAGAATAAACTATGGGGCTGGAAAGATTGTATCGGCTTAAGTTTAGGATGTTTGGGATGGATCGCAGGCTTAATATTGCCTCAGCACACGTGTATACTGACAATTTTTTTATTGGGAATGAGATTTTTTTTATATCCATTGTCTTTTGAGAAAGTAGGAGGACTGTTTCTATTTACTTTAATAATATGGGTATTAGATGTTATAGGGCGCAGTGCAGAAATTTATTGGGTAGGCGCTTGTATAGGAGTGTTACTTCCCGTTAATAGAATACTGCATAGCAAATCATTAATCATGAAAGTATTATGGATGGGGTATGGTATAGTATTTCTCGGATATAGTGACGCCCTTGCCATTCAATATAAAAATCCTTATTGGTTTTTAAAAACGCTATTATTTCCTGTAAGTTTGAGTATATGTATCATGCAATGGCGTAACATTATCACCAGTAGCTTAAAGGTTGCGCGTCATTACTCCAAATTGTGCTCTGAAATTGGGTTTATTTGGATATTTTTCTTGAGCTATAGCGTTGTATGGAGTATAAATTTTTTAGATCAAAGTCCTTGTTCTGGTCTGAATGTAAAACATCGAGTTATGTACTTAAGTCTAATAACGTTACCCCTCATTTGGTATTTTATGGATATACAGTGCAAAAAAAAAGCCATAGGAATTTTAGGATGTGTACTCTTTTTAAGCGGCTACTTTCAGTGTCGATTAGGAACGATAGGAATTTTTTCTGCTCTAAGCGTAAGATATTTGTTTTTACATTATCCAAAACTTACATTATGGACCCTACAAGGATTATGGAGTGTAGGAGCCAATGGCGTAATATTTGCTTTTCAATGGGTACTGAAACTTAATATGTTGAGAAAAATTGCTTTTTTAAATACAAGCTTTTATGAACGATTAATGTTTTGGCACTATTTTGATAAAATAACCCCACCGATATTTTGGTTTGGTATGGGAGTTGGTGAATTTTGGCGAATTATTATGAAAGGTATATCGTATAAAGGAATGGAAAAAAAAATGGTAAACATTATCCCTTCTCATACGCATTGTTTGTTTTTAGATCTTAAATTATGCTTTGGATGCATTGGCATAGTAATGATAAGCGTTATATTAATAATGATGGGCGTAAAAATGTGGCACGATCGCTATCATCCTCTTGCATCGGTAACTCTTGGAATATGCGTGTATATGTTTACCATCTATCTTTCATTTTTTGGAATCATTTCTCACCTTTTTGTATTAGGATGGGGAGGAATTGCTTGGGTGGTTGGAAAAATTTTATATTGCTCCACGTGGAACAATCGATCCAACTTGATGAGACAGAATGCGATGGACAAAAGACAACTCATTGAGAAAAAAATATGAAAAAATCAAAAATTATTTGCGTTATGAACCAAAAAGGGGGAGTGGGAAAGACTACCACTGCAGTTAATTTAGCCACAGCCTTTGCTGCAGTAGAACATAAAGTATTACTTATAGATCTAGATCCTCAAGGAAATGCCACCACTGGTGTGGGAATTTTTCATTTAAAACATACCGTCTACGAAGCATTAATGCACTTAAGACCTTTACAAGACGTCATTATTAAGACGTTTTTACCCTGTTTAAAATTAGTGGGGTCTAATAATGAATTAGCAGGCGCAGAAATTGAACTGGTTCCTCTTCTAGATCGAGAAAAACATCTGCTCTCTGCGATAGAAGCGCTAAAGACAAAATATCAATACATATTTATCGATTGCCCTCCCTCTCTAGGATTGTTAACGTTAAATGCACTAGTAGCCTGTGATTTTGTCCTTATTCCTCTGCAGTGCGAATTTTATGCTTTGGATGGCTTAAGTCGTTTATTGGCAAACGTTCAAACCATAAGACAAACTTTTAACCCAGATTTAAAAATTTTAGGTATTTTGCTTACTATGTACGATGGACGATGTCTATTGAATCAACAAGTTGCACAAAACGTGCGAGAATATTTTAAACATCTTATTTTACCTGTGGAGATTCCAAGAAATATAAAAATAGCAGAAGCATCTTCTCATGGAAAGCCAATTATTTTTTATGACAGGAAAAGTCTAGGAGCTTTAAGATATTTAGAGCTTACTCACTATTTATTAACCATTTATTCTTGGTAGTGTTTTATTTTTAAATAGATCTAAGAAACCTGGGCCTTATTTTGAAGAGTTATCAGTGCTGCGACAACCGCAGTTTCTGCGCGTAAACAAAACTGTGCTAAAGGTAAAGGATAAATTTCTTTATAACGTTGAAAAATTTCTAATTCGCATTCACTCCACCCTCCTTCTGGACCTATCCATAAATTAATAGGAAACTTTACTTGCGTAAAAGAATTTTTTTTTGTATCCCAAGAATTCATATGGGCTACCCATCCTTTAGGCGCTTTCCTCAGTGCATCTTCAAAGGATATTAAAGGCATAATATTTGGAAGCGTATACCGTCCGCTCTGCTCACTGGCTTCTTGGACAATACGGTATGCCCGTTCTACATTAAAATGACGCACAGAACTACGTTGTGTGAGGACAGGATGAATATGCGTAACTCCTAATTCTGTACTTTTTTCTAAAACCCAGTCTAGACGTTTAAATAATGAAATATAGAGATGCAGGCAGGGTAAAGCTTCCGGCTGATCGTGAATACATTCTTTCACATAAAGACGCTGTTCTGTTTTTTCTAGACAAACAGCTTTCCATCCTCCGTCTTTTCCATTAAATACTTCGATCCAAGCTCCAGGTTTTAATCGCATCACAGTGTATATATAATGAATCTGTGAAGCAGATAAAGAAATCGTTCCTTGAAATAAGCTAGTCGATACAAAAAGGCGAATCATAAGTTATTTTTTATGAACATTAGTCTTTATGCAAACCGTACCATATTTTTTATGGAAAAAGGAAGTATAGACTCAAAATTTTCAATTATTTTTTCTAGGGTATATGTAACGAATAAATTAAGAAACCATCACGTAAAAAGTTGAAATAGCGGGAATCAAGTATAGGATTGACATCAAATAGAGATGAGAGAGATCAAAAAGCTATACAAGTAATCTAAAAGACGAAGCGTGAAAAGTTATAAAAGAAAGGATTAATGAGAGAAAAGAGAAGCAAGTAAGGCCGCAGCCTAAGGATGCTAGGCGGGTATGGAGCGGCATCGTTTATATTACAAAAAACGGCTGGTTTTGGAGAGATCTCCCTAAAGCGTTTGGGCTATGGAAGAGCGTATTGAATGACTTTACCAGGCTAACGCATAGAGGGATCATTCAAGCATTCATGAATAAACCCAGAGATATCGTCATAATGAAGAGGGGAAAAGAGCAAAGTCCTAGCATAGGAATTATCGATATCCAAAGCGTGAACCCACGCGCTTTTAAATAATGAAGAGATGGAGGTAAGAAAGTAGCGGATAGAAAAAGACATCTAGGGGGCAGCACCTTAGGCTATCGGCTAAATGGTGATGTGCACAGCGCTAATCCTCGTGATAGTATGTGTACCAAAAGAGCCTTATTTGGCTTGAAGGAAAACTTTGTAAGGCTGGTGAACATTTTAGCACATCAAGGCTATCAAAGTGATTTAAACCAGTGAGTTTATCTTCATACGTAAGGATCTTTACTAAGCATTGTAAAACAATGGCGACAAGGTGTAGAGCGTTCATTTTCTTGATTAAGTTAATAGACTTGTTGCATAACCTAAGCAATAAGTGTTAACTCAGCTCCATAAAGGAGGTTGAGATGAAATAACGAAAAAATCAAAAATTATAAAGATGAATAGTTTCGTAGATTAAGTGGTGTAAAGAGATCTACATTTAAAAAGATAATAGCACTACTGGAAGAGGCTGAGAAGAATAAAAAAGCAAGAGGTGGAAAACCAAATGCGCTAGCGATGGAAGAAAGGCTATTAATTTTAGGCTGTTTAAAGAATCCGGAACCAAAATACATCCTACAAGTGCAATGGATTACTGACACTGGATACCAAGGAATACAAAAGCTGTATATCAAATCCAAATTGCCAAAAAAGAAAACCAAGAAAATACCTTTAACAAAAGAAGATAAAAAGAAAAATCAAGATCTGGCTTGCGAAAGAGTAGCCAATGAAAAGGTCATAGGCATGATTAAACGGTTCAAAATCATATTTGATCAATACAGAAATAGACGTAAAAAATTTGGACTCAGATTCAATCTAATAGCAGCTATTTACAACATGGAGTTATCCTGACATCTCGTTATGCAAGCGGTCTAAAGAATACAATTGGGGTTTCAAGCGCATCACCATACAGCATAACGCTAACACGTTTCTACCCTTTGTTTTTGCATACCAGTTTTTATATTGTGTTAAAGCACCAGAAGTCGTTTTTATCAAACGTCAATTATTATCCACCTTTACCAAGGTATTGAATGTCTTCATCCAAACCCCAGCTTTTTCCTGTGCTAGGAATTTTTTATATTCCGTTGCGCTTTGAGCAATGCATTCCAGGGCGAACCTGTTCTAGTCTTTCACATTAGTGTTACTAGATATCGTACACTATCATAGCCTCCACCCTCTATTTCTTATTTTCCCAGGAAAACTACCTTTTGAACTATTGATCTCTTCTTAAATCTTATAAAATACGCCCCCTCATGTTACAATGCTTAAATTAATGGTCTTTCATCCTAAATGTCGATATTTTGTAGGTATACAAAACGTTTCTTACACGCTGTATGAAAAAATTGATGTACAGTAAGCAGCAGTAACAGTAAGTAGTTCTTGTCATTGATTGCTATTTTTTTAACAGATGATTAATGCAGGAAAGCTAATAGAAAAGTTAGGGTAAAAACCCTACACTAATTTTTGAAAAAGATTCAGGAACATCTTTGAGTTCCATGTACAGAGATTTTTCTTCACCGGGTAACAGCGGAGTTTTAGGCGGAAAATATTTTATTTTCTGTAGGACTTTTCCTTCTTTTTGGATATTAATAAATAGTGTTGGAATATAACGCAATTCCTTGGTAATGTTGATAAAATCTAATTTGCAAATTACGCTATTCTCTGTGTATCGATATACAATATTTTGAATGCGAATTTTTTCTTCTTGACAAAATTCTTTCGGTTTCAACAAATCAGACCAGCTTTGTAAAGAAGACCAGACTAGATTTTTTTGATACAATACAAACAGTGTACTCCCTAAACAAAGAGAGGTCAACAGTGTAAAACCCACCCAAAAAAATCGTAGATGAGGTGAATTATGCGTTGTATGGGATGCTAACATTAAAGGCGCCTCCAGTACGGGTACCAGTGTGTACGGAGAAAGTGCGGGAGGATTTTGATACCAAACATGCTTGCAGGAGGAGCACCGTACATATCCTCCTTTTGATCCTAAAACATCATCATCTAAGTGATAGCGTATGGAACACATATTACATTTGACAATCATTTATAAAAAATAAAAATTCTTCTTACTCTATAATATATAAAATAGTTTATGTTTCCTAGAGTACATAAGCAATTTAGTGGGACGCATCTATAACTCTTCACACTAGAGTAAATTAAATTGAATGCAGGTTACAAAAATAAAAATATCTAAGTAGACCTAGTTCTTAGACCTAAAATAAAAGAGCGTTTAAGGGAGTAGGTAATAGAGTAGTGTGGTTCTAATCATAACATTTTTTAGATGTTACAGAATGGGTTTTTGAGATTAATGATGCTAGGGGTACTTTTTTTCTGTATTTTTTTAGCATTCGAGTATTAAAAACTTTGAGCTACGCAAGCTCCTGTTCAACGTTTACCCACATTGGGAAGACTGTTTTATTGCATCTGGGTTTATGGGCCTATTTTTGCTTTTCTTAAAGGAAAGCCCTGTAGTGAGGCTTATATTTTGTAATGCATGATACCCACTTTTCTCGTACCCTTTACATCATCGGGGAAAGAGCTCCGCCTCTTAGAGCCTGTATTTATGGATGAGCGATCCGCCTTAACAAGCCCCATAGAATGCACGATCCTCACCCTATTTTCGGCAGCTGCTAAAGCCATTTCCTACGCTTTAGACAATCTTGGATAACGCTTGAGCCCAGCCAAGGTTCGTTCAACGACCCATCTTTTGGCGAGCGCAGCCTATTCTGGGGTTCTGAAATTTCAATGGTCTTGTTAAGACCATTTCTCATAAACGCTAGCATGGTTTTTCCATACCCGGCATCGGCGCAAACGCCTTTGAGTGTCGGATACTTTGCAAAGCCTTTTAAAAAACATTGCACCCCCTACTGTGATTAACGTTATCAACAGTACCGTGCACTATTGCCTTGTGTATCCACAACACTATGGCGTTTAGGTTTTTTCCTCCATCAATGCCGCGTTGTTCACAAGTTTTGGTAGTTTTGACACTGTGTGAATTAATCCTGCGATCGCTCGGGTTTTTACTTTCACCAGCCTTGATCCGCCCTATCTTGACAAGCGTGCTCAGTACTTTTTTCCATGTTCCTTTTATGCTGCATCTTCGATAAAACGAATGTAGCGTGGAGTATGGCGGAAAATCTTTAAGAAGCATCTGCCATGGGCAGCCGCTCTTTATTATGTAAAATACTCCATTAACACGCTCTTTCTTTTTGTGTTTACTTTTATTACTATACTTGACTCATGCAAAATGATCCTTAATGAGCGCTTATTTATGATCTGTTAAATCTCTTGGATCCCTCATTCTTATTACCTTCAAGCTTGCCTCCTTTTATCCATGAATACAGGTTCTTAATAAACTAAGTTAAGTTATTTTAAATACTGTATAGACTTGTTGAAATACTAAATTTTTTTTGATTAATATATCATTTTTATATTACAATTCAACTTCTTTACTATAGTGTTTTTTGATTTTCTTTGAAGCATTATCCCACTCTAAAGGGTGTATGTGCTGATGCGCTCTATAGAAAACCTATGAAAAAATTTGTTCAAACCGTTTGTCAAAAAAGTATTGAGATCTAGGCTCCTAAATGCACTGTTCTCGCTAAAAAATTAGAGGGTAGAGCGCATCTTTTCTCTGGCTAAATCACTTATCTAAAGATTATGAAATAGCCATTAAGTCAGCTGACAAGATTATTATAATTCCTTACCCCATTACTCTTATTAAAAAACTTCCCTAATCTGTGAAGACAGGTTCTAGAGCATAGAAAATATTCTATAGGTAGCTATGTCGTTGACTAAAAAAAGAATTATTGGGATTGGGAGAATATACAAAGCATAGTTTTTATAGATTCATTTCGTGAAATAAAAGACAAGATATTGTACCTCTTCGCTTGTACAAAATCTAAAAAAACACTGTAATAGAGAATACGTAATTAGGCTATACCAAATTCTCTCCATTGGGTATTGGATATGTCGTTTGGCGATAATTAAAATGCTCCACAAGTGATGATTAATAATGAGCGGAATTATAGCCTTTAATTTATTACAGCTTGCTAAGAGTCAAATAAAGGGATAATCTCTGTAAATCGATTACGCAAAATAGTCGAATGAACTACTCAGATATCCTCTTTGCAACAAAAATTTTCATGAGGTTTCCGTTGTGTTATTTAAGTTGAATCCCTTCAACAGAAATGATATTTTTAAATAAGCAGACGGTATAGAGTATAAGTGTGGTTTGGCTTTTTACAGATGGTGCATGTTCTGGAAATCCAGGTCCTGGTGCTTGGGCGTGGATTTTTCAAGACAATGAAAGACGCCTTCAAGCATCGGGATATGAGGTTCAGACTACCAATAATCGTATGGAGCTTAGCGCCGCATTATACGGGTTGATGGCATTAGACACTCAAGCACCTTTAACAATTGTTTCAGACAGCGCGTATCTTGTTAAAGGTATGGAATCATGGGTTGAAAAATGGCAAAAAAACGGTTGGATAAATACACAAAAAAAACCTGTAGAGAATCAAGATTTATGGAAATCGCTTCTGATAGAAAGTCAGAGATTTCCGACGCTGTATTGGAAGTGGGTAAAAGGACACGGTACTCATCAAGGAAATATTGACGCAGATAATTTGGCTCAAGTGACCTTGAAAGCAGGACAGCACTCTTTGAAAAGCTTAGTGGAGGCTGTACCCAATGTCTCTTTAGAACCCACCATTTCAAAGCCCCCTATTTCTGGATTATGGTTTGGAGACGAAGCGGGAGTACAAGGAATGCTCACCTCTTTTCCCCTGGAATTTTGTACCCGGATCCTTCACTTTAAAGAGCGTATACCGGTCTTTTTTACCGGAAGTGCGTGGCAAATTTCCTGTTTAGAGACATTAACCCGTCTCATAAAAAGTGCGCCTCTTTGGTACACTTCTGAATTTCGCGTAATAGTGGCTCCGTGTCCTGAAGAAACAGAAGCTTACCAAGCCTTTGGATTTTATCCAAAAACTGAAAATACTTCTTTTCCTCTCTGGGCTAAAGTTTTAGGAGCAGTTTTAGGAATTTTTGGAACTTTAGAAGTTCAGGCATTAGATTCCTCTTCTAAAATGCAATGCCATGCCTATCTTAAAGCCAAGCGTGTCTATTGGCGGGCAGGGCCTGGCTCCGAGCATGCAGTTCTGTGGAGTTACACCTGTCCTGGGTGGCCAGTTTTTATTCGTAAACGATGGAGTTACTGGTGTCAAGTAGAGGATGTGAAAGGCGCTATAGGATGGGTGCATGGTAATTTATTGACTTTCCGAAGAGTGGCATTTATTTTATACATGAAAACCCCTTTAAGAGTAGAGCCGTCTGTTTCCAGTGCTATTAAGGCTTATTTACAAAAAGGTGTACTGGCGTTCTGCCTTAAGCAGGAAGGTCCCTGGGTGTATGTTCGTCTCTTAAAAGAACACTACGAAGGATGGGTTTATGACCAGCATATTTGGAATGCTAAAAGAGGAGGATCGTGAGTACACGAGAGAACTTAAAGAAAAAAGAGATTTGGATTTGGGGTCTGCACAGCGTGGAAGCTGCACTAAAAGCAAAACGACCGGTGTATGAATTGCTGTGCATACCTTCTAGAGCAGAGCGATTTAAATGTTTTGGTGGTCGTTCTTGCTCTATTTCACATATTGAGCGTGTGGTTCCTAGAGATGCGGTGCATCAAGGGGTTGCGTTGCGTACTAATCCTTCTCCCTGTGTAATATTGGAAGACTTGAACCCAAAAAGAGGACCTGTTTTGGTGTTGGACCAGGTGGTGGATCCTTATAATGTTGGTGCATTATGGCGAAGTGCCGCCGCCTTTCAAGCCCAAGCCATAATTTTTTTGACTCAAAGAAGTGTGCAACCGGGACACTTAAAACACGAAGGTGTTGTGGCAAAAGCAGCGTCTGGCGCACTGGAGCAGGTTCCATATGTGAGTGTTGTGAATTTAAGCCGAGCTTTAGAAGAATTAAAAAGACTTGGTTTTTTTTGTGTAGGGCTGTGTGAAACAGGAGAATTATTGGATCCCAATCAAATCTTTCAAGGGCTGGGAGTGGCATTGGTTGTTGGACAAGAAGGAAAGGGGCTAAGGCTACTGACACGACAGCAATGTGATATTTTGTGGAAGTTACGGGTATGTCCGGAATTTTCTACGCTCAATGTGTCTGTGGCGGGCGCGATAGCGCTTTCTCAATTATATGGTGTTTTAAGATAAAGCCTTAATCTTGGGTAAGGCGTGCAACACCTAAAAATAGTGGCATTACCGTGCACCAGAGTGCCTTGTGTATGCCACAACACTATAGCGTTTAGGTTCCTTTTTTTTCCTCCGTCAATTCCCCGCTGTTTACAAGCCTTGGTAGTTTTGACACTGTGTGAATCAATCCTGCGATAGCTCGGGTATTCACTTCCACCAGCTTTGCCCCGCCTTATCTTGACAAGCGCGCTCAGTACTTTTTCCCATATTCTTTTGATCCTGAATCTTCGATAAAACGAATGTACAGTGGAGTATGGCGAAAAATCTTTAAGAAGCATTCGCTATTGGCAGCCGGTCGTTATTATGTAAACTACTCCATTAACACGCTCTTTCTTCTGGTGTTTACTTGTATTACCATACTTGCCTTATTCAAAATGATTCTTAATGAGCTTTTATTCATAAGCTGTTAAATCTCTTAGATCACTCATTCTTATTACTTCTAAGCTTGACTATACTGCCTTCTTTTAGCCATGAATACAGATTCTTATCATTGTTATAAAATGAAAAAAATACAGCCTAGCCTTAAAGAAAAGCGGAATAGAATACAGATAATGATCAAAGGATAAGAGAAAAATAGTTATAGTGAGTAAAAGTAGCGTAAGTAGAAGGTGGGTACGGTCGGAAAAAGAAAAAGTAATCGCGCCTAAGATAAGGTTAAGCAGAAAAGCAAACATAGATCTAAACCAGCTAAAAGTTTTTGAATAAAAGCGAAATAAATATCAAGAATAATAACCTATATAGTATCTGAAATTCTTTCATAAAGTGAGGAGAGTGGTATAGAAATGACTCTTTGAAAAGACAGAGGGTGGGGTAAGAAAAGTGAAAAACTAGTTTGTAAAAGGCGTGGTAAGTATTACAAGAGAATTTATAGTATAGCTGGAATAATCAATCCATAGCACCCCTAACGGGCTCATTCCATAACGCTTATAAGACAGAAATATGAATTGAATCGCTTGGCTACGAGCTATTTTTCTTACCGCCATATTCACCTAACCTGAATCCCATTAAGCAATTCTGGACTACTATGAAACGATGGATTAACTGTAACATTACTCAATGTATTGGATGACCATAAGACCTTGCTTGAATTGTTTCAAATCCCATTTTCAAGCTAAATTACTATAAGAGCTTATCCGCAAATTAATTAGGAGGAAAGAATCTGCGCAAGAGTAGTCTGTTAAGTGACATGTAAATGTTATTCTCTGTAGAAGAACAAAGCAAGTCGTATTCTTTTGATAGCCTTCTATTTCTACCAAGCCATCCAAATGTTCGTTCTACAACCCATCGTCTCCGTTGAACCTT
>NZ_PHHC01000096.1:0-21570 GCF_002930195.1 Holospora curviuscula | reverse complement strand
AGCCCCTATCAAAAAGAAAAAGCATGGTCGTTTGGAAAAAAGCGTGTTACGCGTTGGCTTGGATCTGCTGCGGGAATTATTTTTTAAAATTGATCGTTCGGTTAACAATTTCGTGAATGATATTGCGTCAATTTTTAATCAAAAAACTGTAATTGAGCTGGTATTTACAGGGAGATAAACTTTTGTCCTGTACAGAGACGTTTTTTATAAAACTTTTTAACTTATTTATTAAGTTTATACTATATGTTTAAATTTTTTTTTACAGTATTATTCTATTCACGTTATATTAATCAAACGACTATAATAAAATTTAATCAAAAAAACAAGCTTTTGAAAAGGACATTTCTCTTTTTTTTAACTAATCTTCCTAACTGTGACAGTCTTGAGGACTGAAAAAAGGTATGGTATAGTTATTTTTAGACCCCTGGTGGCGAAACGGTTAGACGCGGTAGACTCAAAATCTACTGCCTGTACAGGCATGAGAGTTCGACTCTCTCCTGGGGGACGTTTTTAGGGTTAAGAAAATGTCCATTCCTCGATACTTATTAATTTTTAAAATTTTGGAAAAAATACTATAGAAATATGAATTTACATGGTTGGTTAGTGGTTTGGAAACAGCCTGGCATTGTGTGTACGCGCATTGATCGTCGTGTTAAACGTTGGCTTGGGTGTTCTGTAAAAGTGGGACATGCTGGGACTTTAGATCCTTTTGCAGAGGGAATTTTGCCTATTGCTTTTGGTTGGGGCACTCGAATGATTCCTTTTTTATTGGACTTTCCAAAAATGTATCAATTTACGTGTGTTTGGGGACGCGCCACGGATACTCAAGATCTCACGGGTACAATTATCAGAGAATCTTCAGTTCGTCCTTCGTATGAGGCAGTGGCACAGGTATTACCTAAATTTTTAGGTGTTTCTTTTCAAAAACCCTGTATGTATTCAGCTGTCAAGATTAATGGAAAGCCTGCGTATACTTGGGCTCGAAAAGGAAAAATCTTAGATTTACCTCCGCGCCCCATTGTAATTCATACCGCACGTTTAATTACAGAGGCCTCAGCCTACGATGGACACAGTATTGAAATTGAGATCCTGTGTTCCAGTGGAACCTACGTACGCGCTTTTGCAGGGGATTTAGCAGAAGCTCTGGGAACCTTAGCATACGTTTCTAAGTTGACGCGCGTTTCTGTAGGGCCTTTTAGCAGCACTGAAGCAGTCAATGTAGACACTGTCACTGAACTGTGCCCTCAAGATGCTCAGCAATGGATGTATCCTATGGACTATGGATTAAAATTTCCAGAAATAGATCTTACGCAAGAACAGACCGTGCGTCTTTGGAATGGCCTGCCTCTTTACCTAGATTTACCTTTTTTTTCCGAATTTTGGGTTTGTAAATATCAAAAAAAGATGATATGTTTAGCTAAGGGAGAGGCGTATGGCCTTGTGCCGTACCGTTGTTTTGTGGATTCAAGGGTAAAAAAACAAACTTAAATATGGAGAATATAAATGGCGTTGTCCTGTGAAAAAAAGAAAAAAATTGTAGAAACGTTTGAGAAAAAACCGGGAGATACTGGATGTCCAGAAGTGCAAATTGCACTATGTACTGCTCGAATTTTTGAAATCTCTGAACATTTGAAACATCATAAAAAGGATGTGCACAGTCGCAGGGGGCTCGAGGGACAGCGTAGTGCAAGAAGAAGTTTATTAGATTACTTAAAAAGAGAGGATGAGGAACGATATAAAGCCATTCTTTCAGCTTTGGAGTTACGTCGGTGATCATGGAATCTCCTTTTTTTAACATTATTTCAAAAGAAATAGAGTGGGTAGGATTTCCGCTCACTTTAGAAGTAGGACGTATTGCCCGACGTGCTTTAGGAGCGGTCACTGTCCGGCATCGGGACACAGTCATATTATGTACTGTGTGTGTGGGAAAAGCGTATCCTTTGGGAAGTGGTTTTCCCCTTTCTGTATATTATCAGGAAAAGTTTTCTTCAGCGGGACGTATTCCCGGCGGCTTTATTAAACGAGAAGGCAAACCTTCTGAGTACGAAACGTTGGTTTCTCGATACATTGATCGCATGTTAAGACCTTTATTTCCAAAACATTTTTGTCATGAAATTCAAATTGTGTGTACCGTTCTTAGTTATGACACAGAGACAGATCCTGGTGTGCTCTCTATGATTGGTGCTTCCGCCGCTGTGGCAGTTTCGGGACTTCCTGTACAAGAAATATCTTCAGGAGTGCGCGTGGGGTATCATAAAGGTGAGTTTATTTTACATACTTTCAATGGAGGATTTGATCTGTTGATGGGAGCAACGCCTTCCGGTCCTTCTATGGTGGAATGCCAAGCGTCCGCTTGTGATGAGGCGTTTATTTTAGAAGCTTTAAAATTTGGTCACCAGGCACTGAAACCCATTTTTGAGGGTATTTTATGGCTTAAATCCGCAGTGAGTCCTGTTTCTTTTATGGGAGAATCCTTGGAACACAAGCTTTTAGAATTTCCACAAGTGTTTCAGAATGCATTGGATGAGGCGTGTGAAGTCTCTGATACTGAAGATCGTAGTGTTCGTCTTGAACGTGCTTTGTCTTCTTGGAAGGAATTCTGTCATGAAAATCAAGGAATAAAAGCATCAGAGCATCTGGAGGGATATTTTTACAATAAGTGGAGAGAAACCGCAAGAGCGTACATTGTTCACCAAAAAAAACGCTTAGATGGACGAAGTTGGGATGAGATTCGTCCCATTATATGTGAAGTAGGATTGTTACCCCGATGCCATGGAAGCGCACTCTTTACTCGAGGAAAAACCCAAGCTTTGGTTACAGTAACCTTAGGAAGTCGTCAAGAAGACAGTCAAATGATTGAGCGTCTTTCTGGGGTAGAACGAGAGTATTTTATGCTTCATTACAGTTTTCCTCCTTACGCAGTAGGAGAAGTAGGTAAAATGTTTGCTCCGGGAAGACGAGAAATTGGTCATGGGCGTTTAGCACAAAAAGCATTAGTGAGCTTACTTCCCAAAGATTTAAGTTGTACTGTACGCTTGGTATCAGAAATCACTGAATCTTACGGGTCTTCTTCCATGGCAACGGTGTGTGGTGCATCTATTGCTTTAATGGATGCAGGAATTCAATTGACCGCACCGGTGGCAGGAATTGCTATGGGATTAATTTCAGGCGGCACTCCATCGGAAGAAGATGTTATTTTATGGGATATTTCTGGAACAGAAGATTTTTTGGGGGATATGGATTTTAAAGTTGCAGGTAGCGCACAAGGTGTAACAGCCCTTCAAGTGGACTTAAAAATTAGAGCTTTAACTTTTGATATCATTGAGAGAACGTTAGCTCAAGCTAAAGTAGGACGTTTACAAATTTTGCGTATAATGGAACAGCAAACCATTAGTACACCCAGAGATGCAGTCAGTGTTCATGCGCCTCGCATGAGCCATATTAAAATTCCCGTAGATAAGATTAGAGATCTTGTGGGCCCTGGAGGAAAGCACATTAAGCAGTTGTGCGATGCCAGTCAATCAAAAATTGATATTGGTGAAGATGGAAAAGTAAGTATTTTTTCCTATCGCGCTGAAGATGCGGAATTTGCATTAAAGGCTATTCAGCGGTTAACTCAGGGACCTGTAATAGGAAATATTTATGACGGCGTAGTGAAAAAACTTTTAGATTTTGGAGCTTTTGTAAATTTTGGTTTTCCTCAAGATGGATTGGTCCACGTCACAGAGATTGTGGTAGGGAAGCGATTATCTCATCCCTCTGAATATCTTAAAGAAGGACAAGCTGTACAAGTACGGGTACTGGATGTGGATAAAAGTGGTAAAATACAATTAAGTATCCGTCAAGTCTAGTGTGAGAAAGCAATGCAAGAAACATATCTAAAAAAAGCTCTTCTTATCGATCGTTCTTTTAATGGTGAGGAAACTCGTGTAGCGGTTGTTAAAGACGGTGTTTTGGAAGAGTTTGATCATGAACTTTCTTTCAAACGGTTGAAAAAAGGAAACGTGTACTTAGCCCAAGTAACTCGTGTAGAGGCTGCCCTTCAGGCTGCTTTTTTAGAATTTGGAGAGAAAAAGCAAGGATTTTTGGCTTTTTCAGAAATTCATCCTGGGTACTATCAGAATAAAGAATCCCAAGAAAATATTCTGGAGAACTCAAAAACGCCAGAGCTTCATTCCACTTCAGTACAGCCTCATCTTGCTTTAGAGGGGGGGGAAAATGAAGAGCCTCCAGAGCACGAGATAAAATCGGTACGGCAAAAAAATTTTACTCCCCGCATTCAAGATGTTATTAAGAAAGGCCAAATTATATTGGTTCAGGTTGTAAAAGATGCAAGGGGTAATAAGGGGGCAGCGCTTACAACCTATATTTCTTTGGCGGGGCGTTTTATTGTGTTTATGCCTAATAGTCCAGGTCAAACAAAAATATCTAGAAAAATTACCGACAAGGCGGAAAGGAAACACTTGACAGAAATGTCGGAAAACTTAGATATTTCTGAAGGAATGAGCGTTATTTTGCGCACTTCTGGATTGGGACGAACAGAAAAAGAACTTAAACGGGATTATGATCGATTGACGCGTGTATGGACAAAAATAGAAGAACTTTCAAAAAATGCGAAAGAAGTTCCGATGCTGTTATGTGAAGAAAATGACCTCATTTATCGGGCTTTTCGAGATTTTTATAGCAATGACATCGAAGAAATTTGGGTAGAAGACAAAGAAAGTTTTAAAAAAGCTCAAAATATTATGAAGATGTTTATGCCGGCTCACCGAAAACGTGTTAAATTATACCAGGAAACAGAATGTACGTTATTTGAAAAGTATTCATTAGAATCTATGATCTCTGATTTGTATCAACCTACTGTGCTTCTTCCTTCTGGAGGTTATTTGATTATTAATCAAACAGAGGCACTGGTGTCTATTGATGTAAATTCTGGAAAATCTATTCGAGAGCGTGCTATGGAAGAAACTGCTCTCAAAACAAATTTAGAGGCTGCTCAAGCTATTGGAAGACAGCTCAGATTAAGAGATTTATCAGGTCTAATTGTGATTGATTTTATTGATATGCCATCTCATCGATATGGACAAGTAGAAAAACTTTTAGAAGACGCCTTAAAAGTAGATCGAGCCCGTATTCAGATGGGAAAGATTAGTCAGTTTGGTCTTTTAGAAATGTCTCGTCAAAGATTACGTCAAAGTTTATTTGAAAGTATTGCCAAGCCTTGCCATGCATGCCATGGGCATGGATATGTTTTGTCTGACAGTGCGCTTGCTATGCGCGTGTTGAGGGATATAGCGCGACATGCGTCCCGTTCTTCTCCCACTAGTCAGTTAACGGTTAAAGTGTCTATGGAGGTTGGGCATGTTTTAGCCAATCAATATCGTAAATATTTAACGCAATTAGAGGAAAGTATGGGAATTTCTATTCAGCTTCATATACAGCCTGAGCGACAATTTGATACTGTAGAGATGGTAAATCTACCCAGCATTTCTGAACTTTCTCTTTTAAATTCAACGCCCTGTGAAAGCTCAGATGCAGAAAAAGTTTCAGCTAAATCTCTTTCTTCTCCCATTACTCCAGAAGTAAACGGAGAAGCAGGAGGAGCAGTGGAAGGATATAAAGATACTGTATCGGAAAGCAAAGAGTCTGTTAAAAATTCGACATTTTCTGAAAGTTTGGAAGAACAGTCTGTGGGACGTCCGGTGAAAAAATCTCGAAGATATGGACGAAGAAAACCTAATACTCAACCTTCTGGTCTTTCAGATACTGTAAATTTAGAGCCAAGTGCTCAAGTTTCTACTATAGAAAGTTCTCAAACAGCTGAAGAATCATCTTTGGATGCAAATTACGACTCTAAAAGCTTTTCTTCTCTTAGTAGAGACACTGTTGAAAGTCATGGGAAATTATCGTCAGTAAACAATGGCTTTGAACCCACAAAAGAGCATCATGAACATTTAAACCCTGGCTTGATGGAAATGGCAAAAGCGTTTGAACTCAAGGCGTTAAAACGACGTTACCGCCGAGGACGGGTATTTTTAAAGGAAAAAGTATTAGAGGGTGCTTAGACAGGGTGCTCTTAGCATATTTTAGAGGTTAGGGAGAAATGAGTTCTCTGGCGTACTCATAATCATCGTGATCAATACTATACCCCATGATAGAGAGATTTACATTTCTTTTTTGTAATGTTTGTTTTACGTTGTTCAATAGACTGTTTAGTGTTGAGTAAGAATTTTAAAGACTGTGCGCTGAACAAACTCGTTCAATGTTATTATACCTGGGTTTAAGAGCCCACTTTTATTTTCTTTTATCTCAATGATTGAATTGTGTTTTGTGATGTGTGATCAATACTGTCCAGATAATTGTTACATTCACGGAAATAAGGTTTTTTCAGACCAAAAGGTCATTAATGTTAAAAAGAATACCCACATAAAACGTGTTCTATTGCTTGAGTAATAAATCAGTGAAATTAAAAAATTGCTCATAACAGAGCTCATGTGCAATAAATTATAGTAAATTAAGTTGAAATTTGCATATAGATATATTATTTTAAAAGAAAATGCCTAGATTCTATAGCAAAGATATTCAAAAAAAAGTAGTAATATATGTAGAAAAAAGAAATAGTTTCGAAAAAGTCTCAACAAAGTTTGAAAAAGCACTAAACACAGTAAGTGATTGGTATAAAAAATATCAATCAAAAGAAAACTATTTAGAAAAAAAGATAGGCGGTAAAAAAAGAGTAAATAGCAATACTAATTTTATTTTATCTAAAACGGGAGAGTATTTTAGTATAAGTGCTTTCGAAGCGTTATGTTGGCTTCGTAAATTAGGATACAGGTGTAAAAAAAAGCCTATACATATTTGGAAGCAAATAAAAAAAGTGTAAAGCTGACCAAGAAAATATAAAAGATATCTTGTTTCACCCTCTTGTATATATTGATCAAAGTCGCATTAAGATCAGCACTTTCGAAAGCAGAGAATAGGGAGAAAAGAGAAAAAACGTATTAGTAAAAAAAGTGAAAAATATTTACAAGTAAACAACTATTATAACTGGGTATGTTAATCATAAGTCAATGGGTTTCAATAGAGCTTGTAATACGAGACGACTTGAAATTTGGGTTGAAGAGATTTTAATAACCCCTTGGATAAGGTGTAGTAACTACATTTAATAAGTCTCCAAAGACAAAAGAATAGATTGAATCTCTTGGATATAGCGTGATTTTTCCCCACCGTATTCTCTTGATTTAAAGAAAATAGAACAATTTTAGGCTACAATATACGATGGTTTTTTCATTTCTTTAGTACTCAAATTTTAACTTAATTGATTATAAAAAATTTTAGACCTCTGGAAACCAGGTAGAACATCCTTGATATTTTATATATGACTTTTACGTTTATTACTGAAATCTTTTGCTATAGGCGAAAATAATTTTCGACATTCCCTAGTGTATATGTCTTAAAGTTTCCCCATGAATAAAATGATCGCCTTGATTGATCAAAGTAAAATGTTGACAAGAGTGAGAAACTTTGTTGGTAAACAAAGGAATTGTGCCAAGTGGTAAACATAAAAAGTTTTCACGTAGAACCTTCCATATTACTTCGTTTTCTTTTCATGGACCTCTATTTTTTAACAATTTTAACAACTTTCATAACCTAACGTGAAGAAAACAGAGAAGTTATTCACAATAGGGGTTTAGGAAAGATGATGTTTATTGTTCTGAAGCCGAAAAAAAACCAGGTCTTGTATCTAAAACAATTTGACGAACTTGGTTTACGGCTTCTTGAAAAGGAATTTGGGCATTTATACTTCTGTGACATTGCTGACGTTGTTGAATAACATACTTACTTTGAAAATCACTTGACGCTTCCATCTTTAGACGTTGGGTAATAAGCGCTGGACTATCCCCTCTCTTTAACATTCTTGCGGCACGTTCTTCTTGAGATACTTCCAGCCAAACTCCCAGACACTTTACAAACGGAGCGCATTCATTGTTATTCCCAAAAGCCCAAGGCGTAATAAACCTCATGTTTTCGCATTTATTCCCAATACTACGCTTATCTATGGCATAATAATGCCCGTAAAACTCCGTCTGAAGCACAAAATATCCTTGTTCACGCAATTTATTGTAGGTTTCTAAATTTATAAATTTGTATTCTTCAGCAAAATCTGATTCACGTTGGGGGCGTGTTGTAATTTTTTGAATATTTTCAATACTTCCTAATCTGGAAACTGCTTCAGAAAGAGTTGTTTTTCCAGCCCCTGTTAGCCCTGCTAAACAAAAAAAGATAATAGATTTTTCAAACATTACTTATAGTCCTAAGTTTTTCACACTTTATCATAGCCCGATATATCCTTTTGATCTATTCTTGTGCTGATAAATCTAATGAATGCTGTTCTGTGCGTAACTTACTTAATGCTTTTTCAAACCCTGCAGCATGAATGCGCTCTGCCTTAGCCAGAACATCAAACCAGTTGCCAATTTCTTCAAATCCCTCTTCTCGGGCAGTTTTTGCCATTCCGGGGTACATGTCTTGATATTCATAACGTTCTCCAGCAGAAGCAGACGCTAAATTTTCTTCAGTAGAACGAATGGGAAGGTCTGTTACAGGATCCCCTACTTGAGACAAGAAGTCTAAGTGGCGAAACGCATGGGCTGTTTCTCCTCGGGCAGTAGAACGAAACAACTCCGCCACACCAGAAAAACCTTCTTGGTCTGCTTTTAAAGAAAAGTATTCATAGCGACGATTGGCTTGAGATTCTCCTGCAAAAGCAGCTTTTAAATTTTCGTGAGTTTTTGAATCTTTTAATACTTTTTTAGACATAGACCTACCAATTATCTAACGTACTACATTCACATTGAAACAAAATCGTAAATTATTGTCAAGAGGTTAAAAATTTTTCAACTTATACTTTTCTGAGCTAAGACCTCATTTCCTTCTTGAAGCAGCTTAGATAATGTGCGCTGAAACGTGTCTTCATCTAAGCCCGGATTAATGAGGTGGTGCCCCTGTATCGTAATACAGCCTGAGTTTTTGAAAAAACGCCTTGCGGGCCAAAACAGTCCTGAGTTTAGACTAAGAGGTAACACAGGGAGGTGAAGCTTATGATATAAAAAAAAAATTCCCCGCTGACACCGCACAGGTCTCCCAAAAGCTACACGCCTGCCCTCAGGAAAAATAACAATTGGACGACCTTGTTCTAATACATTCTGTGCTTTTTGAAGAAACGTTTTAGAAAGAGCTCTTCCACGAGGAATAGGAATCATATTCATACGATGAAAAAACCATCCTAGTACAGGGATACGCATCAATGTATCCTTTAATACAAACGCTGGCGCTTGTAGTAAAAGATTTAAAACTAAGGTCTCCCAAACAGATTGATGCGCACAGGCTACCAAAAGTCCACCATGAGGCGACAATACAGGAAATTCTTCTGTCTTCCAAGTAATCCCTAAACACCAGCGTGCATTTGTTAAGAGACAAGCACACCACCACCGGGCTACTTTATGGATCCAGGATACAGGCCCTAAACATATCAACGGAAAGGTTAAAGCACCTAACACAGTGACACCGAAACTCAGGGTATAAAAAGCACTGTGTGCAAACACGCACTTTCCCCAATCCAAAAAGAAAAAACCTTTTTTTTTCTTATCCATAAGCACGCTGCATCCATGTAGGATCTATAGTGACGTGTAAAAAAAGATGTACTGGACATTGGTGTTGAAGTTGCATTTCTGTTCGAGCTAAAAATCCTACGTGGCGAACTCGGCCTCCCTCTTGTCCTAAAACTAATTTCTTTTGCCCTTCTTTTTCTACAATAATATTTTGCCATACCCAGAGTTCTTTTTGCTTAATGTGTTTATTTTTTCTCCAGTACCATTTTTCTGTGATTACATCCAATTTGTAGGGCACTTCTTGATGTAAGGACGAAAATAACTTCTCTCTTGTGAGTTCTGAAAGTGTCGTTTCAAAAGAAATTTGAGTAAGCGTATGCTCTGGAAAGATCCATTGACGTTCAGGTAAAAGCTTACGTAGTACCTCCTCTAGTACTTCAATACCTTGATGCGTATGACTAGAGACGGGAAAAAAGCCTACTATTTCTGATTCAAGATCTCGGTAAGATTGGATAAGGGGTAATAAACGGCTTTTATCTTTCCAAACATCAATTTTTGTCAATACTACTACTGTAGGAATTCGCTGTTGAAGACTCTGTCTTAAAAGGATACGATTTGCTTTATGGTAAGCTCGTTCAACATCAATGACCACAATAGACGCATCGGCTTCTTTCAAACTTTGTCGAGAAGTTTGACGCATACGAGTTTGAAGAAGATCTTGAGGAGTTAATACCAACCCTGGAGTGTCTATGAAAATAGTTTGTAAGAATTCGTGACACACAATGCCATAAACTGCTTGACGAGTGGTATGGGGTTTATCCGATATAATCGTTACTTTATTTCTCACCAATACATTGATAAGACTAGATTTTCCAGCATTTGGTGCCCCCACTATCGCAATTAATCCACAGCGTGGAGAAGTAAGTTTATTCATAAGAAATCTCCAAATCGTGATACGCAGCCTTAAATGGATTTAGATACCTTCTACCAGCCAAGGCTCGAAGCAAAAAATTAAGTCTTAACCAGAAGAGAGGAGTAAGAAACTTCATAATATTTCTCCTGAATAATAGGGAGCGGAGACCATTTCTTGCGCCAACGTGTTCAATGCAATTTGGGCAGCTTTTTGTTCTGCTTCTTTTTTAGATCCTCCAGAAGCTCGAAAGCTATGGTAGGTACCGATACACACCTGTACGTCAAATATCGGTTTATGGTAAGGACCTGAAGTATGGACTATGGTGTAGACTGGAAGACCGTACCCTTTACTCTGAGTCCATTCTTGAAGCACAGATTTGGCTTCTAGCGGAACAGTACGGGCCTGTACAAACAAATCTTTCCACCAATTATGGATACATTGCTGAAGAATTACAAAATTTTTTGAATCCAACATAACAGCAGCAATCAACGCCTCACACCCGTCGATCACAAGGCGGGGCTGAGTAGGATCTTGTCTTTTATCTATGCGTAAAACTTCAGAAATTCCTAGATGAAGAGCGACGTGATGGATACGAGGACCGCTTACCAAATAGGCGAGCCGTTTTGTCATAGTGCCTTCTCGATCTTGCGTGTAGGTAGAAAAAATCCATAGTGTCATTACTGCACTTAGCAAACGATCTCCTAAATACTCTAGACGCTCAAAATCTTGACCTCCTGCACTAGAGTGAGTCAATGCTTTCTTCAACCACTCTGTGTCTTTAAACTTATAGCCTATGCGCTCTTGAAATAGTTTCCAAATTTCATTTCTAGAAATCATGATAAAAATTATGCAAGGTTTTAAGAAGTGATTCTACTTGGGGACGTTGATGAGCTTCCACCAAATGAAACGCATCCAGTATCGCATGATTATGCAGTATTTCCAATACACCACCAGTGCTTAAAAATTCAAGAGAAGTTACTTCCTGTACAGGCCACAGTTTAATCCATCCCGGCGTCACTACTTGAAACAGTGTGCAATGATCTGGCCCTATGTCGAGATCACCGGTGGAAGTAGGAAATATCATGCGTTCAATATTTCCTGAGTAGACAGCCCGATTAATATGCTTCAGTGTAACACGAAAGGTAGCTCTCTCTGGAAAACTGTGCATATTATACTTTTTCTTGAGAAAGACGATGTGCTTTGCACTTTACCTCTTCCAGATTTCCTACCATATAAAATGCAGCTTCTGGAATATGATCACATAAACCTGTTAAGATACTCTCAAACCCGAAAATAGTATCTTCTAAAGATACAAATGCTCCCTGCATGCCTGTAAAAACTTCCGCAGAGAAAAAAGGTTGGGAAAGAAATCGTTCTATTTTACGGCCTCGACTCACCACTAACCGATCTTCTTCTGAAAGCTCATCCATACCCAAAATCGCAATGATATCTTGTAAAGATCGGTATTTTTGAAGAATTTCTTGGACTCCGGTAGCAACTTTGTAATGGCGTAAACCAAGAACATCTGCCTCTAAAATTCGAGAACTGGAGTTCAATGGATCCACTGCAGGATAGATCCCTTTTGCTACTAAACGACGATCCAAAACAATAGTACCATCTAAATGAGTAAAAGAAGTCGCGGGAGCGGGGTCCGTTAAATCGTCTGCGGGTACATAAATAGCCTGTACACTGGTAATAGATCCACGAATGGTACTGGTGATACGCTCTTGGAGTGCTCCCATTTCGGTACTCAAGGTTGGTTGATATCCCACTGCAGAAGAAATTCGTCCCAGGAGTGCAGATACCTCCGCTCCTGCTTGCGTAAAGCGGAAAATATTATCAATGAACAACAAAACATTTTGCCCTTCTACGTCACGAAAATATTCTGCTACAGTTAAGCCAGTTAACGCCACCCGAGCTCTAGCACCAGGAGGCTCATTCATCTGACCAAACACGAGCGCAACCTGTGATTCTCCTTCCAACTGAATAACACCAGAATCAATCATTTCTTGATATAAATCTTTTCCTTCTCGGCTTCTCTCTCCTACACCCGTAAATACTGAATACCCTTTATGATTTTTAGCAACATTATGGATGAGCTCCGTAATTAATACAGTTTTCCCTAATCCTGCCCCTCCGAAAAGACCAATTTTTCCTCCTTTGGCATAGGGTGCAATAAGGTCTACCACTTTAATACCTGTCAACAAAATTTCTCTTTTAGGATTTTGATCTACAAAAGCAGGGGAAGGGCGATGAATAGACCATTTTTCTTGACTTTCAATGGGAGGGCCGTCATCAATAGCTCTCCCAGTAACGTCCATAATACGGCCTAGGGTTTTTTTCCCCACAGGCACTTGAATAGGCTTTCCCGTACCGTAAACTTTTAGTCCTCGTACCATACCATCGGTTGAGGACATAGAAATGGTACGTACTACGTCTTCCCCCAAATGCTGTGCAACCTCCAGTACGATTCCTGGCTTATTTTCTTCAAAAGATTCTACCACCAACGCATCTAAAATTTTAGGAAGTTTATCGGAAAACTTCACGTCTACAATAGAACCAATGACCTGTACTACGTGTCCTATACAAGAAAAAGGATCCCCTGGAAGAGTCTGGGGAGTAAAAGGTTCAACAAAGTCCATAAAGTTATCGTCCATAAAGCGGCTTTTCCAGTGTTATTTGGATTGAAACTTTTTTACGAAAGGTAAAAAAAGCTTCTCTCTGGATACTATTTTCCCATCATTGTAGCGTCTTTACACCACAAAGAAAAGAGCCTTTCAAAAGGAAAAATATGAATTACCATTTAGGTAGAAGAAGCTCATGAAGTAAGTCCATTACTATGCGTAAGAAATTTGCATACTACTCCCTCTGAATACCAGACACACGTACCTCTAAACACTTAAATTTTCCCATAAAAAAATATAAAAAATTTCAAAACATAAACTTTTTAAAATAAATTTTCTGTTATGTATAGAATAGAGAAAAAGGAAATAAAAATACAGTACTAAATACATAATATAAAAAATATAGTATTATTTTTCTAAATCATAAGAACTAGAAAAGAAAATATTTCACTCTTCTATATGGATTACGTTGTGTTCTAGACTAAAAAGGAGACATACATTTGACCTACACCTTTCATCACAAGCCAACAAAATTTTCAGATTATATTGCACTAAGTTTTTGCAAAATTTTTCGCTGGGGTGCAGATATGGTATTTCGTCACCGCCATGACCGTCGGGCTTTGGTCATTGAGACCATTGCAGCAATTCCTGGAGTAGTAGCAGGCTTATTTATTCATTTGAAATGTATTCGTAAGCAATGGGGAGACCTAGGTCGAATACAATTGCTCCATGCAGAAGCAGAAAATGAGCGCATGCATTACCAAGTATTTTGTGACATTGTACCTTTGGGCTGGAAAGAAAAAGTGATGATTTATAGCGGGCAATTTGGATTTTTTACATTTTTCTTTTTTTTATATTTTATTTCTCCTTCCACAGCACACCGCATGGTAGGATATTTTGAAGAAGAAGCGATTTACAGCTATACCAAATATCTAAACGCCATCAATGAAGGTACGGTTGAAAATATTCCCGCTCCCATGCGCGCCATTGAGTATTGGAATTTACCTCACGATGCTCAGTTAAACGAAGTAATCGAGGCAATTATTCAAGATGAAATGAATCACCGAGACACCAATCATGGATTTGCTGACCACCCCTTTTCGGGAACTTTTTAAACTTTTCTCTGTTTTTACGGAGAAAATCTCCTCAGCTAAGGACTTGTATTTTTTTTCAGGACATGGCATGGTGTATTGAAAGGCCGTGGTGGCTCAGTGGTAGAGCACACCCTTGGTAAGGGTGAGGTCAAGAGTTCAATTCTCTTTCACGGCACAAAAGTTAGTATTTTTTTTTTCTTTACTGAACAGCACTTATTTTACATCGTTATTCTGGGAAAGTATAAATTGAATCTTTTTGGTAACGAGAGACAAGAGAGAATAACGTATTGAGTCCAATTTAGACAAAAGTTCTAACATAGGGTAGAGAAACTTCCCTATGTATCAAAAAAATACGGAGAACTTATTTATCATTTCAGAGATTAAGATATGGGATAAATCTGCCCTACAAAAAGCGCTCATGCTTTAGGATTTTCATGATGCGTGTGGGGTTTTTTCTGAAATAATGTTTAAAAACGCAAAGAATCTGAACACTGTATCATTCTCCGGGATACTTTTTTTTGTGGAGCAGAAGCGTTCTAAAGCAACTCAATTTTGAATAACCGAAGTCCTTAAAGTTTTTGTAGATTTTGAAAGCACATATACTGACACACAGAAAGTAGTGAGTAGTATTGCAAAGAGTCTATGTACTCTCTTTTTCTCAGATGTTGGATTAGACCGCCTGCATAACGAGATGTCAGGATAACTCCATGGTGTAAATAGCTGCTATTAGATTGAATCTGAGTCCAAATCGTTTACGTCTATTTCTGTATTGATTAGATATGATTTTGAACCGTTTAATCATACCTATGACATTTTAATTGGCTATTCTTTCGCGAGCCAGATCTTGATTTTTCTTTTTATCTTCTTTTTTGGCAATTCGGATTTGATATGCAGCTTTTGTATTCCTTGGTATCCAGTGTCAGTAATCCCTTGCACTTGTAGGATGTATTTTGGTTCCAGATTTTTTAATCAGCCTAAAATCATGACGTTTTCCGTTTGTACAAGCTGTATAAATAACTTGTTTCGTCTTCTTATCTACAACGAGTTGACTGTTTAAAGTATGTCTTCTCTTCTTTCCAGAATAAAAGTTTTTCTGCTTATTGTTGCGATTTTTTATACGCTTCTTATTCTTGACCCTTATCAATAAGGACAACTTCATATTCCATATCGCTTTTAAGGAGTGCTTTCTTACCTGGCAAAGCAAAATCAGGATGCTTGATGAACGTATCTTCTATCCATCTGATAGTTTTATAACCACTACTCTCTGATATCCCCTATGAAGATGCACATTAATAGCCTTTTTTCCATCGCTAGCGCATCTGGTTTTCCACCTCTTGCTTTCTTATTCTTTTCAGCCTCTTCCAGTATCAGTAATGGAAGAGGTTCAGAACTTGCTCAACTCTTTGGGACTTCATTTTTTGAATCTGGCACTATCCCTAAACCCAAACCAGACGTCTATCTTTATGCGATGCACCAGCTTAACGCGACACCGCAGCAGTGTATCGCGGTGGAAGATAGCATTCCAGGCGCTAGTGCTGCAATAAGCGCGGGCATTAAAACTTTTGGGTATACAAGATTTTCTTCTAATCCCCAGAACACTGAAAAAGCATTAAAAGCGCTTGGTGTACAAGAATGCTTTAACCATTGGCCCCACTTTATAAATTTAATTTGAAACGAAACCATCAAAGACTCTGGGGAGAAGTCAATGAAACAGTTTGAATTACTAATATAGACCAGCTTTACGCACAAGGCGGATCAAAGAACTGCCCCTCATACCGCATGATGTAGGATATAGCCAACTAACGATAGAACGGTTATAAAGAATAATACCTCAATTGAACAATGTGTAGAACGTCTGATCCCTTTATCGTGAGCCCATTTTTTCTCAATAGGATGAAGATCAGGAAAATAAAGAGGTATTTAAAGTAAAGTATGACCAGAATTCTTAATCATTTTCTGCATAGGTTTACCTTGATGGAAAGCAGAATTATCTATGACACTACCACGGTTTTCTGGGATATTCGTTAGGAACATTTCCTCTACCCAACAAAGCAATACCTCTACAGAATTCTTAAGTAATATGGCTCCTAAAGTAGAGCCCCTTAAAGGGCCTAGAGCATTTGTTCTATACATTTGATTCTATTTTTGGCACCCCAATGCTGTTTTCCGTAACAACGCTTCCCTTTTACAGAATACCCGTGCGTTTTTGACATATCATGGGCAATTCCACGTTCATTAACTTTTCTGTTTAATTCATCATGCTTTTGGTACAATACAGATCTTTTTTCTGGATCTACTTTTGGATGATTTAAAGTTTTTTTATCGCGAACATCAAGACATCTCAGGGCTTTCGAAACGCCAACAGCGCTACCCCCAAAGCGCTCTGGCTGATGGGCATCAGGATATATTGTGATATCGTGTTCTAAACAATCTATGTCCCTTGTGCGGGCTGGCTTATAGGGAACAAATTTCGGTTCTAAACGCGTACTCTGTCTATTGTCTGCTGACCCATTCCAAAATATCTACCCGATTCCTCATAGCTCACTCTTTAGGAAAAAAATCCCCCGAATACGACAATTTTAAATATCTTCTCTTTTTTTTATTATAACCGTTCTATAGTTAGTCGGCTACATCACTTGAGTTTTTTATGAAACGGAGTAAGGTAATGCCGAAAAATGGGATTGAGGCTTTCAATAGACTGGGTTCATTTGTGTGAAATTCTATTTGAAGCAGTATACCCCTCATCTAATGTGTATGAAATGTAAAAATCTATTACGCACCGATTCTAAAAATGCGTTGAACATTACGAAGAGTTTACTGTAAATTTTCTAAAAGAGAGAATTTATGGGATCTCTAAGGGGTTTAAACGATAAAGATTGGGAGCGTATCGAGCACTATTTTTTTTGGGAATTATGGAAGACTTGGAATTTGCAAAAATTTTTTGCGGATTTAGTAAAGAATGAGTGTTTAAAAGGAGCGAAAGAAGCGTCTTTTTCTGGGTACTATCGATAAAAGAAGGTTTGGGAGCGTCAAAAGTCAACGTGTTATTCACAGCACGAGAACTCTTCACCAACGTCTTGTGCATGCAGTGCGTATTCATGATGGGAGAGGGAGTATTACGTCTCAGGTTAAGAAAGAAAAATTTCCGGGAAAACAGTGTGTACTTACTTGGGATTTTTTGAGCAAGGGGTCGACATCCGCATCAATATTAGGTCCGAATTTTTAAGGAAAATCAAAGCGCATGCAAGGAAAATCAAAGCGCATGCTGTGCTTGAACCTCAACCTTGCATTGGGAAAAAAACATTCAATTGGATGGATTCAACTTTGTATCTTTCAAAAGATTTTGAACAATAATGTATTTATTCTGAACACTGAATCTTCATCAGTTCTTTCTTTTTGATCTTACGAAAAATTCATTTAGATTTTGTCTAAAGCGTTTATGATTCTTCCTTTAATCCCCGCATTTGTAAACTCCATAATTTTCGATACATACCGTTATTTTGTAGAATTAACGAGTCGTGAGTACCATCTTGAATCACTTTACCAGCACTAAAAACCAACAACCGTTCCATATTGAGTAAAGTATTTAAACGATGGGCAATAAATAAAACAGTTTTTCCGTACATTACTTCTGAAAATGCCCTTTGCAACTCTGCTTCTGTAATTCCGTCTAAGCTGCTGGTTGGTTCATCTAAAATTAGAATGGGCGCATTTTTTAATATTGCTCTTGCGATGGCAATACGCTGCCGCTGTCCTCCAGAAAGACGATTTCCTCTTTCTCCTACCATTGTATCATAGCCTTGAGGCAACGCTTGAATAATGTCATGAATTTGAGACTTTTTAGCCGCTTCCTGAACTTCTTCAAACGTTGCTTCAGGACGACCATACAAAATATTATCTAAAATAGATTGATTGAATAATATGCACTCCTGGGGAATAACAGAAATTGCTTGTCGTAGGCTGGATAATGTTACATTTTGAATGTTTTGATTATCTATACACACTTGGCCTTTTTGAACATCATGAATTCTCAGTAATAAATTAATAAAGGTAGATTTACCGCTTCCTGAAAAGCCCACGATGCCTACTTTTTGTCCTCCAGGAATGTGGAGATTAAAATTAGCAAAAAGTAGATCGTTAGCTTGTCGGTCATAGGAAAAATCGACATTCTGCAATGTAATTTGTCCTTCGGAAACTAAGAGATCTGGATGGGAAGAGCTTAACTCTAGGATCTGCGTTTCACAATATACTACGGAAAGTGCCTGTTTTAATGATCCTAATTTTTCCCAAAACTCTCGTATTTCTGCTCCAAGAGTCCAAAACTGATCTAAAATCTGTACATTTAATGTCAGTACTAGAACAAACTCTCCGGCGCTAATGGTACGAGATTGAACACCTTGCCAAAGCCATAAAAAACATAATACTTCAAAAAAAGCAAAAGATAAACTTTGGAATGAATGCAGCATACGAAAAAAATAATCCCGTTCTTTTTCTTTCTGAACTGCTACCTGAGTTTGGCGGCGTATACGTTTTAATTCCAAAGCGTGTCTAAAAAAAAGTTGAACACTGGTAATATTTGAAAAAACGTCTACAATTTTTCCTGTTACTCGAGAACGAGATTCTGCTGCACGGTGTGCTAAATAGCTTTTAGAAAATAAAAAAGTTAATGATCCCCCCAAAAAAATACTTAACCAAGCTAACAATGCCCAGGCAAAATGCGGATGTACGTTTGCAATACTGTACATAGCAAATACTAAAGTAAAAAAACATGTCAAGAAGTTGTCAATCAAAATCTCAATGATATTGGGTGCAAAAGTTACGATATCATTAATCTTATTGGTTAAATTCCCAGAAAAATGCTTTTGATAAAACTGAAGCGGTTTTCTCATCATACGGCGCATCAGCTTCAACGTAATATATTCCCGTTGAGCTGGAAAAAATTGGGCAATCATGGTGTCGTAATAAAAATTAATCCAACAAAAACCTAATCCTAACAGCAAATAACAAACCATGAGCTTTGTAAGTTTTTTAGAAAATGGAACACCAGCAGGACCTGTTACCACATCAATAATAGATTTAACAAGGGCGGGCTGTAGCGTAATAATAGCAGCCCATGCTAAAGAAAGGAAACTTAGTACCATAATTTGTTTCCAAAAGGGTAGAGTAATTTCATAAAAAAACATAGAAATTTTTTTATCAGACATAAGAGGTTACACTCCTTGAGGACAAGCGATAGGCAACGTGATACTGGATAATAACTTTCCGGTGATAACCGTTCCATTGTCACCACGACACTCAAAATTTTGTGTGTTTACCCATTGAAGAGCCCAACTTTCTTCTAACGAAAGTAGGCCTTGCCCTGAACACACTTTTCCCCAAATTCCTTGAACATGACCGTTCGTGTCAAATACTGCGTCTCCTACTTTGGGAACTACTGAGCACTGGAGGTGTGTGATACGAAATAATCCTTTACGAAAAAGTTTTTGATGAAAAGTTCTTGCTAGTACTTCTTGTCCTACATAACATCCTTTACTCCACGAAATACTATGGTGAAAATGGTAAAAATACTCTAAAATTAACGTACGTTCTGAGATAAGATCTTGAGCGCCACTAGGAATGCCGTTTTCAATACACAAAGTACGATAGTGTGTTTCTGACTCTGGAACACATAGAGGGTGTGGAGTTTCGTGCCAGTGTGCGTAAGAAATCACTACTCGAACTCCTAAATGACTATGACGAGGATCCCGAAACATGATACCACAGCGTTCCTGAACATAAGCTTTGACTGCTTTGTAAAGAGGTTCAGATTCTGGTCCACTAAAGCTTAACACAAGCCAAGGCATATTCTGAAGCTGAACGGTATGTAAAGGACCGTACTTGATGAACAATTCTTGAATTATTTTATCGTGAGAAATATCGTACTCTAAGTACAACTGCCCTTCATGATAAAACACAAAAGCATCTGCAAGAAAGCGTCCCTGACGATTCAAAAAAACTGTAAATATTCCATTTTGATGGCGTAATAGCCTCATATCATTTGTAGAGATTCCTTGGAGAAGATCTGCTGCTTCATGTCCCAAAAGCTTATATACGCGGCGGGAAATTAATGGAATCCAAGTATTCATAATTTAATCTTTTAGAGGCTATTGAACTTTTATTCTATAAAACATTTCTCCCAGACTCAAGCTGACTATTGTTTTTCTCTAGTGCGGCCTCATGAAAATTTTTCACTAAACGCTTCCATAGAAAACTGTCATCCCATTTAGTGATCTTATACAATGGCTTTATAAGATTTTCTGCTTCATTGGAGTCTTAGTGAGGAGCAGTAAAGTATAGAGTAATATGCCTTAAGCTTGCCACGGTTTGAGGTACGTTTTTTGGAAATAGCGCTTAAAATTACTCTAAATTTAAATTTCTAAAGAAATTTCGCACTGTATTATTGCTCAAAGTACTCTTTATATCGGTAAGAAATGTTCTGAATGACCAAAATTCTTAATGTTGAGGCAACCTTCGGCAGAACATATCTTGACATAAAGTTTTTTTCTCAGATCTTGGATTATCGCTCTTTTGAAAGAGAGCTAGGATGTTCAATTCCAACGCGTGCACCATTTTTTCCTCTTTTTTTTACAGCGCTAGAGGTAATCTCAATATAATTTAGTAGAAAATATTCAGTGGTAGGCATTGAGCATACTGTATATTCAGCTTGTTTCATAACGATGGCTGTATTTTTATAAAATTTTTCTTGTGAGCTTGCTCTGTGTTTATTCCTAACGTACACATTCAATACTAATGAAAGAACCGTAAAAATAACTATGATAGCGTAATCGATCTAAGAAAGACGGAAAATACCATGCTAAAAAACGTTTAGGATGTAAACGTAGACTAGACTATTCAAAGGTAGAATTATTTTTCGTAAATCATGAAATACCAGATTGAAAGATATCGAAGCTGAGTTTGCAATAAGTAAAAAATCTGCAGCAGTAGTAAAAGAGGCTAGCATTTATAGTACTTTAACTGTAAAATAGAATTAAATATACTATGTAATGATCAAAAAATAATACAAATATAATAAAGCCTAGAGTAAAAAAAAGGAATAGAACACATCAATCTAGGTCATAATGAAAAGGCGCGCACAGTAATCGTTATGGTGCGTAAAAGTAGGGTAAGTACAGGGGTGAATACGCTAAAAAGAACAAGTCCTCAAGCCTAAAGCACCTGTAGGCAGCACAGAAACCATAGATCCAAATCCGCTAAAAATATAGAGTGAGCTTGAAAAGGGGTGCTTTAGCGATAACCCCCTTGTACCTCTGGGGAGGCCTACGAAGCAA
>NZ_PHHC01000095.1:13012-16125 GCF_002930195.1 Holospora curviuscula | reverse complement strand
ACAAGCCCTCATTGCACCGTTGAGAGTTCTGGCAGCGGCGGCTCAGGCGCTGGAGGGGGCATCGGCTTCCCAAATTCATGCCTGCGATGAAGCCTTGGATAACGCTCTTCAACATAACTTTGTGCTGGCAGTTCCGGTGGCTTCCGGACTATTGGAGGCTGCCGCCGTGGTGGGAGGAACCATCGCTACCCTCTGGGCTGGGGAAAAAATTGTCGATTCTCTGCAACAAGAGCACTGGAAAAAGAAGGAAGGCCTGAATCCTGGTTCAAATCTTAGGAAAAAAACTACCCAAGCCATCGCAGCGGAAGGGGGGATTGAGCCTGGAGATGAAGATCCTCAAGATCCAAGAGATCCAAGGGACCGGAATACAAAAAAGGAACACCCCTCTAAAAATAAACCCTGTTTGCAAAAAGCGGAGCGCCGTAATTTAACTCAGCGCAAAACCCATGATGCACACTATCGCGTTGAGCCCAGGACAAAAGAAGAACGGGCTACCTACAAATTGGGCGAGCGATTTAAGGGGTGGAGCAAAGAAGAGCGCGTTCAAAATTTTTTAAAGGATCATCGTAAAGAAAACACGGGGTTTGTGGAGGAGGTTCGTCTTGCAGATAACAGGATTCGTAAATATGGTCCCGAGTTGCCTTCCAAACCAGGGCAAAAAGATTGGAGTTGTCCGAATACGCGGGGCAGTAGATTAGAAGTGGAATATAATCCTGTTACACAAAATTATAAAGAAACTACAGTACATGTTGATCATAATGGTCAAGTTATTCGTGCCCATCCCGTGTTTCGTAATGGACAGGAGGTTAAGAACAATATGCCTCATTATCCAGCAACGAAAGGGGGCGTGAATCCTCAAAAAATTTATCCATTGAGTACGCGTCCCAAAGAAGGAGATGGCCTTTTAGATAACCGAAAATATCCGGTAGGTCCATTGGATGCTCAATTTCCATCTGGAAAAGAAGAGTAGTAGTGGCAATGTATTACAGTAGAGTATTTTGGAAAAAATTTATATCAGGAGAGTACATCCCTGATATTATTATTGAAAATTTTGAAGCAGTAAAGACGATACAATATCCAGAAGAGAATATTGTATATACACGATATCGTTTAGCCTATATTTGGTGTTGTATTATTTTATATTGTGCAAAACGGTATAGTTTAGAAAAGCTTACATTAGGATTAAATTGGTATTTTTCTCGTTGGGTTGATTCTGTCCATACAGATTTATCTTCTTATAATAAACGTTTGTTTCTTGAAGGAGAAACAAAGTGTCAGATTAGTTGGAAAGGGTGCGAACATGCTTCAGATATTGATGATATGCATGGGTGTTTGTGGAAAATATCCGAGAACTCGTTCAATGGTTATCCGGAAAATCCTTTTGATTTATACGGGATGGGGTTAGATTTTTTTTCTGAGCGTGTTCCTTTTCTTTATATTTATTACACTGCGGAAGAGCTCCAGGATTCAAGACGTCCTGGAGTAGGATTTATTTATGCTACAGGCTCTGGATTGCCCTGGAATGATCGTATCGCTTTGAATGTATATCAGGAAGAATTATGGTTTGCCTTTCGATTAAAAGAAATTTTAATGTACAGTAAAGCGCTTTCTCCAAAAGGTGTGTTGGAAGAAATTCGTACATTAACGCAAGAGATACGCGCACGTCCACCAGATTTAGCGCCTTGGGACGGAGGACAGTTCTGGGAAGATTTTATTATTTCATTGGATAAAGTAGACAAAATGAAGCTGAGCGGGTTAAGCTTTGATCAATTAATGAATTTTGCAGATAATATTTTTTTGGGGCAAGTGCGCTTTGAAAAACGCTGGAATGATTTTAAAAAGCAAAAAAAGTCTATACATTTTGAAAAAAAATTAAGTGCGGAACAAAAAGAGTCTGTACTGCAAGAATATAATTGTTCGGTAGAAACAGTTCAAAATTATATCGAAAATCGTAAAGCCTGGTTAGATGGAAAAGGATTGAGGCTAGTACAATGATTTTACGGTATTTTTTTTCCTATCTTTGGAAAAATGTGCGTGCACAGTTTGAGACGCTGGGAGACTTCAAGGTGATGGGGTCTCAGATTTTGGCGGCCAGCAGGGTGCGCCATCATCGTTCCACCCGAGCGCTAGAGGGGGGTGGCAGCTATTCTTACGCTCAGGAAACGCTCCATCAGACTTCCCTGAAGGCGGGAGGAACCCTTTCCTTTCAGGGCAAACATCTCATGACCCAAGGCGTGGCGCTGGAGGCTGAAAAATTGACCTTGGAGGTAGAGCGCTGGGGAGATAGGGGGGTCATCACAACGACCCAGGATCGTCGTGTGGAGCCGGGAACAAAGGAGGATGCGGTATATACGGGCTCCAGTTCGGTGTTTCATCCCTCTTCCATTGAGGCGCAGGAGATCTCCGGCCGGGTGGGGGCCATCCTCCATCAGGGCACGCAGATGAAGGGCCAGGGGGTACTGGAGGCGCAGTGCTACCGGTGCATTCCGGGGTATGGGAGCACTTCTGAATCTTCTCATAATGTATATATACAAGAGCGCCGCCACAGCACCCAGCCGGTGCCCGGGTCTATTGAAGGGGTGCGCGTTGAGCCGTTTACGGATCTCAGCCAGGCCAGCACCGCCATGACTCCGCTGGAGGGGCTCCACCTTTCGCTGCAGCAGGGGGCCTTCCAGGGCACTCAGTTTGTGGGGGAGGTGCGCATTGAGGCTCGCGAAAAACTTCTCCTAACCCCCGCGGTAAGGCAGGATGGATTTGAGAAGGTGGTGGTGCTGAAGGATTCTAGTCTTCTAATTATAGTTCATAGTCTATTCTATGGTTACATTAGCCCTTACAATAGAGTTGATCCATCTAGCGATTCTTCAAGTTTGGATGAACAAACGTAAATTTTTTTTTAATATATATTATTTTTTTTAAAAAAAAGCTTGAAAAAGAATATTTTTTTTTTATAATAAAGAAGTAAACTTTTTATTAATTTTTTACTATGAAAAAAATAAACTATATAACTATGTTGGTTCTTGTTGGAACTATTATTTCAGAAAGAAGTATTTGTGCTTCTGGAAAAAAGAAAAAAATGAACGTTGATACGCTTCAAAATCAATTTGTACAGGATC
>NZ_PHHC01000095.1:7135-10587 GCF_002930195.1 Holospora curviuscula | reverse complement strand
TATCCTGATATTCAAACTTATTTTTTGATTGCGTATAGACACTATATTAGATTCGCTTATTGGCAAAAAAATTGCTGGTGGGTTAATAGAACACGCTCTAATGTAAGGTACATAAGTATATGTAGGAAATATCATGCATAAGAATCCAGACAATAAGTAATAAAATAACGGATTCGAATTCGTCTAAAGTATATCATGCGCTTTGTTTTTCAAGGCATTGGTTTTGAAGCAACACCATAAAAGCAACACCATAATTGTTCAACTAGATTGAGCGCTGGTAAATAGGGTGGAATATATTTTTTGAGATATTTATTCACTCTATGGATTATTAAGATAAAATTATCTTAATATAGTAGATATTTTTGAATATACATAAAACGACTCTAGTTTTTTCCATTATGTTTCATCAATAACCATTCTTGCTACCGCTCCTGCTTTTCACTTTCATCGCAAGAGTATGCTTGTTAAATTGGGTTTAGAGACAGATCTTAGACAATGTAATCACGGAATAATTCCGCATCAATAAAAGCATTGAATTTTTACTTTTTTTTCAATTTTTTATTTTAGTATTTTTAGAAGAGAAAATTAAAAAATATAATGACAAAAAAAGATATCATTTTAGAGATTTGTAAAGAAACGCCTCACATTTCGCAACAATTTATAGAGGAAGTTGTTGATTTGTTTTTTACAGAATTAAGCATGTGCTTATCAAAAGAAGGAAGCGTAGAGTTACGGGGTTTTGGAAACTTTGTGTGTAAAAAGCGCCTTGCTTACATGGGAGTAAATCCCAAAAGTCAAGAACGCATTTACGTTCCTAGTAAAAAAATTATTATTTTTAAACCGAGCCACTCTTTAAAAAAAGCGCTTATTTATCACCAGGTAGAAAAAAAGAAATTCCTTTCCGAAATTTACAAAGATTGGAGTCGCTTTAAACGGTAATCATTTGAAATTAAAAAATTATTTTATAGAATACTCTAAATGTACATTCCAAAATTGTCATGGTTTGAAATCATGGTAAATACTTTTGTTGTTTTTCCAGTTTTTAATAATGAATTCATACGGTTATACCTTGAAGAGGTTTCATACCATTGACCAGTTTTCACCTAATCATATGATAATTTAGTTTAAAAATAGAATTTTACGTATTATTGTCAGAACATGACACAAAGACTATAGAGATGGCAAGCAGATAATACAGCCTAGACTTAAAAGGAACGAGTAAAAAGATACGTAGAGACTAGGTAATAATCAAAAAATAAGTGAAAAAATAGTTATGGATCGTAAGTATAGGATGAATACCCTAGGTAAAGAAGAAGTTAGCAAGCCTAAAGCACGATTAGGCCGTAAAAAAACCATAAATCTAAATCAGTTGAAAATGTATTTTGAAAGTAAAACATAATCAGAGATCAATAAGTTATTTAACGTAACCATTGTTTTTATCTATAAAAGACTTAATACTTTAGGTTTTAGCGATAAACATTTTTACTTTTTGGGAGAAATGTTAATAAAAGTGAACTCAATATCAAGAAATAATTAACGATCTATAGTAATTTAGCTTGAATATGGAATTTGAAAGAATTTAAGTAAGAGTGTACATCATTTCGTACATTGAGTAATGGTACGATTAATCTATCATTGTATAGTAGCCCAGAATTTCTTAATGGAGTTTAGATCAGTCAAGTGTTTCGGTAAAAACACCAATCTGAAACCATTCAGTTCTATCAATGATTTGTGTTTTATAAGCATTATGGAATGAGGCATGATCCACAATCAGGCTGACGTTTAGCGCTATGATTCAACACTGTTCTCTACACTGATTAAAAACATCCGTATTGGAATACCCCTTAAAAACCATGGAAGGATTGCTTGATTATTCACAAGTCCAGCTGGAGGGTAGATTCTTTTCTAACATGTAACACACTTCTTATCAACCAATTTTTTACTTCTCTTACGCCACCCGCTGTCTCTGCAAATCGTCTCTTTATACCACTCTCATCAATATATACAAGACTTTTATGCACTATATAGTTAATTTTTTCTTGATATGTGTTTTTTCACAAGCCTCCCCAAAGGTAAAAGCTTTTACTCAGCATCACTATTTTTGTGCTTTTCTTTTGATCATTGCGTAATTTTATGCATTCTGCTACGCTTTCTTTTAAGTTTAGGCTGTATTGTCTTCTTCCCATTTCTATAGTCTTTTTGTCATTTTCTGACAATTATGATAAATCTAATGTAACTTTCAAGCTAAATTATTATAATTGCATTTTTATCATTTGTTTTCATGAGGTGGTCATAAAAAATCAGTTTGACTTTTTATAAAAAAATTGATTATAATGATAAAACAAATTTATAAGTTAACTTAGAATGCGTAAGTGTTGTATTTTTTACGCAGTCGCCTTTTGTTTAGGGCTATTCTTTGGAAGTTCTAGAGTTACGGGCTTTGATTCTCGCATTGTCTCTTGTAAAAATTTTCCCGATCGCAGTGTTTTGATGACGTTTGACGATGGTCCTTCAGCTTCCACAGAAAAAGTTCTTGAAGCATTAAAAGCGGAAGATGTTAAAGCAATCTTTTTTATTGTGGGAAAGAATGGGATATCCCCACAAGGAAGAAAAGTTTTGAAGCGCATCTCAGAAGAGGGGCACATGATTGCTAATCATGGATATCATCATGTAACCATGACAAAACTCACAAAAAAAGAACAACAGCTTTCTCTTAATAAAACCAATGCTTGTATAACAGATTTCCAAAAATCAGTCCTTTACTTTCGCCCTCCTGGTGGGGCATGTAATGATACATTAAAGCGCTCTGTGAGTGATTCAGGAATGCGTGTTATGTTTTGGAATATCGATCCAAAAGACTGGAAAAAAGATTCTCATGGGTGTAGGCCAAGCAGTCAAGTACTGAAAGAAAGAATTCTTGAGACGTTAAAAACCCAAGGACATCGAGGAATCATTCTGTTACACGATATTCATTTAAATACCGCACTATCTGTACCTATGATAATAAAAAATTTAAAAAAAAATGGATACCATTTTATTACTCCTGAAGAAGTCTCAGTGTACCAAGAATCAAGTACAAACAAAAAATATTAAATCAAAAAATTTTTATTAATTTTCAGTATTATTGATCAATAAGTACTTTATCTGCTATTTTTTTTATGACCCTATTGTATATAATTTTTCTCTGTACAGGACAAAAGTTTATCTCCCTGTAAATACCCGCTCAATTACAGTGTTTTGATTAAAAATTGACACAATATCATTCACGAAATTGTTAACCGAACGATCAATTTTAAAAAATAATTCCCGCAGCAGATCCAAGCCAACGCGTAACACGCTTTTTTCCAAACGACCATGCTTTTTCTTGTTGATAGGGGCTTTCTTTACTACAATTTGACTCATTTTGTACGCAAAACAAAAAGCAATCGTTAATATCGATAGTAAATTATGTA
>NZ_PHHC01000095.1:0-6290 GCF_002930195.1 Holospora curviuscula | reverse complement strand
GCTAATCTCACAGTGCTCCGCTTGTTCTGGCTGATAAGCATCAGGATCTATTTTTATATCGTGTTCTAAACAGTAGCTTGTCTATTGCGCTGGCTGGCTTATAGCGAACAAATTTCGGTTCTAAACGGGTACTCCTTCTATAGCCTGCTTACCCATTCCCACACGTCTACCCGATTCCTCACAGCGCACCGCTTCTTTACTTCTTAATGCATAAACTCTTACGATGAAAATCCTATGAATGCAACAGCTTTAAATATTTTTTTTTCTTCTATTATAACCGCTCTATATTTATTTGGTTATAGTATACACCTATAAGTTTTAACGAGTTTTTGAATAAAGATTTTTTTCGTCATTGGGTACAACAGAGTTGAATCAAAGCGCTACAGTTTGAACTAATTGTGGGGCATGCTTCATTCTATAAACGAAACCATAGATTAAGGAGATAATTGGAGAATTCTCTCTATGATACGAGACTATAACCCGAAATATGATTTTATGCACAGATCAAACCTTTCAAAATTCCCCCAGACCGATAGCCTAACAAACCCCAGCGCTATGGTCTTAAACGTAATGGCACTTAGGTTTCGTCACACTTGAATAATAGCCTCTCAGTTGCGTAACCTGAGCGAAGAAAAGACAAATTTTTTTGAAGGCAAAAAGAGTCTACAGCCCTAGTTTCTCATGCGCTCTTTTTTCTTCCTTCCCTTGCATTTTAGGGATATTTCTGTAATGCTTTAAGAAAATAATAAAGAGGTGGAGATGAACACAGAATATATTGGGCTAGGTCTCGCATGGGCTTCTGGCATAATTGCTTTACTCTACAGCGCAACCATTGCAAAAAAAATTCTTTCATTATCTTCGGGTACCCTAGAGATGCAACGTATTGCTCAGGCTATCCAAGAGGGGGCTCAAGCGTACTTAAAGCGTCAATTTCTAACTATTTCTTTTGTGGGGGTGATTTTGGCGGTGATGTTATATGGAAGTTTGGGATCCCATGTGAGCTTAGGATTTATCTTGGGAGCCATTCTTTCTGGTGTCAGTGGGTATGCAGGCATGAGTGTTTCCGTGCGTGCGAATGTGCGCACTACAGAAGCGGCGCGCTCTGGGTTGGCACAAGGACTGGCCGTAGCTTTTCAAGCTGGTGCAATTACAGGATTTTTAGTGGTAGGATTAGGACTTTTAGGGGTAGTAAGTATTTTTACATTCCTTACCATCATGGAGGGTACAGAAAGATTTCTTTTGGAAACGCTTATTGCCTTCGGGTTCGGCGCTTCATTAATCTCTATCTTCTCTAGAGTTGCTGGAGGTATTTTTACAAAAGGTGCGGACGTGGGGGCTGATCTTGTTGGAAAAATTGAACAGGGAATTCCCGAAGATGATCCAAGAAATCCAGCAGTTATTGCAGACAACGTAGGAGATAATGTGGGAGATTGCGCTGGTATGAGTGCAGACATCTTTGAAACTTATGTGGTTACACTGGTGGCAGCATTACAAATTGCATTTTTAACGGTGAATACAAGTCGTGAACTAATGATTTATCCCATGGTGGTAAGTGGCGTATGTATGCTAGGGTGTATATTGGGTACTTTTTCGGTACGTTTAGGTAAGAAAAAAAATGTTATGAATGCATTGTATAAAGGATTAGGAACGTCAATTGTGTTATCCATTGTAGGATTAGTTTACGTAACCTGGATGTTTTTTGGATTTGATCAGATATTGTATGATAAAGTTACGGGACTTTCTTTAGTATTGAGTGGAACGGTAGGGATGGTATCAACAGCAATATTGGTATGGATAACAGAATTTTATACTTCCACCTCCCATAGACCTGTGCAACAAATTGCCCGAGCTTCCGTAACGGGGGCCGCTACCAATGTTATTTGTGGCCTTGCGGTTTCTATGGAAGCATGTTTTTTTCCTGCAGTAGTGGTGTGTAGTGGAATATTATGTGCTTATACCTGCGCAGGATTGTTTGGTATAGCGTTGGCCGGATCCAGTATGTTGGCACTGGGAGGCATTATCATTGCTATTGATGCTTACGGCCCAGTCACTGATAACGCGGGGGGCATTGCAGAAATGGCAGGACTTCCACCAGAAGTACGAGAAGTGACAGACGCTTTGGATGCCGTAGGTAATACGACAAAAGCAGTAACAAAGGGGTATGCTATTGGGTCTGCTGCTTTAGCTTCTTTGATCTTGTTTTCTGCGTATACCCAAGAATTAAAACATTTTTTTCCAAATTTAAGTATAGATTTTAGCTTAAATAATCCATTTTTGATGACAGGACTATTTTTAGGAGGAGCAGTACCTTATGTATTTTCTTCCATGAGTATGAAGGCAGTGGGTAAAGCTGGGGCTGCCATCGTCGTGGAGGTCAGAAGGCAATTTTCTGAGATTAGAGGCATTATGGACGGCTCTCAAACACCAGAATATGGAAAAGCGGTGGATATTTTAACAAAATTTTCTTTAAAAGCAATGATTCTTCCTTCTTTGTTGCCTGTTGTGTTACCTCTGGGTGTTTACAGTGTGATTGCTTCTGGGTTTGGTCAGATTCAGGCGTTCAGCGCTTTGGGAGGGGTACTAATGGGCACTATGATTACTGGATTATTTTTGGCCATCTCCATGACCTCCGGAGGAGGTGCTTGGGATAATGCTAAAAAATATATAGAGGCGGGTCATTTTGGAGGAAAAGGATCTTCTGCTCACCAAGCTGCTGTGGTGGGGGATACAGTGGGAGACCCCTACAAAGATACTGCAGGACCTGCACTAAACCCCTTTATTAAAATTGTTAATTTGGTTGCACTGATGTTACTGGCATTTTTGTAGATTTTCTCGGAATTATGTTATATTTTGACTCAGGGATACAAACTCTGATTTTCTATACATATTTTTTTACCCTGAGTCCTCTGTATAGAACTCATCTTAGAGTAAGCCGGTATATTGATTTTTCGGCTTACTGCGTTAAGCTAACAAGAAATTTTAGGAGATAGTTTATGGGAAAATATTACTTCTACTTTTATCTCTTCTTCCTTTTTTATGAAGTGTCTTCTTTTTGTTATCGAGTTTCTCTTTAAGCTCTTCTTGTGCCTGCCTTAATGCATTTAATATTTTTTCTTGCTTTGCAATCTTAGAACGCGTTTGTACGTTGTGTTCATCTTTTTGTATTAAATCTGTTTTTCGCTTTTTCAAGTCCATCTCTAATGCCTCTAAGATATCATTGGCTTGCACTCTTTCTTGTGCAGTTTGAAGGTTTTGGCCTTCGGTTGCAGTTTGCTCAATACGCTTAATCATATCTATGACACTGTTATCTAAGATTGTTTCAGTTTTTGCGTTTCCAATATTTGTTGCTTCTGCTTTAAAACGTGTTATATCTTCATCATTCAGATATTTTTTTGCGTTTTCCACTTTTTTTAGCAAAGAATTAATTAAGTTCATTGTAATTCGATTATTATTATTATTCGAGCCAGCTTTTTCAGCCTCTTCTTGCAGGCCTTTTAAAATTTTTTCTTTTTGTTTAATTATGGTTGCAAGCCTCGTGGAATGTTTTGAGCTAAGATTATCAAGGTCGATATTAAGCGTACTGGAAAGTTTAGATAGTATACTGGTCTTGTCTTCGGCATTAATTAATATTTTTTTTACTATATTATCTAATTGATTTGGAGAATAAAAACTCTCTATCGAATCACTTTCATTGATTTCCTTTTCGACTTCTTTGGGCAAAATAGTTCCCTCTTTAAGATTTTTAAGGTCCTCTGTTATCGTCATGTTTTCTGCGATTACTTTTTGTAATTCTTTTTCTTTTGCTTCTTGTTCGGCTTTTCCTTTTATTTCTTTTTCGGTTTTTTCTTTTGCTTCTTGTTCTGCTTTTGTTTTTGCTTCTTGTTCTTTTGCTTCTTGTTCTTTTGCTTCTTGTTCGGCTTTTTCTTTTGCTTCTTGTTCGGCTTTTTCTTTTGCTTCTTGTTCGGCTTTTGCTTTTGCTTCTTGTTCTGCTTCTTTTTCTTTATTTGTAGGTACGGGGGATGGAGCGATGATAATAGATTTTGTCATTCCGCCCGCTCCTTTCGAGTAAAGTGCGTCACTGTGCAGCGCAGATAAAGTTAATATTATTAAAATTTTTTTATCCATTATATCTATCATTACTAAAAATCACATCTATATCATAGTAAAAAAAGATTAATTTATTATTTTGCTGAAGAGTACAAATGAGTGAGCTTTATTGATTTTTTCAACAACTTGCTCACCTTAATACAAGAAGAAATTAGTTTATTAATGTAAAGATAAGTATTATACATCAAACGTGCCGGGAAACATCTTTTTAAACTATTACTGTCTGATTAATTTTTTAAAGGACTAAATAGTTCGTCTTGACGTATACAGTGGATATTAAGAAAAAACATTAAAAAGGAATCTCATCTTCCTCCATGGTAAGGCAATCTTGTTCTTCTGCGGGACCAAAAGAGTGTCCTAAATCATGGTCTGTGTCTTGAGATTTACTTTCTAACATAGTGACAGTTCCTTGATAACGAACGACGACTTCGATACTTTTTTGCTCTTTTCCTTCTTTGTCCACCCATTTTCTGGTACGCAAACTTCCCTCAACAAAAACTTTTTTTCCTTTTTTAAAATAACGCTCGATTATGGAAGCAAGTTTAGGGTTAAACACAACAACGCGATGCCATTCGGTTACACTTTTAATCTCGCCGTTTTTGTCCTTCCAGCGTTCTGATGTAGCAACAGAAAAGTTAGCAATTTTACTCCCGTCAGGCATTAAACGAATTTCTGGATCTTGTCCTAAGTTTCCTACCAATATAATCTTATTTACACTCATTTTGTATCTCTTTTTTTCATATGGGACGCATTCTACAGGATATTGTAATATAAGTAAACTATACCTAACACAATGACCAAAAATTGTTATTTTGACTGGGTGGTGTGGACATCGAGAGGAAAAATACTCCAACTAAAGCATCGTAATATGCGTTGAGAATTAATGGAGGATGTAAAAAGACAGTACTGTGGGTGGGTCAGCACATGGACTTCTTAGAAAGATTGATCTAGAGGATAGCGGTAGATATAATAGGTTCATAGAATGCGCTAAAGCTGGGGTTTAGTATCACTAGATTCAATATCTTCACACTAGATTCGGATCACCAGGAAACAATTGATTAAATTTACAATCATAAACGCTTCTGATGATGTTTTAAAACAACAAATTTACTGCGTACCCCTAAACCAAAAAATTTTGAGGCATTAGAGGATAAAATAGCGTGATTCTCATCATAACAATTGCGTCATACCCAATAATCTCAAAAACTTTTTGAACATTGTTCAATATTTGTGTTATTTAACCCCGCTTCATAGAACCTTATTTTCAAGGTGTTCCCATACTTTTCTCACCTTTTTACCTAACGTCCACTCTTTTATCTTATTATCTTAGATTTAATCTTTACACAGCGGATCTATTGAACATGCACTCAATTATAGCCGCGCTCTTCATATAATTTTTTATCATAATATTGTTACGTTTTTCTCTCATATTTTGTAGGCACAACAGCTTTAGCGTCTATAAATTTTTGGTATCTGTTCTATAACTGGCGTCCTGTCTTTTTTAGCCATTAATACTGACATAGTTGATGCTTTTATGCAATCTAAAGCTTTGATATCGTCCGATCTCTGACCTAAAAAACCCCTAATTGGGATGTCAAGCGCATCATATACAGTGTGCTACTCAATCTTCTTTTTTAGCTCTTATACTTACACACCAAATTTTACATTGTTTTAACATCGGAAGCCTTCATGATTCTAGAGTTAATTATTATCTACATTTAGCGCCAAAATATTTAATAGTCGGCCACACCTTAGAGCCGTTACTCTTTAAGTAAAGTGCTCTAGGGATTACTTGTTCTGGTCACGTAAATTTTTTCTCTTATACATTTTTCAGTATGATAGCTTCTAGTTCTTCTATCTCTTATTTTACTAGAAAAACTGCGTTTGATCTATTGAGCTTTTTTTAAATTCTATAGCATTTTACCTACTTATATTACAATTTTTTAATTATATCCTGCTTGCGCTCCCAATATTTACACCATCTAAAGGCCCCCTCATAACAATAAATATTTGAAAAAAGAAAAATAATAGGGAATGCCTTGAAGGGTGAACAATAGACCGCCTGCATAACGAGATGTCAGGATAACTCCATGGTGTAAATAGCTGCTATTAGATTGAATCTGAGTCCAAATCGTTTACGTCTATTTCTGTATTGATCAGATATGATTTTGAACCGTTTAATC
>NZ_PHHC01000094.1:31918-36715 GCF_002930195.1 Holospora curviuscula | reverse complement strand
AGCCCCTATCAAAAAGAAAAAGCATGGTCGTTTGGAAAAAAGCGTGTTACGCGTTGGCTTGGATCTGCTGCGGGAATTATTTTTTAAAATTGATCGTTCGGTTAACAATTTCGTGAATGATATTGGGTCAATTTTTAATCAAAACACTGTAATTGAGCGGGTATTTACAGGGAGATAAACTTTTGTCCTGTACAGAGAAAAATGATAAAAAAATAGAGAGGGAAAGAAGGCAATACAGTCTAGACTTAAAAAGAAAGCGTAATAAAATACATAAATTTAGGTAATGATCAAACGACAAATGCAAAGATAGTTATGGTGTAAGTAGAGGGTGGATAGGATATAAAATAGGCAGTAATCAAGCCTAAAAAGAGATTAGGCAGAAAAGAAAAATAAATCCAAATTAGCTAAAATTTACGTTAAAAATAAATAAAGCTAGAACATTTATAAGATCGCTAGGCTATGTAACGCAAAGATTAATTCTGTCTATAAAAAGCTTAAAAAGTTAGACTTTAGTGATAAAAAAAAATTCTTCCTCTGAGAAGCTTATGAAGAATTAACTATTCAAGACACAATCAACGATATAGCGCCTGAACGTCTTGTATAGAGTGACGAGTGTGGTATAAAGAGAACGATTTGAAGAGATAGGGGATGGGGTAAGAGAAGTGCAAAGCGCCTAAGGTAAAACTGTGGTAACGATTAATAAAAGAACCAATATTATACTGGCTTAGTGGACACTCAATCCATAAGACTCATAACAGGTTTTCAATATGACTTTTTTTAATTATTGGAGAGAGTAGCCTTGAATTATAGCGCTAAAACACGGACAAGGAGTGAATTTTCATACTCCCTCATTAGATCTCTTACATACTCTAAACCATATGTGGTAACGAAGCTGTATTAGAGGGGGTAGTATAACCCATGAAAAAATAAACAGTTACAAAAATGAAGAGTTTCGAAGGTTAAGGAATGTGAAGCGGTCTACCTTTAAGAAGATGAGGTAAACAGTAGAAGTAGTAAAAAAATAAAAAAAAGTAAGAGGTGGAAAGCCCAATATGCTCCCTGTGGAAGAAAAGCTATGCATGCTATGCATGACTTTTGAGTATTGAAGAGAGGATTGAAAATAATTTCATGCACTTCTTCATAGAGTATATCAGAAAGTAGTTATTGTAAAAAGATCTAAAAAACACCTTAATCAAACACCCTGATGTTTGAATTGCCTGAAAAAAAGCGTTCCTTAAAAATAATACGAAATATGAACTGATCTTCATTGATACAACAAAAACACAAAAAAAGATTAAAGAACAACAAGAAGATTAAGAATCGCAATAACACGCAAAAAAGGTATGACTTAGGGAAAAAGAGAAGACATACTTCAAAAACTCAAATTGTTATTGATAAGAAAAGTAAGAAAATTATATGTACCGCTTTTATAAAGGATAAGCGTTATAAGGGATTTAATCAGTGGAAAACAAAGGTAAATCCTAACATAAAAGCTGTTACCGATAATAGCTATCAAGGTATACAAAAGCTGCATAACATATCTAAATTACCTAAGAAAAATACTAAAAAAACTTCTTTAATATAAGAACCTGTATTCCTGGATAACAAGAGGCAAGCTTGAAGGGAGTAAGAACGCGTGATTGAAGCAATTTAACAGATCATAAATGGAAGCTCATTAAAGATCATTTTGAATGAGATAAGTATAGTAATAGAATTAATGAAGTATTGTACATAATAAAGATCGGCTGCCCATAGCGAATGCTTCCTAAAAATTTTCCGACATACTTCACGTTACATTCGTGTTATCGAAGCTTCAGGATCAAAAGAATATGGGAAAAAGTACTAATCACGCTTGTCAAGATAATTCGGATAAAAGCTGGTGAAAGTAAAAACCCGAGCGATCGCAGGATTGATTCACACAGTGTAAAAATTACCGGGCCTTGTGAACAAAGCGGCATTGACGGAGGAAAAAAAATAAAAGACCCTAAATGCCATAGTGTTGTGGATACACAAGGCAATTTCGTGCACGGTACTGTTTATGACGCTAATCACAGTAGGGGGGGCAATGTTTTTTAAGAGGCTCTGCAATACTATCCGATACTCAAAGATGCTTACGCCGATGCTGGGTATGGAAAAACCATCCTAAAGTTTGTGGTAAACGTTATTAACAAGACAATGGAGATTTCAGAACCCCAGGATGGGCGGTGTTCGCCAAAAGATAGGTCGTTGAACGACGCTTTGCTTGGCTCAACCATTATCCAAGATTGTCTAAAGCGTACGAAAGTGCTGTAGCAGCTGTCGAAAATAGGGTCATGACCGCTCATTCTATATTCTTGTTAAGGCGGATGGTTAATCCCTAAATACAAGCTCTAAGAGAATAAGAAGAAAAATTAAGCACTTTCTCGCCAAAGCGTAGCCCATGAAAATGTCATCGGTATGCTTAAACGATCTAAAATTATATCTGACAAATACAGAAATAGACAAAAGAGATTCGGCCTCTCAGATTTAATCTAATTTCTGCTATTTACACCACAGACTTACCATGATAATTCGTTATGTAAGTGGTCTATTTCTATAAGAACTTAACCACCGCCTTCTAGTATAGCCAAATAACGATAAAATAGTTATAATAGGAGAAAAGATATTTAAAGATGTCGTATTCATTATCGTAAAGATTTAGGAATTAAGACGAAAGAAGGATTGAGCGATGAGAAATCGGGTAGATATTTTGGAATGGGTAAGCAGACTATAGAGGGAGTACGCGTTTAGAACCGAACTTAGTGCGCTATAAGCCAGCCAGCAGAATAGATATGGACTGTTTAGAACACGATATCACAATAAATCCTGATGCCTATCAGCCAGAACAAGCGGAGCACTTTTGGGTTAGCGCTATTGGCATTGCGAAAGCCTTGAGATGTCTTGGAGTTCGCTATAAACAAACCAAAGGCGGATCCAGAAAAAAGATCTGTATTGTTCTAAAAGCGTCACGAATTAAACAGTAAAGTGAATGAACGTGGAGTTGCCCGTGATATGCCAAAAACTCACGAATGTTCTGTAGAAGGGCGGCGTTGTCAGGGAAAAAAGGAGCAGAGTGACCAAAGGTAGAGCAAAGGTGTAGAACAAATACTATAGGCGCTTGAATTGGCTCTACTTTCGGGGTTATTAGATTACTTACGGGTTCTGTAGAGGCTGATTGGTTAAACCAATATCCCAGAAAATCGTAGTATTCTCATGGATAACGCTGCTTTCCATCAAGGTAAAGCTAGGGAGAAAATGATTAATAATGCTGGTTATACTTTACTTGCCTCTTTATTTTCATGACCTTAATTTCATTGAGAAACAATGGGCTCACGCTAAACAGATAAGACGTTCTATACATTCTTCAATTAACGGGCGATTCTTTAGAACTATTCTATAGTTAGTTGGATATATATCCTATAAAGATCTTTTAGGTACTCCAAAGCCATGAATAGCTTTTCTTTCATAGATAGCGTATTTGGCTTCCTACTTTTTACTTTTTTCTGCTTCTCAGCTTCTTCTAGTATTTCTACTCTCTTTTTAAATGTAGATCGCTTTATACCCTTTAACCTACGAAACTCTTTATTTTTGTAGCTGTTTATTTTTTTATGTTTTATACGAACCTCTCTAATACCGCTTCGTTAACACATATTTTTTAAGTTATACAAGAGGTCTATTGAAACAGTGATGGTTTAGGAACCATATTCACCCAATCTAAATCTAATAGAAAAAGATTCCGGTGTTAGAGCATTCTGTTTCTTAGCGTATCTTTAAAACTAATGAGAAATAAAGCTCTTTTCAGAGCTTTACTTCAGTATGCTAAAAAAAAGTACTTAATATTTTAACTACTCTTATAATTCATCCTGAAAAGCTGACTGGACTGGCTGAGAAACAGCAGGATCAGAAATATCAATATCATGATCCTTAAGCCGCGTCACAATCTTGTTAAAAAGTTCGTTAGCCTTGGCCGTATCCTTGTCATCCATGACTGTTTTAAGCTCGTTAGCCTTGGCCGTATCCTTGTCATCCATGACTGTTTTAAGCTCGTTAGCCTTGGTATCAATATCCGAAGTAACCTTCGGATAAAAGTTGTCATCAAACTCTTTCTTAACCGCTGTAGGAAGCTTCTCATCAACCACATCTGGAAGCTTCTCATCAACCACATCTGGAAGCTTCTCATCAACCACACCTGGAAGCTGAGCAGTAACTTCTTCCGGAAGCTGAGCATCAACCACACCTGGAAGCTGCTGCTGAATCAATGGTGGAACCTGCAGCTGAATCGCCCGTTCAACGCTTTTATCAGTTACAAGACGTTTCGCATAACTTTCAGAAGTCAGCAATAAAGAGTAAAGTATTGCGTGTGTGATAAGGAGCTTCATAAAAACCTTTTTTGAAAATATTTACAAAGAAGAAATTATATTATTTCGTTATCTTTGTCAACTGTTCCATCGTTTTTTCAGAAATTCTCATTTTGGTTTATAGAGTTGAGCAGTATACCATTTGGAGAAATTAAAGGAGTTATCAAGATAATGGGAATACAAAGAATGAATCGAAATAGTAAGAAAGAGTTTGATAAAAAGCCTCTCTGTACCGGACAAAACTAATTGGTTAGTTAGTTTGCATTGACAGTAACGCGCTGAAATAAAAACAAAAAGTGTATAATCTCGATTATCGAAAAAGAGGTATACATCATGGTTTCAGTCAACGAGTTAAAGCGCATTTTAAAGCCATATTTCAAAATCGACAATAGGCGTCTTGATTGCTTAACCCAAATGTTAG
>NZ_PHHC01000094.1:6452-30587 GCF_002930195.1 Holospora curviuscula | reverse complement strand
GCCCCTAGCAAAAAGAAAAAGCATGGTCGTTTGGAAAAAAGCGTGTTACGCGTTGGCTTGGATCTGCTGCGGGAATTATTTTTTAAAATTGATCGTTCGGTTAACAATTTCGTGAATGATATTGCGTCAATTTTTAATCAAAACACTGTAATTGAGCGGGTATTTACAGGGAGATAAACTTTTGTCCTGTACAGAGAAAAAAAATACAGAATATATAAAAATTTCTAGGGATAGTGTGTTTCTTATTGAATCTTCATCATGTTGAGTAAACCCAGAAAAACTCAAAGCGCTGCAAGGGAAGCCCGACGGAAAACGTTTGTTTAGATTTGAAAAACTTCCATCAGATAATTATTTTTAGATTAGTATTAAACGAAACGCTTTTACAAAGCGTAAGCGTCATGATTTTAAGAAGTGGAAAAAAAGATAAACCTTAACATAAAAGCTATGACTGATATTAGCTATTAAGGCATAGAAAAGCTGCATAAAACACCTAAATTACCAAAGAAGAATACTAAGAACAACTCTTTAATACAGGAGAATAAGCAGAACAATCAAAAAACTTGCTCACCAAAGAGTAATCCATGAAAATGTCATCGGTATACTGAAATGATTTAAAATGATCTAGTAATAATATTTGAATTATAATATAAAAAATGATATATGAAGGATCAAAAAAGGTAAAATATGTCAACGAGCCCATACAGCATAGAGTTAAGAGAAAAAGTGATAAATTTTATCAAAGCAGGTAACAGCCAAAAAAAGCATCAATAGGTTTTGATATATACTAACCTCTAGGAGTAACCCCATCCATAGAGTTAGGATCTCTTATTCGTTATGTCAAGAACCATCCCGATGACAGGGCAGAGGGATAGTACTGGTGAATTTGGCATGCGTGCCAGTGGTGCAAAATATTGGTTAAAATCGCTAGGGTTTAGTGATAAAAACACTTCACCGACGTGGAAGCACGTTAACAAAACGAGATAAGTAAGGAATACAAGAGATACCCCCTGAACGTCTTGTATAGAGTAACGCGCGTAGTATAAAGATGACGATTTGCAAAGATAAGAGATGGGTAATAAAAGTAAACAGTGCCTAAGGTAAAACTATGGTAATGATTAATAAAAGAAACAGATATTATAATGGCTTAGTGGACACTCAATCCATAACAGCAATAACAGGTCTTGCAATAGGACTCTTTTTAATCATTGGGGAGAATATATTCAAATAACAATAGAATGATTATAATAGCAGAAAAGAAAAGATATTTAAAGATGTCGTATTCATTGAATTTTCGTCGTAAAGGTTTAGGAATTAAGCAGAAAGAAGGGGTGAGCTATGAGAAATCAAGTAGACGTTTTGGAATGGGTCAGCAGACCATAGAGGGAGTATGGCTTTAGAATCGCATTAGTTTTGCTCTAAGCCGGCCTGCACAATGAAAATGGACTGTTTAGAACACGATATCACGACTTTAGGGGACATTGGATTGCTTACGGCTGTATAGGTATTGATTTGTTGGGTAGAGGAAATGGTCCTCACCAATATCCCAGAAAACTGTGGTATTCTCATGGATAACGCTGCTTTCCATCAAGGTAAAGCTATGCAGAAAATGATTAAGAACGCTGTTCATACTTTACTTTCCTCTTTATTCTCATGACCTTAATTTCATTGAGAAATAATGGGCTAAATATGAAATGATGGATTACCATTATTCAATGTACGGAATGATATAAGGCCTTACTTTAATTTTTTTAAATCCTATTTTTCAGCTAAATTACTATACCAGGTTTAATCAATAATCAATCGCTAACATCAATAATATACCAGTTCTTGTCCCCTTATTTTATGATACTTATTCCTTCGCTTTAATATGGTTAATCAAGTTTTGTTATCGAGGTGCTTCACAAGCCATAAACTGTACTCAAAGTAGCCCAAATATTGCTCTTCAGGCAATATAAAGTCTCTCCATTAAAAATAAGCAATACGTATGAAACGGAAAAGAAATATCGTGTACGTCTTCTAGTATCACCTCGAATCAGTGTAAAATTTTATGATTTTTAAGTAAGGGCCTAATCTCTCAAAAGATAGCTAACTTATTCACTTAGTTTATCAAAAGGTCCAAAATTAAAAAAAAATTGCTATATCAATCAAGTAAAAATAAACCCCTGAATAAAAGACCACACAATAAGGCTTTCCGGATTCTTGTAGAGTACCTTAAAGAAAGTATAAAAACACTTAAAAGTTAAGTTTTGTTGTTAACGCGGAAAATGTAAGTATCTGTGTCTCTTAAATACAGTGTTTCTTAGCCCATCCGTAGACTGAAAAAAGAAGTATTATTTGGAGTACAAGCTATTTCTTACGTTGAACATTTATTTATATAAACTACTTTAAGTCGTTTAAAAATTTTTTTATCGTAGTTTCCTCCTATAGTATATTGCAATAAATGCAACCATAACCGTCCCTATAATAGCGCACACAGGCACTACGCTCAACGCATACCTATAAGTTGTTAATAGAGTATAACTAGATTTCATATCATCAATAAAAAATCCAATTATAGGGTGAAAAAATGCGCCTCCTAACATATTAACAGCATTGAGGAAGGCAATACCTGCACTGAGTCTGTAGGAGGGGCACCAATCTCTTGCTGCAACAAATACAAGGACTTGATAACAGCAGCCCACACCAAGTATAGAAAACCATAGAGGAAGACTCCAAGATGGAACGGCACTATACAACAGAGTAAAAAAAGCACCACTCATCCCCGCACCACAAGCTATAATAATAGTATAATTTCCTAAATATTTTGCTAAAAAACACAGGATAGGACTTCCAAGCATCATCCCTTTAAAGATCCAAGAGGCTACTCCTGCTGCCTTAGCAGCAGATAGTCCGTAACTTTCTATTAAAAAAGGACCTGCCCACACATCGGCAAACCCTTCTAATACTCCCACCATTAAAAGGTTTGCTACTGCTAAAGCAATAAGCATTGGATTTTTGAAAACATGATGAAATTCGGTAGTGTGTCCTGAAGCATGGGTATGAGATTTTATAGAAGAAGGTAAACATAACGCAGCAATTGCAATAACACATCCTATACCCGAGATTCCCCAAGCTACATATTGCCAATGATAGGCGTCCAATAACCCCTGGATCGGTTGTCCTCCATACACCGCCCCAAGCAACCCCAACGCCACAGAGATCCCCATGACTTGACCATAACGTTCCTTGGGAAACCACAAAGAAATAGCTTCTGCCGTACATAAAAAGCCTGCTGCAGCTCCACTTCCGATCAAAAATTGAGCTCCCATGGCCAGATAAAGCTGATGTGTATAAGTTAATATACTAAGACCCAGAGCGCACAATAGTGCAGAACCGCACAGTATAGTACGCATTTCCCAACGTCCCATAACAAAGGCAATGGGTAATTGCATGCCAGCATATCCATAATAATACATAGAAGCCAACACACCAAACTGCGTAGCACTTATAGAAAGTTGCTGCATTATGGTATTTATCATCAAGCCTGGCCATCGCCTCAGCATAAACTGATACCCAAAAAATAAGAGCGGAATGCTAAGTCTTAGGCAAGGTACAAGCCAGTTTAGTCGGATGGTATTGAACGCTTTACTCCTACTACAAAAAACTTTTTGATTATACCACAAAAAATTTTAATTTCAAAAAACTAAAAAACAATTTCAATTTGTCCAAAAAAGGTGTATTCAAGATGTGTTATCTTAAAAGAGTACCCTAATTCGAGTTCCTTGAGAACCGTATATTCCGATTCGTGAACTGTTGTCTATGTCGTGCATACAGTATTCTTAAGTAAACGTGCTCATGCGTACTTTATATTTGTTCTAACGCTAGCATGTTCCACTTACAAAAAGTACCGAAAGCTTTCAAGGAAAAACGAAATGTAAAATTTACGCTAGATGTAGTACTGTAGGTTTAAAATAGAATTAAATGATGAAAAGACGGGCACAGTAATCGTTATGGTGCGTAAAAGTAGGGTAAGTACAGGGGTGAATACGCTAAAAAGAACAAGTCCTCAAGCCTAAAGCACCTGTAGGCAGCACAGAAACCATAGATCCAAATCCGCTAAAAATATAGAGTGAGCTTGAAAAGGGGTGCTTTAGCGATAACCCCCTTGTACCTCTGGGGAGGCCTACGAAGCAATACATCTCATGAAACAATCAACCCTACAGCCCAGTCACCATAAAATGAGCATGAAAAATAGAGCGGAAATAACGCATCGATAGAGCAAGTGCAGGATGTTCTAATGTCTTTAGCCTGAGTCCATTATTTCTCAATGGGATTAGGCTCAGGAGAATACGGAAGGTCAATCAAGGAAAACATGACCAGCGCTTTCACTCATCGGCTGCCTATCTTTTCCCTTGTGGAAAGAAGCATTGTGCATGACACTACCCCTTTTGTTTGGAAGATTAGGAAGTAATATATGTTCTACCCAACAAATAAAAACATTAGCATTGACTGACCCGCTCAATAGACCCATCGCAACTATTGTGGCGCCGATAAGCGCGCCTATAGCATGTGTTGTGTGTTTTTCCCCCATCATGAATCCTATAACAACGCGTTACCTTCCAAGAATAGCCGTGTGTCTGTGGCATATCCTGGGACTTTCCGTTAGATTGTTACAGAAGATAGCACAGCTGATTGTACACAGGCTGAGGCTCTTATTGAGGGCATAAACGCCCAATGTCTTTTAGCCGACAAAGGCTATGATGCAGATGCTGTATTAGACATGGCAAACAGTCAAACCATTCAAGCGGTGATTCCTGCAAAAAAGAAGCGAAAAGAACAGCGCTTCTATGACCAAGACTTGTACAAGATCAGACATCGTGTTGAAAATGCCTTCTTGCATGATAAAAAGTTTATTATCAGGGGCGATACCTCCCCAGAAACCTTTTCGCCCAGGCAATCGTGGCTCTAAAAGACTCCATATGTGATCTGACATATCATGGCGTCGGTGAGCGCCTATCATAAAAACCTTTCATTGACTCATTCTATACCTCATGCTAGCATAGGTTTACTCTCGTGACGACACTATCTAAAGCGTTTAAGTCATGGAAGAGAATATTGAATGACTTGAACAGGCTAAACCATAAAGGGGGTATTCAAGCATTGATGGATAAACCCAGAGCTATCCTCAGAATGAAGAGGGGAAAAGAGCAAATTTTTAGCATAGGAATTGATGGAGAGTCAGAGCGTGAATTCACGCGCTTTTAAACAATGAAGAGATAGAAGCAAGAAAGGGACAGGTTCACACCTTGGGCTATTCGCTAAATGGTGATGTGCACAAGCGCTAAGCCTCATGATAGTATGAGTACCAAAAGAGTCTTATTTGGCTTGAAGGAAAACTTTGTAAAGCTGGTGAACATTTTAGCACATCAAGGCTATCAAAGTGATCTAAATTAGTGGGTTTATCTTCATACGTAAGGATCTTTACTGAGCATTGTAAAACAATGGCGACAGGTTGTAGAGCGTGCATTTGCTTGATTAAGGCATTTTAGGAGGCTATCCAAAGATTATAAGAGGTCTACTGAATCAGCCAAAGCATTTATTTCACTATTCTTCACTAAAATAATCCTCCATAGGGTAAACAAACGGTTTGCGTGACTGTTTCTTATAAGCGTTATGCAATGAGGTATGATCCAAAATTAGGCTTATTTCTTTGATTCAACGGTGTTTAGGTTTTTTTGTGATCATTCCCACGCTTTTTACCAACCAGTGTTTTGCTTATCTTATCCAAGCTCCTCTCTTTGCAAAGAGTCGTCTTTGTACTACTCTTGTTACTCGATACAAGATTTTCAGGTCCTATAAAGCTTTATATTTGATCGTTTATTGATATTTATTTTTAGCTGATTTGGATTCATTTTTATTTTTCTATCTAATTGTGCTTTAGGTTTGATTACTCTTAAGCGATGGAGAGGAATCGCCACGCGATACGCCAAAAACAGCTCCTCCTTTCTTGCAGCCGCCCAAATACGCTGTCTTGCCCTTTGGCTCAATATCTCGTAACGACACTATCTAGCGAAAAGTCCTAGGATATGCCACAGACGCACGGCTATTCTTGGAAGGGAAGGCCTTGTTAGGGGATTCATGATGGGGGGGGAAAACAAAAGGGGTAGTGTCATGAACAATGCTTTTTTCCACAAGAGAAAAGATAGGCAGCCGATGAGTGAAAGCGCTGGTCATGGTTTCCTTTATTGACCTCCCGTATTCTCCTGAGCCTAATCCCATTGAAAATAATGGGCTTAGGCTAAAGACATTAGAACATCCTGAAATTACTCCATCGATGTGTTATTTCCTCTCTATTTTTCATGGTCATTGTATGTTGATTTGGCTATAGAATTTTTTTCTTATGAGTGAAATAGCGGGCCTAAACAGTCTCTTACGTTAACGAAGCACCCGTATGTGGTGAACGTTTTCATAAAAGACATGTGCTTTCCAATAGCTAAATTTTTTTACTTTGGAACACATTTTGGATGAGATACGGTGAAGAATCTCACTCTGTCCAGATCATTTTTCTTTTTCGAAAACTACTTTTGGTTTTGTGACCTGGAAAGAAGTGCTCAAGCATCTCCCTACGCTGAGTCTTTCCGTAAATCCAAAAATTAATGGTCTCAGCTAACCTGCCTGAAAGAAAGATTTTGGCTGCACAAATGGCCGGAAATTGGCTCGAGTATCCCGTAATTGGATTAATACAAACTCTTGAAGTTGAGTACCCCGGTCTAAAGTATTTTCCCTAAAACGGCATTCTTGCGCACCCTTTTTCTGGGTAATGTCTGGCCAATACCCAACAAGCACGCCCTTGTTGTCTTCGAGTGCACGCTGTAGCGCAGATCTTCAACAGCTTAACACTATTGCACTTTTCCTTATAGGAGACTCCCATTGTATTAACTGAGTCAGCTTTACTCCTTCATCCTAATCAATTTATGTATCTCCTCTTATAGGAACCTCTTTTCTGTGCTGGTCTTTTTAACACATACTCTAAAGTGTTGCTCTGCACTGCAAAGCCAGCCTCTATTTTTTAAAATATTTATCAAATATTTGATCATTTTAAGCTTCTAATTTCATTATAGAAGAACTGAACCTTTTTCCTCATTTATTCAAAATGACAATTGCTATCAAAATTATAAACTGCTATAGAATTTTCAGTATTGGAGTGGTATGATGGTAGAGAAAAGCAGTCGTAAAGCATTTGTGCTTTAGAAAAAGTTGAGGCATTATGTCAAATTCGTTAACGCCCCGCATGAGTAAATGGAGAGAACGATTATGGCCCGTTTATCCGGAGGAAATGAACATTTTTCTTCCTATGGTGGTCATTATGTTTTCTGTTTTGTTTAATTATACCGTAGCCCGTAATGTCAAAGATTCTTTACTTGTGAATTCTCTTGGATCCAGTGGGCAAGTTTTGCCTTGGGTGAAGTTGGGGTTGGTGACACCGTGTTCTATTTTGGCGGTCATCGGGTATGCAAAACTAAGTAATATTTTAAGTAAACAAAAACTTTATTTTGCCACCCTTCTTCCTTTTGCGGTGTATTTTTTCTTATTTGGGTTTGTTTTGTACCCTATGCATGAGCACTTCAATCTTTCGGTTAGTTGGATAAAAAGTTGTCAACAAGCGTATCCTTTATTAAAAGATTTTTTTCCGGCTGTAGCGTACTGGAATTATTCACTATTTTATATGATGGCGGAGTTATGGGGAAATATGGGAATAGCTCTCCTTTTTTGGCAGTTTGCCAATCAGATTACGCCTACGGTACAAGCGAAACGATTTTATCCTGTATACGGATTTTGGTCTAATTTAGGACTTGTGGCGGCGGGATCATTAACCGCGTTTAGTGAAAATTTTTTAAAACCTGAGCGTCTTGCTTCAGGAGAGAAGGATTTTGGTCCCCAACTTCGCTTGTATTGCGCCTGCATGGTGCTTGCGTGTATTGCTATTGTTTGTGCTTACTGGTGGCTGAACACAAAAGTTCTGACCGACGCACAAAAAGGTATGGATGCGAAGGGAAAAAAATCTAAACCGAAACTTTCTTTAAAGGAAAGTGCAGTGTACTTATTAAAATCTAGGTACCTCATGTACATCGCTATTTTAATGTTGGCTTATGGTATTACTATCAATATTGTAGAAGTAACATGGAAAGAGAGCGTAGGAAATTACTTTTCTGATCCCATCACAGGCATTCGAGACAAGAATGCTTACAACGCCTTCATGGGAAAAATGTTTATTGGAACGGGAATCACAACTATGGTTTTCATTTTGTTCAGTAAAAACTTTGTACAATCCCTAGGATGGCGTTTTTCTGCAAATATTACACCCTGGGTTACCATGGTGACTGGTGTGGGATTCTTTTTATTTGTGGTATTCAAAGATTATCTAGGCGGATTTTGCGAGCTCTTTGGTACTTCCACATTAACGGTGGCTGTAGGTCTTGGCTTAGTACAAAATGTTCTCACCAAAGGGGTAAAATACGCCCTTTTTGATCCCACAAAAGAAATGGCGTATATCCCCCTAGATGAGGAAGAAAAAGTAAAAGGAAAAGCGGCTATTGATGTTATTGGTGGCCGTGCTGGTAAATCAGGAGGGAGCGTATTGCAGCTTGTTTGTAATGCTGCCACCGGTGGTTTGGGTGTTCCCCAGCTTTCTGTTCCGGTTTTGGGCGGTATTTTGGTGGGAATTACTTGGTGGTGGATCTGGGCTGTGAACAAACTAGCCATTGCTTATGCTAAGAAAGTAATGGAAACCGAGCATATTAAAGACGTTTAAAGAGAGTTTAAAAGAGGAGGGTAGATTTTATGCTTACCTATCCTCTCTACATGGTTTAAGATTAGGTATATGTCGAGTATTGTAAGAATTTTTTTGGATACGGAAACCACAGGGCTATCTACGTTAAAAGGAGATAGTTACGGAGCACACCGAATTGTAGAAATTGGGTGCGTTAAAACTGTTAATGGTGTTGTCGTAGATAAATTTCACGCTTATTTGAATCCAGAACGAGAAGTACCCGAAGGGTCTAAAGAAATTCATGGATTAAGTTGGAGTTTTTTACGTCAATATCCTACGTTTTGTAAAATATATAAAAATTTTTTAAATTTTATTGGACAACAAGTTTTGGTTATTCACAACGCACGCTTTGATACTACTTTTTTAAATTGGGAATTGGCGCAAGTTTCTCAACAAGAACTCTCTAATCCTGTAGAGGATACTTTGGTGCTGGCAAGAAAAAAATTTCCTGGTTCTCCTGCCAGTTTGGATGCGTTATGCCGTCGCTTTCGAATTAGTTTAGCAGAGCGTACTTATCATGGCGCGCTATTAGATGCAGAGTTGTTGTGTTCTGTATATCAAGAATTATGTAAAGAGCAAAATGTATTTGAGTTTAGAGATTTAATAGAAACACAAGAAGGATCGTTAGAACGCTATGCCTCATTGGGAACGCGTCAAGAACGTCAATTTTCTATCAGTAGTCAGGAAGTCCTTATGCATGAAGAGGCCATGGATAGACTGAAACGCTAACGTTTTAATCGATACCTAGAAGAAAAACGCTTTCCTGCAGTATAAATATTGTCGAACAAGAGTCTTTGGAAAAAACGGCACTTTGGGAGACAAGTTAAAAAGTATGTTTATAAATGATTACGAAAATCACACTAATAACTTTATTAATCGTGTTTTAGTATCACACTGTAACCATCTTGTACTATCTCTACAACACCGTAAAACCTGTGTAGATCAAAGGTGAAGTGTGTCTTATGCTCCACGTTCAAGCCATCACTTCAAGATTTTAGTTCTAGTATTCCTGAACATTCCCTTGAAAAAAATAAGATAGAGCAGTGTTGACATCTATTTTATCTATAGCTCAGTTCCAGAAAGAAAAGCAAAAGCCAGATATGAAATGTCAAGCGCGCCATCCCTAGTGGTCAGGTGTCTAGATTATTGAACATGGGCTCACTTAATTGCATTCTTTGTACAATTCTTGATCATATAGTAATTTAGCTTGAAAATAGGATTTGAAAGAATCGCAGTAAAGCTTTATATCATTCAGTACAGTGAGTAATATTACGCTGAATCCAACGTTTCATATTAGCCTAAAATTTCTCTATAGGATTTAGAACCTGGATTTATGGATTAGCGATCCGCCTTAATAAGCGCATAGAATGCGCGCGATTATCACTCTGTTTTCCACAGCGGCTACAGTCATTTCGTACGCTTTAGACAACCTTGGATAATCATTGAGCCAAGCAAAGGTTCGTTCAACGACCCATCTTTTGGCGAGCGCAGCCCATCTTGGGGTTCTGAAATTTCAATGGTCTTGTTAAGACCGTTTCCCACAAACGCTAGCATGGGTTTTCCATACCCGGCATCGGCGCAAACGCCTTTGAGTGTCGGATAGTGTTGCAGAGCCCCTTAAAAAACATTTCACCCCCCTACTGTGATTAGCGTTATCAACAGTACCGTGCACTGCCTTATGTATCCACAACACTATGGCGTTTAGGTTTTTTCCTCCGTCAATGCCGCGTTGTTCACAAGCCCCGGTAGTTTTGACACTGTGTGAATCAATCCTGCGATAGCTCGGGTGTTCACTTCCACCAGCCTTTATTCGACGTATCTTAACAAACTCGCTCAGTACTTTTTCCCATATTCCTTTGATTCTGCATCTTCGATAAAACGACCGTACAGGAAAGTATGGCGTAAAATCTTTAGGAAGCATTCGCCATGGGCAGCCGCTCCTTATTATGTAAACTAATCCATTAACACGCTCTTTCTTTTGGTGTTTACTTTTATTACCGTACTTGCCCCATGCAAAATGCTCCTTAATGAGCGCTTATTTATCATCTGTTAAATCCCTTGGATCTCTCATTCTTATTACCTTCAAGCTTGACTATACTGCCTCCGTTTAGCCATGAATACAGGTATCTAATAAGCCTTATGAAATGAGGCATAATCCAAGATCACTCCTTATCAGAGTTTTAGCGCTTTGATTCAACATTCTGCTCCTCAATGATTAAAAAAATCGATATTACAAGAACCATGAAAAACTATCAGCGCGATCGATTTATTGTTCCAATGATACTATGGGTTCTTTTGGAATATATTCTATGCTTTTTACCTAGGCGCTTTTCACTTTTTTTACCCCACCCTTTGCCTTTAAAAGTCTCATCTCAATACCACTTTCGTCACTCTATACAAGACTTTCAGGCCCTATATCGTTGATTGTTTCTTGATATGTATTGCTTCAAAAGCCTTCCCAAAAGTAAAGGTTTTTTATCACTAAAGCCCAAAACATACATTTTTAGCTAATTTAGATCTATGGTTTCTTTTTACTGCCTAATTGCATTTTAGGCTTGATGACTCCTTTTTTTTCATAGCTTATCTGCTATCCACTTACCCTAATTTTACTAACCATAATTATTTTTGCGCTTGTCTTGTGATCATTTCATTTTTTTCAAATTACAAAAAATCTAATCCCATTTTTGAGCTATGGCATGCAGCTTGTTCCTCAATTCTTCTTTATAGCTCTTGTTCTGGCATACCAGTTTCTGTGTTGTGTTAAAGCACCAGCAGCAGCGCTTATGAGGTGTAGATTCAATCATTATCTACATTGATCGAAAAAATATTAACGCTTGGCTGCGGGCTAGTATTCTTACCACCATAGTTTCCTGATCTGAGTCCCATTGAAAAATTCTGGGCTCTCATGAAACGAGGAATTAAAAGTACTATTACTCAATGTAATGAACGATATAAAGCCTTACTTCAATTTTTTCAAATCCTATCTGTACGCTAAATTTACTATAGCCTGCTTCGTCAATACTCCCCTAAAAAAACAAGTTTTACTAATGTATCGGATCAGTAAACAAAATGTATAGAAAACACGCTTAACGATAGATCAAAAAATATATCACTACATGAGGCCGAGAAAGTCATTACAGTTCGCATTTGAAAAGGCGCAGTACAAAAAGTTATTAAGAACACTGAGGTAAACGTTTTAAGGCATGGCGTACATAGCTTTCCGCATCCATGGACGCTGTTTCCTCTTTCGCCAGCTGATGAAGAAGTTTGAGAGAAATCTGTGCATCGTATCCCAAAGCACAAAGCGCGTGGAGTGCTGTATTCATCGCAGAATCTTCCTCAAGGATCTCTACCTCTTCTGGTACTGCGGAATAAAGCTCTTGTACAATACGGCTAGCTAACTTGGCGCCAATACCTGGAATCATTTTAAATCTCACAATGTTTTGGTGATGAATAGCACTATAAAGTTCACTTACGTCATCGAAAGAAGCTAGAATGGCTAATGCTACTTTTGGTCCTAACCCTGGAACTTTTTGAAGCTGTACAAAAGCACGCTGCTCTTTTGGAGATGTAAACCCATATAATTCACTTTGATGCTCTCGGGGTACAGTTTCAATCCATAAACTCACAGTCTCTCCCCAAGTTTCTAGCTGCCGATAATTCACGTACACTACGTACCCAATACCTTGGATCTCCAGTACAATAAAAGGAGGCTGACGTTTAATAATACGACCACTCAGGTATCCGATCATAGTACAGCTTTATCCAAGAGATAGTTCTGAAACTTTTTCCAGACCTCTATTTCGGTTTTCTCCAGGGTGTTGGGAGGAATCTGTATAATGTTCCCCAAATTAAGCTGCCTATAGGAATTTTCTATTGCACAATGTACAAAAAAGCTTTGTTGATCTAAATAATTTGTTTGATGGTAGTGTCGTTTTTTGCACCGTTCATAGCTTATTTTAGGGTTGGCTTGTAGTACAAAGGTTAAGCCAGGAAAAATATACGTCTCCAATTGCTCATGAAGTAATCGAATAAAAGAAAATTCTAAGCCTCCCACCAGTCCTTGATATACAAAGGTGGAGTGAATAAAACGATCGCACAACACCCAAAATCCTTGTTCCAAAGCCGGCTTAATGACTGTCATCCAATGATGTTGTCGAGCAGCAACAAACAAAGCGCATAATGTTTTAGAGTAAAGATCTGGAGTATTCAATAGTAGAGTGCGTAACGTTTCACCCAAGACAGTTCCTCCAGGTTCTCGTGTTAGATGAACAAGAGCATAGGATTGTTTTAATCGCTGATAAAGCTTTTCAATCTGAACACTTTTCCCTGTTCCGTCTCCACCCTCAAAAGTAATAAATTTCCTAACATCCATAATAGTGTGCTCTTTTAAATTCCTACCCAGTATAAAGCACGGCGCCACCAACTTTTTAAAATAATTTCCTGAGTTGAATAGAGCTTAAACACTTGCTTGGGTGCGTCAGGGATAAAAATTTGTATCTCCCCCAATGGTTTATCTTTGTATACAGGAGCATAGACTCCGTTATAATGTATAATTTTTACCTTTACATCTTTCAATTGGTATTTAGGGATACACACCCTAATACTACAAGGCGTAAAAAGTCCTACCTTCTTATTCAAAGCAAACACAGGAATTTCCTTTACTACAGTGTTGGCATCAAAAAGCTTCACGGTAATAAAGCGACTAAACGCCCAGTTGAGCAAGGCATTCGTTTGCTGAAATCTTTCCTGTTCTGTCTTCATACCATTTAATACTACAATAAATCTTTGTTCTTTTCGTTGAGCGGAAGCCACAATGCCGTATCCTCCTGACTCGGTTTTTCCCGTTTTGATTCCGTCTGCCAGCCCTTTACGAACTAAAAGATTTTTTGTCCATTGACGAATCTTATTAAAGGTAAATTCTTTTAGTTTAAAATAGGGGTAGTACTGAGGAAATTCTTGAAAAATACGTCGAGCAATCCAAGCTAAATCTTGACACGTACTTTTGTGTTGGGGGTGAGGAAGTCCAGAAGCGTTCACACAATAAGTACTTTTTGCACCCAGTGCTTGGGCTACACGATTCATATGAAGCGCAAACTGAGCTTCACTTCCTGAAAAAGCTTCCGCAAAGGCACTGCTGGCATCATTTCCTGAACAGACAATAATTCCTAAAACTAAATCTTTAAGCAGAACGCTTTGATGAGGAATCAACATCATACGAGAACCCTCTTTTTTTGCAGCATCCTGTGAAACAAAAATGGAACTGCTCCACTGAAAATGTCCTTTTCGTACTGCATCGAATAAAATATATAACGTAAGTAACTTTGTCATGGAAGAAGGAGGAATGGGGACGTTAGCATTTTTATCTAAGAGTATGGCTCCAGAATGTGCATCCATCACCAAAGCAAAAGGTGCACTGGTATAGATCAGCGGTGGGGAGGTAGGAAATTTCGGTAAAGCATATGCAGGAACCTTAAACAGAAAACACATAGAGCCCAAAACGATCCTGGAATACAGCAAGGAAAAGTGCATTAATATTTTATCCTCCTTTTAAGATTAAGGGTAACAAGACCGCAGACATACGATATTTTATAAAAAAACTTAACGCTTTTTGAGCCTGAGCCTGGTTCAGAAAAGGACCTAAAAGCGTTATAAAGGGTTTAGATCCTAGGTGCGCCACTTTTTTTATTCTTGGATGCCCCCAATGAAACGTAACGCTTTGAGCTCTTACCCACATGGCTTCATCAAAAGATAAATGACTAATGGAAACAAAAAGCTTTTTTTGTATCTCAGGGGTTGGATTTTGTACATTCGAGCGATATACTGCAGACTTGTGACTACCCGGCTGAGTAACAAATTTTTGACTTTCTGGCATGTGAACGACCGATTTTTGAGAAAGCGAAGGATCCACTGGAATGGATGTGATAGAGACTTGAGTACTTTGACACACTTCACGTACTTTAGGCAACAGATCTGATAAGTTCGTGGACTTTAACGAAATTTTTTGAGCTAATTGGGCTAAAACTTTACTTTCCTTTTCCAGCGTCTGAATACGTACTGGCGCAACCCCTGCACCAAAAAATCCTAAGGTTTTAGCAGCTTTCACAGATACATCAATAATACGGCCTTCCACAAAAGGCCCGCGATCTGTCACCGCAACCAGGGCACTTCGACCATTTTTCATGTTATGAATTTGTACTACCGCAGGAAGCGGTAACGTTTTATGGGCTGCAGTCATTTTATGCATATTGTAAGTTCCCCCCATCGCATCTGGTCCTTCATGCTCACCATCGTTAATGCCGTAATAGGACGCCATACCTTCTTCTTGTAAGCGATAATGGCTTTGAGGATAATACCACACGCCTTTTATACAATAAGGACGTCTGTGAGAAGTCCCTTTTCGCGAGTACACTCTTTCTTCAGAGGGATCGCATCCAGTAAGTAATGCATAAAGTGTGCCAAAAATTCCCCAGTTTATCCCTCTTTTATTTCGCTTTTTGACCCGAAGTGTGGGGTTAAACAACGTTATCCCAGACATGATGAACATCATCATGATGATCAAGGGCTGCTCGCAATTGATCTAGCTTTTCATAAGATTCAGTGTCGGGTAGTTCAATCCAATGATGAGGCCACCATACCGCCTGGACTTCTTTGGAACTTCCAAACATTTTTTCCAACTTTCCAGCGATCTGATGGAGCTGTTCTAGTGGACAAAATAACACACACGTATCGTCCGCTTCTTCTGTATCTTGAATACCGGCATCTAAAGCGAATAATATGAGCGCCTCTTTCGATACAGAATGCGTTTCATACAAGATCATTCCTTTACGCTCAAACATAAAAGCAACGGTATTGGCTTCTGTCATACGCCCTCCATGCTTGTGAAATAGGGTACGGATATCGCAAGCACTGCGATTGCGATTGTCAGTAATGATGTCTACAATAAGTGCACTTCCTGCAGGACCTAATCCTTCATAACGGATGCTTTCATAGACACGATCTTCCGGCGTGCTCCCTTTGAGTAGCCGTGCGATGTTCGCATTGGGAACATTAGCTTGTTTTGCTTTTGCTACTGCAGCACGTAACGCGGTGTTTGCGGTAAGGTCTCTTCCCCCTCCCTCTTGGATAGCAACGCTGATTTCCCGGAGAAATTTTCCAAATACTTTTGAACGCTTTGCATCTTGAGCATGTTTTCGATGCATAATATTTTTAAATTGCGAATGTCCTGCCATACGCGGTGTACACAGTTAGGATTCAATTATTCTGATATCCTAACCTAAATCCCGGTCCTTTCCAACAGGGGATCCAGAAATCTTCTTTTCTTTTAATGGAAAAATAGAGAAAAGTTTGTAAGGAAGTATCAACGTACTTACGAACTCCATTAACCAAGCGGAAGCTACAATTACTCCAGCACCTAACCATAAAATTCCAGAAATATCCCATAGAGAGCCTACACAAAACAAGAAACTTATTCCACACACAGGCCACATCCAAAATGCTAAACGGATTCGCTTTTTAGAGACAAGCCATAGGAGGGATACCAAGCATACAAAATATACCCCAATAAATACCGCGCAACAAAATTCCACCAACAAAGCCAAGGTTTTTTCAAAATTTAACGCTTGAATCACCCATGTAGTAATCAGCATGACATAAAATGTTAACCAAACACCAAAATTTTTGTGCACAATTTTAGACTGAGATCCAAAACATTGAGGTAAAACATTGCTTTTTGCTGCTACAGAAATGACTTGACCACACGTTAAGATCCAAGAATTTAATGTGCCAATACAGGTTATCGTTGCAAGAAGAGCACACAAAATTCTTCCTCCAGGTCCCCACATTTTTTCAAATAAAGTTCCATAAGGGTTAGGATCTTGCATTAATGCTTTTAAAGGCATGACCCCCATTAAAACCCAAGTATTAAAAAAATATATGCAAATGACACATAAAGTCCCCAGTACTAATGCCCAAGGTAAAACGCGCGCGGGATGCCGCAGACAGTGAGTAATGGTTGTGGTTGCTTCAAATCCTACAAATCCCCAAAAAGTGATGACCATGGCTTTATTTAATCCCAAAGGCGTGGAAATAGCACTGGGTAATACCCATTTAGGAAATCCGTACTCCAGCATTAGAATCACAGGAATGCATATCCAAGGAATAATTTTTAACAGAGTGAATACAATTTCCCCTCTTCCCGCAATGACGGCGCCTTTTAAATTTAAATGAGTAATACTTGATAAAATTACCCCGATAAGCATCATTTCTTGAAGCAGTGAAAGAGGCCAAGGTAAAATTTGGTCTAAAGCTTTGACTGAAAGCAATAAGTAGGGAATCGCACTAATCCAAGAAATAACCCAATACGTCCAGGCCACATAAAATCCAGCTCTGAGACCAAATGCTTTCTCAACATATACCGAAGGTCCACCTAAGGCTTTATCGCATTTAGAGAGTGCAATAAAGATAAAACTAAGGCTTAAGGCGCCCAGGCCACTTAAACACCAGCTTAACGCAGACAAAGAACCATAAGGTGCTAATTCGGAAGGCAATAAAAATAAAGCAGAGCCTAATTGCAACCCGATGACCAAAGCCACCACCGCAAGCGGGCTCATGTAAGATCTTTTTGATATCTGCATGGTACATCTTTTTATTCTCTATACTTGGAGAATACGCGACAAAGTTAAACATTCTGACTCCTTAACAGTATAGGGTTCAAGAAAAGAACGGAAAAAAATATTCAATTCAAGCTTTTTCAAAAAAAGCTTTTTTTACCGTACCTTATAATGGCCAAATCCTTCGAATTTTCTTACCCTATTTAGGGTGATAACGATCGGTAAATCTGCTGCGTAATTAAAAAAATAGTTTCCGAAAAAAGTTTTCTTTTTATTCGAGACGCTTATAGGAAGCCATTTTTGAGGTTCACAATATCGGCAATGATGGTGTATTTTATACTGTAAACCATGATTGTGTTGCGCTAGCGATTTGAGATCATTTCACTAGGGCCTAAAAGCAAGAGAGCGGGGCGTTGTCTGTTTTTTCCTCACAGTTCAAGGACTTTTTTGTTGGATTTATAGGAAAAATTGGCATTCGAATGACTGTCCGCAATACCTTGATCGCCCCAAAATCAACGAAAAGCTGGCCCTCTTTTGGGGGATATTCTTCAGCGTTAAAAACAGTAAAAGTCTGAATGTCTCTGGGGTAAGACTGTACAGACATGAAGGACGTGTCCTTAGCCCAGAAAGTTTATTTTTGTTTTCAGGGTAGGACGATTTTTTTGGCCAGAATAATAAGGGGTTTTATGTCTTTAAGAGCCTTTGACGGGTTGCTGAGTGCGTCTAAGGGACACTCAATTTTAACTTGGCTTAAGGTAGCATTCTTTTTGATGGACATGATTTTGGCTAAAATAGACTTCAATTTCTCGATTATACTAGAAACCCCAGACTCATCAATGCCAAAAAGAATATCCACATAATATTGTTGCCTCTAACTTGGGTAATAAATCAGCAATGTTAACTTCACCGCCGGTCTTTTGTAACAGTCCAAAATTTGTTTTTTCTACAAAAGATATCTTATGTCGCTTATTTTTTGTGTTGAGTGAGGTCACACCCAATACTCTTAACAAAGCGCTTGGATGTTTTACAATGTTTGTGTACCTTATTCCTCTCGGGACTGCTTTTCAGGATATTCCCATACTGTTTTCACCTTTTTACTTAACGTTCACCCTTTTATCTTAGAACCTGTATGCATGAATAAAAGGAGGGAGTATAGTCAAGTTTGGCGGTAATAAGAATGAGGGATTCATAAATGGAAGCTAATTAAAGATCATTTTGAATGGAGCAAGGATGGTAATAAAAGTAAACACCAAAAGAAAGAGCATGTTAATAGAGTATTCTACATAATAAAGAGCGACTACCCATGGTGAATCCTTCCTAAAGATTTTCTGCCATACTCCACTGTACATTCGTTTTATCAAAGATGCAGGATCAAAGGAATATAGGAAAAGTACTGAGCGCCCTTGTCAAGATACGTCAAATCACGGCTGGTGAAAGTGAAGACTTGAGCTATCGCAGCATTGATTCACACAGTGTCAAAACTGCCGGGGCTTATGAACAACGCGGCATTGATGGAGGGAAAAAAAAGGGACGTAAACACCATAGTGTTATGGATACACAGGGCACTCTCGTGCACGTTACTATTCATGACGCGAATCAACATGATACAGTAAGGGGGTGCAATATTTTTCAAAAGGCTCTGCAATACTATCCGACACTCAAAAGTATTTGCGCCGATACCGGATATCGAAAAACTATAGTAGAGTTTGTGAGAAACATTCTGAACAATACAATTGAAATTTCAGAACCCCAGGATGGGCTGCACTCGCCAAAAGATGGGTTGTTGAACGAAGCGTTGCTTGGCTCAATCACTATTCAAAATTGTCTAAAGCGTACGAAATTGCTGTAACCGCTCTCGAAAATAGGGTGATGCTCCCTAATTCTATACGCTTGATAAAGCGGATCGCTCATCCATAAATAATAGGTTCTAAGGTTTTTTTTGTTATAGCGAATATTAAGACGTCCCAGGGCTTTCAAAATACCAACAGGCCTACCCTCAAAACGCTCTGCTCACGTTGGCTTATAAGCATCAGGATCCATCGTGAAAGGGTGTTTTAAACAGTTTCATGTCTATTGTTCTGGCTGGCTTATAGCGAACAAATTTCGGTTCTAAACGCGTACTCCCTCTATAGTCTGCTTACCCATTTTAAAACGTCTAGCCGATTTTTCATAGCTCATCCCTTCTTTCTTCTTAGTGCCTAACCCTTTACGAAGAAAATCCAATGAATACGATATTTTTAAATATTTTCTCTTTTATTATAGCTATTCTATCGTTATTTGGCTATACATGATTAAAATTAAAAACACATGATTTAGCCTGCAAAGAAAGAAATTCTAGTAAGTCTTTTTGTATGAAAAAGCTTGTTTTAAGATTTTATGAAGAATGTGTTACGACTGCTTAAATATTTTTTTTAAATCTTACTTCTTCAACCCGTTACTTAAATATTTTTTAATGCCTTAATTTTGTATCCTTTACGATGATGCAGGCAAGAACCAAAAACTTTTAACGCTTCTGTGTGTTTAAGTGTCCCATATCCTTTGTTGGTATTCCAGCCATAGTATTGATGGTGGGTATGCAATGTATCCATCAACGTGTCTCTTTTTACTTTTGCAATAATGCTTGCCATAGCTATGGAATAACTTTTTTGATCTCCTTTAATAAGAGGGTGCTGCGTAATCTCTTTAGTTAAAAAGGGAATAGATCTTGGTCCATCAATCAGTACATGATAAGGTCTAGGCTTCAGGTTCATTAAAGCACGCTCCATGCCGTAAAGGGTTGCTCGAAGCACGTTGTGATAATGAATTTCTTCAGGCCACACCATTTCAATGGAAAAAGTTCCGTATCTTGGATTGGCGATAAATGTATCGTGAATATAAGTGCGTGTCTTTGCGTTAAGATATTTTGAATCATACACTACTTTCTTCAACTCTTCTGGAAAAGATTCTACATTTAACATGACCGCACATACTGCCACTGGACCCGCCCAAGCACCGTAGCCAGCTTCATCAACGCCAGCTACCTGATTGTATTCTAACTCGGCTTCAAAGTGAAACGTAGCAGATTTCTTGATAAAAGCACCGTTCTTTGTAGATATAGGACTCAGTTTACCAGAGCCTATTTTCGAGCGCAAGAAAATGAGAATATAAGCTAAGCGTTGAGCATTGATCGCCCCAGGAAATTGTGCGTTCATGTGACGCATGCTTGGAATAAATGTTGTAGTTAAAGTCAGCGATAATCTCATTCAATAAATCACGCTGCAACCTATAGAAATTCTTAAGCACCTTAGCTGCTCGCATTTGTTGTAATTTAACTTAACCAAACTTATCCAAAACACCAGATTCATTACGGTCATCTTATTCCAAATTTGAACGTTTTCTATAGTTATTTATCTTGAATAGGGGAATTGAAAGAATAGGAATAAAGGATAGGATTGACATCACAGAGAGGCGAGAGAGGTCAAAAAGTGATACAAGTGATCTAAAAAATGAAGCGTAGCAAGTTATAGAAGAAGAGATTAACAAGCGCAAGAAAAAGCAAGTAAGGCCGCAGCCTAAGGATGCTAGGCGGGTATGGAGCGGCATAGTTTATATCACGAAATAGCTGGTTTGGAGGGCTTTCTCTAAAGAGTGTAGACCATGAAAAAGAGTACTGAAGAACTTTAATAGTCTAAAGCATCGAAAAATCATTCAAGTATTGATGGATAAACCCAGAGATATCCTCAAAATCAAGAGAGGAAAAGAGAAAAATTTTAGTATAGAAATCATCCATAGCCAGAGCGTGCACCCACGGACTTTTAAACACTGAAAAGCAAGAGTATGATGGAGGCAAAAAAGTAGTAAAAAAGACACCTAGGAGTCAACACCTTGAGCTCGCCGCTCAATGGTGATGTGCACAGCGCTAGCTCTCATGATAGCACGTGTGCCAAAAGAGTCTTATTTGGCTTAAAGAAAAAAATTCTAAGGCTGGTGAACATTTTAGCGCATCAAGGATCTACACCAATAGGTTTATCTTCATACGCAAGGAGTTTTTCTTAGCATGGTACACCATGGAGAACACACTAAGGGGGTTAAGGTCCAGGAATGGCGGGCTTGTAGAGCATTCATTTCCGTGGTTAGATCATTTTAGAAGATTATCCAAAGATTTATAAGCGCTCTACTGCATCAGCCAAAGCGTTTATTCCGCTATCCTTCATTAAAATAATCCTCAATAGGTTAGAACAATGGTTTACCGGACTGTTTGCTTAGTGAAAATCAGGTATACCAGCAAACAGGGAATTTCCTTTGCGATCGTTGCCGAGTATGAAGAGCTCGCACGTGAAGAAATTATTTTGCGAGCCCACACAGCGGGTAGGGAAATGCGCGTTTCATTGGCGCAAGCGCTGGCAGTACTGAAATACCCTGAATTATTTCAAGAACTCACATAAATCAGAGGTAGGGATACCAAAATATCTCCCTACCTTGGCATTTGATTTACTTTTTTTAATCTTAATTTTTCTCGTTCTGCTTCACTTTTTTGATGATATTATCTTTTATAGAGTTAGCTTCTCCGGAATGATTTCTAAACTGTAAAATCGAATTTTTCTGTTGGTCTACATACGCCTCATTCAATCCTTCATCCAATTCTTTATGAAGTTGTTTTCTTTCCTCGTTCTGTTTACCAATCAAGAGTGCTAGTAACTCCTCTTCCTTAGGATTCAACTCACCCAAACCAAGCAGAGCATTATTTTGAAATCGATTCACTTTTATGTTCTGCGCTTCCTCTTGTTGTACCTGCTGCTGTTGTTTTTGCTTTTTTTGCGGTTGCTCTTGTTGTGCCTGCTGCTGTTGTTCCTTCTGCGGTTTCTGGGAGTTATTGCCTGTTCCTTTAAACATTTCATTTACACTTTTTATTATCTCAGCAGTACAATCCTGCCGCTTTTTGAGTGTATCCAGTAATGCTTTCTTTACGTCCTCCACAGACCCTGGATTGTTGGGCGTATTTGCCAATTCTAAATATTTAACTATCAACTCCTCTAATGAAATCCCAGTATCATCAAGGAATTTATTTTGAAATTGATTCACTTCTATGTTCTGCGCTTCCTCTTGTTGTACCTGCTGCTGTTGTTTCTCTAGCTGCTGGGGTTGATGACCTAACCTCTGAAACGCGGGATCGTTCATAAACTTTTCTATCACCTCAGGAGTACAATCGTCTCGCTCCTTTTGCCGCTTTAGAAGTGTATCATTTAAGTCGCCCTTTATAAGAGCCAAAACCGCTGGATCTCTGAATTTACGTGCATATTTAAAATGTGACTCTACCAATGTATCCAATTTAGCCACATTATACGGAAGCAGTGCTTCTGATCTATTGCTTATGTAACGATAATACTCATTGAAGATATAATCAAGCCTGTCTTTCATATTAATTATTATTTTAGTTGCAATATCTGAACCATCGCTTGGTTTTACTTGTACTAGTGTTTCCGATATTAGTTTACGAAATCCGATTTTAAAAAAATCAATCTTACTTCTTTCAACATACTGTGAAACATAGCGAAGAGCTTCTTCTTTAATCGTTTTCCAATCCTTCGCGGATATTTTGTATATACCCGGATATTCATTTTGAAAAATTTCACAATCAATCAAAAAATCCCTTTTATTCTGCTCTGCTTGCTGTGGAGTTAACATAGCAAAGGCTCCAAAATTCATCATCGCTAAAAAATAGATGTATTTGAAATTTAATTTTTTCATGAGATTTTCTTAACTAAAGTCTAGATTATCACTCTAAACAAAGAGCTCTTTCCTGTCAATAGGAAAAATATTAAAACATTTAATCATCTCGCGGTTAAATAATAAACGCTTTTTTAAGTACTGCCTAACCTGTGTTCCCTAAAAAAGAGACGTTTACTTTTTAGTCTGAAAATCAGGTATGCCAGCCAACAGGGAATTTCCTTTGCGATCATTGCCGACCATGAAGAGCTCGCACGTGAAGAAATTATTTTGCGAGGCCGCACAGAGGGCAGGGAAATGCGCTTTTTATTGGCGCAAGTGCTGGAAGTACTCAAACACCCTGATATGAATTAGAGGTAGGGATACCAAAATATCTCCCTACCTTGGCATTTGATTTACTTTTTTTAATCTTAATTTTTCTCGTTCTGCTTCACTTTTTTGATGATATTATCTTTTATAGAGTTAGCTTCTCCGGAATGATTTCTAAACTGTAAAATCGAATTTTTCTGTTGGTCTACATACACCTCATTCAATCCTTCATCCAATTCTTTATGAAGTTGTTTTCTTTCCTCGTTCTGCTTATCAATCAAGAGTGCTCGTAACTCCTTTTCCTTAGGATTCAACTCACCCAAACCAAGCAGAGCATTATTTTGAAATTGATTCACTTCTATGTTCTGCGCTTCCTGATTTTTTTGCGCTTCCTCTTGGTGTGCCTGCTGCGGTTCCCGCTTTTTTTGTGGTTGCTCTTGGTGTGCTTGCTGCAGTTTCTGAGGGTTATTTCCTGCACCTGTAAATATTTCATTTATATTTTTTATTATCTCAGGAGTAGACTCATTCCGCTTTTCAACTTTCTCCAGTAACGCTTTCTTTACGTCCTCCACAGACTCTGGATTGTTGGGCTTATTTGCATACTCGAGATGTGCAATTATCAACTCCTCTAATGAACCCCCAGTATCATCAAGGAATTTATTTTGAAATTGATTCACTTCTATGGTCTGCGCTTCCTGC